>NZ_JBGCCS010000001.1:0-511993 GCF_041262645.1 Streptacidiphilus sp. EB129
GGGGCGGGGGGCTCGGGGGGGGGGGGGGTGCGTGTTCCAACCCCCTTATTTGGCGCGCCCCCCGGGGGGGGGGCGCCCCCCCCGGGCCCCCCCCCCCGGGGGGGGGGGGGGGGGGGCGCACGACCGGCGGGAGAGAGCGGTGGAGGGTGGACTAGTTGGTGGCGGGGGTGAGGTGCAGGACCACGTCCAGCGCCTCCGGGATGGTCGGCTGGGCGCCGGCGTAGGGGTTGGCGTCGTCCGGCCAGCCCACCCAGTTCTTGGTGGAGTACTCGGCGCCGACGTTGCCCGCCGAGGTCGGGATCATGGGGACCTGGTCGACCATGATCTGCTCCAGGGTGGTCAGCGCCGCGGTCCGGGTCGCCTCGTCGGGGGCGTTGGCGTAGTCCTTCAACGCCTGGGTCGCGGCCGGGTCGTTGAAGCGGCCGTAGTTGCCGCCGGGGCTGTCGGTGCCGATCGCCTTGAGGCTCGCGCCGTCCATGATGTTCTCGTACATGTCGTACGGGGTGGCGCCGCCGTTGCTCCAGTGCATCGCGGCCTGGAAGTTCCCGCTGCCGATGTTCTTCGTCCAGGCGTTCTCGTCGGCCTTGTCGATCGTGGCCTGGATGCCGATCTGGGAGAAGTTGTCGGCGATGATGCTCAGGTCGGTCTGGTAGTCGGACCAGCCGGCCGGGTCGGTCAGGGTGATGGTGACCGGCTTGCCGGTGGGGTCCTTGAGGGTGTTGCCGGCGTAGCTGAAGCCGGCCTGGGTCAGCACCTTCTTGGCTCCGGCGACGTCCACCGTGGCGTTCTGCCCCTGGTACTGGGTGGCGATGAAGGAGTCGCCGGCCGGTGTCGGCAGCCCGGTGATATTGCTGATCAGCGGCTTGAAGTAGCCCGACTCGCCCTGGTTGAAGATGTCCTCGCGGTTGATCACCATCGCCATGGCCCTGCGCAGCGCCGGGTTGTCGAAGGGCTTCAGCGTGGTGTTGATCCACAGGCCGTCGGCGCTCAGGGTCGGCGGGAAGTAGAGCTTGTAGTGGGCCGGGTCCTTGCCCGCGTACACCGTCTTGGCGTTGGGGATGAACACGTAGCCCCACTCGGCCGCGCCGCTGACCAGGGCGGTGGTCTCGGCGTCGTTGCCGGTGTAGGAGGTGTAGCGCAGCTCGCCGACCTTTGGCGCGGTCTGCCAGTAGCCGGAGTTGCGGGCGCTCAGCGTCACCGTCTGCGGGGTGAACGACTTCAGCGTGTAGGGGCCGGTGCCGACCGGGCTGGTGACCGGGTCGGTGCCGGGGTCGGACATCTTCGACCAGATCGCCTTGGGGACCACGAAGGTCTTCAGCACCTTGGCCTGGGTGACGAACTGGGAGGTGTTGAAGTCCACCGTGACGGTGCTGCCGCTCGCCGAGGCGTCGGCGATGTCGAGGGCGTTGAAGTTCAGTGCGGTGTGGTCCTTGAGGATCTGGAAGGAGTAGGCCACGTCGTCGGCGGTCATCGGGGAGCCGTCGGAGAACTTCACGCCGTCGCGGACGGTGAGGGTGAGGGTCTTGTAGTTGTTGGTCCAGGTCCACTTGGTGGCCAGCCAGGGCTTGGCCGCGTCGGCGGGCTTGGCGTCGTTCACCATGGCCACCGGCTCGTAGATCATGTAGCGGTAGCCGAGGGCGGCGCTGGCGGAGGTGTTGAGGAAGGGGTTGTTGTTGTCGGTCATCTGCCCGTCGGGCATGCCGATGTTCAGCACTCCGGCGGCGGAACCGCCGTTGGACTTGCTTCCCGGGTTGCTGCCGCAGGCAGCGAGGCAGGTGATCGCCAGGCCGCCGACGACGAGGGCGGCGGTGGTGCGGGATATGCGCATGAGTCCCCACTTCAGAGAATGCCGTTGGGAGGATGCCGGGTTGCTGTGGTGCCGTGCGGAGCTGTGGTGCCGTGCGGAGCTGTGGTGGTGTGGAGGCGTGCGGGATCGCGGGAGGGCGCGGCCTCCGCGGAGGGGTGAGGGGATGGGGGTGCGGGACTCCGGAGTGCCGTGATGACGGTGCGTCAGGACGGCGGGCCGGTAACGGACTACGGCCGGGTGGAGTCCCGGACGACCAGGGTGGTGGGCAGGATCTGCGGGGTCACCGGCAGCGGCGTCCCCTGGAAGTGCGCCAGCAGCATCCGGGCCGCGGCCTCGCCCATCTCCTGCAGCGGCTGGTGCACGGTGGTCAGCGCGGGGTCGGTGTACGAGGCCAGCGGCACGTCGTCGAACCCGACCACCGCCACGTCCTGGGGCACCCGCAGCCCGGCCTCGCGCAGGGCCTGCAGCGCGCCCGTCGCGGACAGGTCGTTCTGGGCGAAGACGGCGTCGAACTCCACCCCGTCGGCGAGCGCCCGGGCGACCAGGCGGTACCCCTCCTCGACGGTGAAGTCGCCGACCAGCACCCGCGACGGCGGGAGCGGCGACTGTGCCGCCGCGTACACCCCGGCGAAGCCGGCCAGCCGTTCCTGTGCGCAGCCGAAGTGCTCGGGGCCGGTGACGACGATCGGTCGCCGCCGGTCCAGCTCCAGCAGATGGCGGGCCGCCGACTCGCCGCCGGCCCGGTCGGTGGTGGCGACCGAGGGGAAGAGCGGCTGGTGGCCGCGGTCGTCGATCAGGACGACCGGCAGCCCGGCGTCGTGCAGTTCGGTGATGTAGTCGAGGGTGCCCTCGGGTTCGATGACCAGCAGTCCGTCGAAGGACTTCGCCGACACCTGCTGGGCGAAGCTTCGGAGCGACTCCGCCCCGCGGTTGCAGGTGAACAGCAGCAGGCCGAATCCCTCGGCCTCTACGACGTCGATCACGCCCTGGAGCACCGCGCCGATCCAGGGCCAGGTCAGCGACGGGACCAGCATGCCGACGATCCTGGTCCTGCCACGGGCCAGGCCCACCGCCCCCGCGCTGGGGACGTATCCGAGTTCGGCGATGACCTGCCGGACGCGGGCCGCGGTCTCCGCGTTCAGCTCGCCCTTGCCGTTGAGGACCCGCGAGACCGTGGTCTTGCTGACCCCGGCATGGGCGGCCACATCGGCGATGGTGATCGGCATGTCCGGTCCGCCTCCGTTCGTCGTTGATCGGCTGCTGCGGGTGGAGTGGAACCAGGCCGGAACCGGTGGTGGAGAAGGGGGTGGAACCGGTTCCGAAAGCGGTTCCGTAACCGGTTTCGTGGCGGAGTCAACCAGGGTAGCCTCCGTCCCGTCAATCACGTTCCGGCAACAAAGAGTTAACTCGGCGACTGAGCCAGGAGAGCGCTCTCTGCTGCCGGGAGCCTGGCGCGGGGTGGCAGTGCTGTCAAGAGTCGAAGTCGGAGACGTTGCCAGGATGTGACCTGCCTTCAGGTCTCGCACACATGGTGGGTCGGATGAGTGGGCTCTTGACGTCCATGGAGTCCGGCGGCGACACTCCAGTCATCCAGAGAGCGCTCTCTCGCCCCCTCCAACGCCGAGCCCGCTCGACCGCACGCTCCCGCTCGACCGCACGCTCCCCCTCGCCACGGACGCCGACTGGAGTGACCCATGACCACCCGCATCGAGCCCGGGGCCGCCGCGCACGCGGCCGACGCGCCTGCCACGGCTGTCCCCGCCCTGCCCGCCGACTTCCTCTGGGGTGTCGCCACCTCCGCGTACCAGATCGAGGGTGCGGCCTTCGAGGACGGCCGCACCGCCTCCATCTGGGACACCTTCTGCCGCGTCCCCGGTGCGGTGTTCGAGGGTCACAACGGCGACGTCGCCTGCGACCACTACCACCGGATGCCCGAGGACGTGGAGCTGATCGCCGGGCTCGGCGTCGACGCGTACCGCTTCTCGCTCTCCTGGCCCCGGATCCAGCCGGGCGGCAGCGGTGCCGCCAACACGCGCGGCCTGGCCTTCTACGACCGGCTCGTGGACGAACTGCTGGCCCGCGACATCCTGCCCTGGGTCACCCTCTACCACTGGGACCTGCCACAGGAGTTGGAGGACGCCGGCGGCTGGCCGGCGCGGGACACCGCGCACCGGTTCGCGGACTTCGCCGGGCTCGCCATGGGCGCGCTCGGCGACCGGGTCCGCTGGTGGACCACCCTGAACGAGCCCTGGTGTTCCGCGGTGCTGGGCTACGAGACCGGCAGGCACGCACCGGGCCGGACCGACCCCGCCGACGCCATGGCCGCCGTGCACCACCTGCTGCTCGGCCACGGCCTCGCCGCGCAGCGGCTGCGCGCGACCGCCCCCGGCCCGATCCAGGTGGGCATCACCCTCAACACCGCCCACGCGCTGCCCGCCACCGATGCCCGTGCGGACCGCGAGGCGGCCCGCCGCGCCGACGGCCTGGGCACGCGGATCTACACCGACCCGCTGGTGCTGGGCAGTTACCCGGCGGACGTGGTGGACGACCTCGGCGCGCGGGGCCTGCGGCTCCCGGTCCAGGACGGTGACCTGGCGGTGATCGCCCAGCCGCTGGACTTCCTCGGCGTCAACTACTACACCAGCCACGTCTTCTCCGGCTCCGACGAACAGGGCCGCGAGCTGGTGGACGGTCTCCCGGTCACCCGGCAGGTGCCGCAGGGCCTGCCGGTGACCGCGATGGACTGGGAGATCACCCCGGACGGACTGACCGACCTGCTGGTCCGGCTCGGCCGCGACTATCCGGGCCTGCCGATCTACGTCACCGAGAACGGTGCCGCCTTCGACGACCGGCCCGGACCCGACGGCGAGGTCGACGACCCCGACCGGACCGCCTACTACGCCCGGCACCTCGACGCGGTCGCCGCGGCCCGCGCGGCCGGCGCCGACGTACGGGGCTACTTCGCCTGGTCGCTGCTGGACAACTTCGAGTGGGGCTACGGCTACGAGAAGCGCTTCGGCATCGTCCACGTGGACTACGCGACGCAGCGGCGGACCCCCAAGCAGAGCGCGCACTGGTACCGCGACACCATCCGCCGCACCCGCGCCGGCGACTGACCCCCGCGCGTCCCCGCCCTCCCCAACGCATCCCACACCGGAATTGAGGACCATCCGTGCTCATCGAGCTCCGTGACGGCGTACTGCACACCGACGGCGCCCCCGGCCTGCTCGCCACCGCCGACTACCCGTACTACCGCGACGACCCGTCGGTGTGGCGGGAGCGGCTGCGCACCCTGCGCGACGCCACCGGCATCCGCGTCGTGACCAGCTACTTCCCGTGGCGGCACCACCAGCCCGAGGCCGATCTGCCGCCGGACTTCACCGGCGCCACCCGGCCCGACCGCGACCTGCTCGGCTATCTGCGCATCTGCGCCGAACTGGGGCTCGGCGTCATCGCCAAGCCGGGGCCCTTCATCCACGCCGAGACCAACTACGGCGGACTCCCGGACTGGATCTGCCCGCTGACGAATGCTCAGGTCGAGCCCTCGCTGGACGCCGACGGCCGACCGGTCCTCTGGAACGGCTCCCGGCACGACCCGGACGGCGGTATCGAGCGCTGGCCGCTGCCGTCCCCGGTCGGCGCGCACTTCGGCGCGCGGGTCGGGGAGTGGCTCCGCGCGGTGGGCAAGGAGGTGCTGTCGGCCACCACGACACCCGAAGGGCCGGTGGTCCTGGTCCAGATCGCCAACGAGGGGCTGTTCACCGACGGCGCGCTGCCGCTGTGGGCGTACGACTACAGCGAGCCCGGCCTGACCTTCTTCCGTGCCGGTCTGCACCGGCGGTACGGCAGCCTGGACGCCTACAACGCCGTGCACGGCACCGCGCACCGGGAGTGGTCCGCCGTCGAACCGCCGCGCGAGCGGGGGGTCCCGGCCGACGCCCGTGCGGAACTGGCGCTCGCCGACTGGGGCCGCTACCACTCCGACCTGCTCGCCGAGGCGTACCACGGCTGGACCGAGGCGCTGGGTCCGGCGGTCCCGGTCCTGGTCAACCTCAACCCGCCGGCCGGGGAGGCGCACGCCTTCGACGCCTGGCTCTCCCGCGTCCGCCCGGAGCGCTGGAACGGCATCCACTACGGCTTCACCAACTGGATGGGCGTGGTCTCCAGCGACCGGACCGCACACGCCCGTTACGTGCTCGCCGCGAAGCGCGCCCCGGGTCCGAACCTGGAGGAGAACTGGGGCTTCTCCGAGCTCTACGACCGCGCCTACGCCGCCGGGGCGACCAGCTTCCACCAGAGCCTGCTGGCACTGGCGGTGGGCGCCACCGGCATCAACGTCTACACCGGCGTGGCCACGTCGGGCTGGGGCGACGACCTCGACCTGATGCACTCCGCGCCCTACCCCGACTGCCCGCCGGTCGACGCGCAGGGCCGCCCCACCGACAAGGCCGCGACGGTGCGGATGCTGAGCGACTTCTTCGCCGTCCACGGCGCCGAGTACCTCGCCGCCCTCCCTGCCACGCAGGCCAGTTGGGGCCTGTACGCGCCGTACGCGGCGATCGCGGCCTGGCTGCCCGACGTGGTCGCGGACGACCCGTCCGGCACCGGTTGCGGCAGGCCGCTCCGGGCGCTGCACGAGCGGCTCCGCGACGCCGGGCAGGACTACCGCGTCGTCGACCTGGAGAGCGCGACCCCCGAGCAGCTCGCCGGCCATCCGCGCATCGTGCTGCACGGCGGCCGGTTCATGCACCGGGCGGTGCAACAGCTGCTCGCCGCCCACATCATGGCCGGGCACACGGTCGAACTGTCCGGCCCCGTTCCGCTGTTGGACGAGGAGTTGACGCCCTGCGCACTGCTCGCGGACGCCCTCGCCCAGCAGGCGCGGCAGGAGTGCACCCTCGCGTCGCCGGTGCGGGTCACCGCCGGCAGCGCGGACGCCTACTGGCGTTCGGCCGGGCCCGACTCGGGCTATCTCACCGTCCTGGTGCAGAGCGACAACGAGGGCCCGGTCGCCGTCGAGCTGGACCTCGGCAGCCGCAGCGCGCGGGTCACGCTCACGGTGGCGGCCGGCGGCGCGGCACTGCTCCGCATCCTCGCCGGGACGCTGGACGACTTCCTGCTCACCGGCCTGAACGCCTACCTCGCCTCGGCCGTCACCCCGTCGGTCGGCTTCGCCCTCACCACCGACACCGACACCGCTGTCGACGCCGCCGACACCGCCGCAGTGGCGGACGTCGCCGCCCGCACCGTTCGGGCCGAGGGGCCCGCCGATCTGGCCCGGATCGGGGGGATCCTGCGCACGCTCACGCCGTGACCGCGCGCACCACCGCGCACACAGCGGGTCCCCGCCGCCACGGCGGGGACCCCGTGGGGCGGCTACCCGTCCAGCCGTGGATCGTCGATGTCGACGGTGACGATGCCGGGCGGATAGTCCTGCTGGCGAGCCGTCAGAATCAGGTGCTGTGTCGGCTGCAACGGCGTGGGCAGGCTGGCAGCGATGGCATGGCAGACATCCGGGCTGCCGTAGCCGTCCCGGACCATGCCGGCAACGGTGACTCCGCTGACCGCGTCCAGGGGCTGGACCTCGATCGCCTGGAGTGCCAGAACCGCCCGCGCAGCCCCTTCGTCCTTGATCTCAGCCTCCACCAGGCACAGCACCGGCACGAGCAGGTGCTGGAAGGGAGAGTGCAAGGCGTTGTCGACGATCCGATGGAGCCGTGGGTGCCCGGCGGCCAGCGCTGTCAAGGCGCTGGCATCCAGGAGGATCACGCGGTGCGCCCCGGCGCGAGCCTCTTACGGGAGTCCTCGGCCGCGATCGCGTAGACCCGCTGCAGCAGATCCGGGCCCTGGTCGAGTTCCCCATCGGTGAGCGTCATGCCGAAGTGCTCACGCATCAGCCGGCGGCCCTCCTGCACGCGCTCGGCGATCTGCGTGGCGGTCGGCTGCTGCTCGGCCAGCCGGGCGACCAACTGCCCGATGCTGGTTCCCTGCTCGCCCGCCAGTATGGCGAGCCGGTCCCGGGTCTCCGTGGACACCTTGATCGTCGTATCAGCCATGTCAGCATGGTATGCCGATGCGAATACTTTCGGGATACCTTCGCCGGTTCCAGTGCCCGGGGCTGAGGCCGATCGGCGGATGGCCGGTCGGCCTCAGGCGGGCGTGCTACCAGCCCGCACCGGGGACCAGCTCGCGGATCGCGGGCCTGGCCGCGTCCAGTACCGTGCCGAACCAGGCCGAGAACGGCTTGGCCGCACGCAGCTCTGCCAGCTCCTCGGCGGTGACGAAGCGGACCGCCGCCACCTCCGTCGGGTCCGGGCGCTGCGCGGGGTCGGCGATGCCGACGAAGAGGTGGTTGTACTCCTGCTCGACCAGGCCGGTGGCCTCGTCGGGGTGGTTGTAGGTGACCGTCCCGCCCTGCTGCATCCGCACCGGGGCGGCACCGAGCTCCTCCGCCGTGCGGCGGGCGGCCGCCGCGAACGGGGCCTCGTCCGGGTAGGGGTGGCCGCAGCAGGTGTTCGACCACACACCGGGGGAGTGGTACTTGCTCAGAGCGCGCTGCTGCAGCAGCATCCGTCCCTCGGTGTCGAACAGGAATACCGAGAACGCCCGGTGCAGCTGCCCCGGGGCCTGGTGGGCGGCCAGCTTCTCGGCCGTGCCGATGGTGCGGCCCTGCTCGTCGACGAGCTCCAGCAGGATCTCGGGCGCGGTACCGGCTCCGTTCGCGGGCAGGGTGGTCGGATCGCTGATCGGCATGGGCAACCTCTCGGCTGGTGGCTTCCGGGCTGCGCTCCCGGCGTCGACGGCGGAGTCCGCCGCCGACCAGTCTGCCGTACCCGGAGGAGACGATCATGGCGAAGGGTCGGTTGGGGATGCTTTGTCCTGGTGGGAACCGCGCCGGTACCGCGCGGGACGCCCCCGGACGCCCCCGGCGGGCCGTGCCACGCGGCTTGTGGCGGAGGACGGCCTTCCGGGATGATGATCGCCGATGGACGGGACCGGCCCGCGCGTGCGGCCCGTCGCCGGACGTCGCCTACGATCGGGGCGGCACCCCGCCACGTGACGGCATCCGCCCGCACGCACCACAGCCCGCACCACAAGGACCGGAGAACCACATGATCGGCCTCGTTCTGGCCGCCGGCGCCGGACGTCGTCTGCGCCCCTACACCGACACTCTCCCCAAGGCCCTGGTGCCGGTGGACGGCGAGCGGACCATCCTGGACCTCACCCTGGGCAACTTCGCCGAGGTCGGGATGACGGACGTCGCGATCGTGGTCGGCTACCGGGCCGAGGCGGTGTACGAGCGCAAGGCGGCGCTGGAGCAGACCTACGGGCTCACCCTGCACCTGGTCGACAACGACAAGGCCGAGGAGTGGAACAACGCCTACTCGCTCTGGTGCGCCCGCGAGCTGTTCCGCGATGGCCTGCTGCTGGCCAACGGCGACACCGTGCACCCGGCCTCGGTGCAGCGCACCATGCTGGACGCCAACGCCGCGCTGACCGCGGAGGGCAACGCCCCCGGCATCCTGCTGGCGCTGGACACCGTGAAGAAGCTGGCCGACGAGGAGATGAAGGTCGTCGTCGACCCGGCGAAGGGCATGCGCAGGATCACCAAGCTGATGGAGCCGGCCGAGGCGACCGGTGAGTACATCGGCCTGACCGTGATCAACCCGTCCGCCGCCGACGACCTGGCCTCCGCCCTGCAGGCGACCTTCGAGCGCGACCCGCAGCTGTACTACGAGGACGGCTACCAGGAGATGGTCGACCGTGGTCTGCGCATCGACGTGCAGCCGATCGGCGAGGTGTCCTGGGTGGAGATCGACAACCACGAGGACCTGGCCAGGGGACGGGAGATCGCGTGCCAGTACTGACCCGGCTGATCCCCTCGCCGCTGGTCGTCGACATCCGCGCGGGGGCGCTGGACGACCTCGGCGTGATCCTCGCCGACCAGCGGATCTCCGCGTCGGGACGGCTCGCGGTCGCGGTCAGCGGCGGCTCGGGGGCGGCGCTGCGCGAGCGGCTCGCCCCGCAGCTGCCCGGCGCCGAGTGGTACTCCGTCGCGGGCGGCACCCTGGACTCGGCGGTCACCCTGGCCGACCAGATGCGCTCGGGGCACTACGACGCGGTCGTCGGCCTGGGCGGCGGGAAGATCATCGATGCGGCCAAGTACGCCGCCGCGCGGGTCGGCCTGCCGATGGTCGCGGTCGCGACCAACCTGGCCCACGACGGCATCTGCTCCCCGGTCTCCACCCTGGACAACGACGCCGGGCGCGGCTCCTACGGGGTGCCCAGCCCGATCGGGATCATCGTCGACCTGGACGTGATCCGGCAGGCCCCGCCGCGCTTCGTCGCGGCCGGGATCGGCGAGGCGGTCTCCAACATCTCCTGCATCGCCGACTGGGAGCTGTCCCATCGCGAGACCGGCGAGAGCGTGGACGGACTGGCCGCCGCGATGGCCCGTACCGCCGGGAACTCGATCCTGCTGCACCCCGGCAGCATCGCCGACGACAGCCTGCTCGGCGCGCTGGCCGAGGCCCTGGTGCTGACCGGCATCTCGATGAACGTGGCCGGCAGCAGCCGGCCAGCCAGCGGCGGCTGCCACGAGATCAGCCACGCGCTGGACCTGCTGCACCCCACCCGCAGTGCCCAGCACGGCGAGCAGGTGGGCCTCGGCGCGACCTTCGCCACCTACCTGCGCGGCGAGCACGAGCTGGCCGGCCGGATGGGCGCGGTGCTGGCCCGGCACGGCCTGCCGGTGGTGGCCGCACAGATCGGCTTCAGCGACGAGGAGTTCGTCGCCGCCGTGCACTTCGCTCCGCAGACCCGCCCAGGACGGTTCACCATCCTGGAGCACCTCGACCTCGACCCCTCCGCAATCCGGGACGCGTACACCGACTATGTCAAACACGTCAGCTCCTGAACGCCCTCAGCCGGGCAAGGGCGGCAAGCCCACCCTGGCCGAGTTCCGCGCGGTCGCCCACCCCGAGGGGCTGCTCGACCGCCGCTCCGGTGAGCACTGGGCCGGACGCATCTACATGCGCCGGATCTCGTCGCGGGTCACCCGCCACCTGGTCGACGCCCCGGTCAGCCCCAACCAGCTGACCTGGCTGATGATGCTCACCGGGATCCTCGCCGGCGCGGCGCTGCTGATCCCCGGCCTGGCCGGCGCGGTCGTCGCCGCCCTGCTGATCCAGGTCTACCTCGGCCTGGACTGCGTCGACGGCGAACTCGCCCGCTGGCGCAAGCAGACCTCCACCACCGGCGTCTACCTGGACCGGGTCGGCCACTACCTGTCCGAGGCCGCGCTGCTGACCGGCGCCGGTCTGCGCGCCGCCGACCTGTTCAAGGTCAACGGCGGCACCGCCTGGATGTGGGCCTTCCTCGGTACGCTCGCGGCACTCGGCGCGATCCTGATCAAGGCCGAGACCGACCTGGTCGACGTGGCCCGGATCCGGCGCGGCCTCTCCGCCGTCGATGACTCCGCCTCGGTGCCGCGCGCCTCCGGCGTCGCCCGGGCCCGCAAGCTCGCCTCCGCGCTGAAGTTCCACCGCCTGATCGGCGGCGTCGAGGCCTCGCTGGTGCTGCTCGCGGCCGGGATCGCCGATGCCGTGCACGGCGACCTGCTGTTCACCCGGATCGCGGTGGCCGTGCTCGCCGCCATCGCCGTCCTGCAGACGGTGCTGCACCTGCTCAGCATCGTCCTCTCCAGCCGGCTGCGGTGATCGGATGACCCCCGCCGCTACCGCCGAACCGCTCACCCTGGGCGCGGTCGTGCTGACCCAGGGCACCCGGCCGGCCGAGCTCAGGGCCCTGCTCGACTCGGTCGCCGCCCAGCACGGCCCGGCCGTCGAGGTCGTGGTCGTCGCCAACGGCGTTCCGGTGCCCGAACTCCCGCAGGGGGTGCGCGGGGTCGAGACGACGGCGAACCTGGGCATCCCCGGCGGCCGCAACGTCGGCATCGAGGCCTTCGGGCCCGATGCCGCCGACGTGGACGTGGTGCTGTTCCTGGACGACGACGGCCTGCTGCCGCAGGCCGGCGACGCCGAACTCGTCCGCGCGGCCTTCGCGGCCGACCGCTCCCTCGGCATCGTCAGCTTCCGGATCGCCGACCCGGACACCGGCGTGACCCAGCGCCGGCACGTCCCTCGGCTGCGGGCCGCCGACCCGATGCACTCGTCCAAGGTCACCACCTTCCTCGGCGGGGCCTGCGCGGTGCGCAGCGCCGTCTTCGCCACCTCGGGGCAGCTCCCGGCGGAGTTCTTCTACGGCCACGAGGAGACCGACCTGGCCTGGCGTGCGCTGGACGCGGGCTGGAACATCGAGTACCGCGCCGATCTGCTGCTGCACCACCCGACCACGCTGCCCAGCAGGCACGCGACCTACCACCACAACATCGCGCGCAACCGGGTCTGGCTCGCCCGCCGCAACCTGCCCGCCCCGCTGGTGCCGCTGTACCTGGGCACCTGGATGCTGCTGACCCTGGCCCGGCGCCCGTCGGGCCCGGCGCTGCGGGCCTGGTTCGGCGGCTTCGCCGAGGGCTGGCGCACCCCCTGCGGCCCGCGCCGCCCGATGCACTGGGGCACGGTCTGGCGGATGACCAGGCTGGGCCGCCCGCCGGTGGTCTGACCGCGCGGCGGTCCCAACCGTGGTGCTTCGAGTCCGCAGTGGTCGGGGTCCGCGGCGGTCCGGGCCGCCGGTGGTCCGACCCCGCTTTGGCCCACCCGCGCTGCCGCCGTGCCGGGGACGTGAGAGCGTCGGAGCGTGACCGAGCACAGCGGCAGCGCGACCGCGGCACCGCCGCATGCCGCCACCGCCGCGCCGGAGGCGTCCGCCGCGCTGGCCGCGCGTTTCGGACTGTCCGTCAGCGGCCGCCGCCCCGGGCTGCCCGAGTACACCCGGCTGCTGTGGGGGCGGCGGCACTTCATCGTCGCGTTCGCCACCGCGCGGCTCACCGCGATGTACACGGCCGCGCGGCTGGGGCAGATCTGGCAGGTGCTCACACCGCTGCTCAACGCGGCCGTCTTCTACCTGGTCTTCGGTCTGCTGCTGGGTACCAACCGGGGTGTCCCCAACTACATCGCCTATCTCTGCACCGGCGTGTTCGTGTTCCAGTTCACCCAGTCCGCCGTGCTGGCCGGGACCCGCGCGATCGCCGACAACCTGGGCCTGATCCGGGCGCTGCACTTCCCGCGCGCGTGCCTGCCGATCGCGTTCACCGTGATCCAGCTGCAGCAGCTGGTCTTCTCCATGGGTGTGCTCGGCGTGATCATCCTGGTCACCGGCGAACCGCTGACCTTCCGCTGGCTGCTGGTGCTGCCGGTGCTCGTGCTGCAGTCGGTGTTCAACGCGGGGCTGGCGATGACCATGGCCCGGATCGGCGCGAAGACCACCGACATGGCCCAGCTGATGCCGTTCATCATGCGCACCTGGATGTATCTCTCGGGCATCTTCTGGAGCGTCAGCACTGTCACCGCCCACGTCCCGCACTGGATCAGCACCGCGCTCAACCTCAACCCGGCCCTGATCTTCAACAACCTGATGCGCTACGCCCTGATGGACTCCGTCGCCGCCAGCGCGCTGCCGCACCACGTCTGGCTCGCCGTCACGGCCTGGACGGTGACCGTCGGGCTCGGCGGCTACCTGTTCTTCTGGAGGGCCGAGGAGGAGTACGGCCGCGGCTGAGGGCCCGGCCGAAGAGACCTTCCCAGAATGCTGGACGGCCCTCCCGGGCTACTGGTCGGCGGCGCCGTAGCGGCGGGCGAGGTTCGGGTCGTCGAGCCACCAGGGGCGCATCATCTCCGGGTCGCCGCCGTCACTGCCGCCGACGGACCGGGCGGCCCGCTGCTCGGCGATCTGGGCGTCGATCGCGGCGTCCACGGCGGCGGTCTCGGCCCGGCCCCTGACCATCATCCGGCGTACCAGGGCCGCCAGGAACGGGAGTCCGGCCATGTCGCCGAGCACCCAGAGCGCGCTGCCGCCCCACACCTGGTCCTGCCGGACCGACGCGCCCCAGGGGCGGCCCAGGGACTCGTAGTAGTGCTGGGCCACCGTCCCGTGGCCGTAGACCAGCAGCAGGCCCAGGCCGGCGTCGAAGATCACCTCGGCCATCGTGATGAACACCCCGACCAGCGCCGGGTACTCGTGTCCCACCGGGTCGACCTGCAGGCGGGGCCAGAAGTAGGCCAGGCCCAGGACCACCAGGATCAGGTGCAGGCCGATGTTCCAGCCGGAGCTGGTCATGGTGTGCTCGTACCAGGGGGTGAAGAACAGCAGCCACGGCGGCACCATCAGCACCGCGGTCGACACCGCCGGGAACATCAGCACCTTGGACGGGCGGCTGCTCAGCGCCCGCAGCACCCGCGCGCGGCCCCGCTCGGAGGAGGCGTCCGCGGCCAGCGAGACCGGGGCGCCCATGGCCAGCAGCAGCGGCACGACCATCAGCAGCAGGATCACCTGCGAGGCCCGGTCGGTGAAGAGGATCCGCTCGTAGACACCGATGCCCGAGCAGGTCACCCAGATCCACAGCAGCAGACCGGAGTACCACGCCGCCGTCCGGCCGAGCGGCCAGCGCTGCTGCGTGCGCCGCAGCCGCAGTAGGCCGAGCCCGTAGACCGCGCCGAGGAGCACCGACAGGGCGAGGACCGCCGGCTCCGGCTGCCATGACGTCACCAGGTCCGACCACTGCCACGCGGGTGGTCCGGAGTAGCCGACCGCCAGCACTGCCATCGCCCTCTCCTGCCCTTCGCCTGCCGCGCGCCTGCCCGCGTCTGCCGGAGTCGCTCCGCCCGGTGTCGCACCGGTCTGTCGTGGTCGGTGCCGATTCATCATGACCGATCGGGTCCGCACCTTCCGCACCGCCCCCGCCGGTTCACCCCCAGGGGTGCTTGTGCGAGGTCTTCTTGTGTGAACACCGTCAGCTGTGCCGCAATGGTCCGTACACCGCCACAGGAGGCACACATGGGAGTCCGTGGACGTCTCGCACCACCGCTGCTGCTCGCCGTCGCCCTCGTCGCACTGACCGGGGCCCCGGCGGCCCACGCCGCCCCGCCGACGTCGGCACGGTCCGCACCGGCACCGCTGCCGCCCGCACCCAAGACGGCCGAGGCCGTCGGCTACGGCGGGGCGGTCGCCAGCGTGTCGGCCGAGGCCACCGACATCGGCATCGGGGTGCTGCGCAACGGCGGCAACGCCGTGGACGCCGCAGTCGCGGCCGCGGCCGCGCTGGGCGTCACCGAGCCGTTCTCCTCCGGCGTCGGCGGCGGCGGGTACTTCGTCTACTACGACGCCCGCACCCACAGGGTCAGCACCCTGGACGGGCGGGAGACCGCGCCGCTGACGGCGGACCAGAACCTGTTCCTGGAGAACGGCGTACCGCTGTCCTTCGCCGACGCCGTCAGCAGCGGCCTGTCCGTCGGCACCCCGGGCACCGCGCAGACCTGGGCGCAGGCGCTGCGGCTGTGGGGCACCCGCTCCTTCGCCGACTCGCTGAAGCCCGCCGAGAAGCTGGCCCGCACCGGGTTCGTGGTGAACCCGACCTTCGCCCAGCAGACCGCCGACAACGCGACCCGCTTCGCGGCCTTCCCGGCCACCGCCGCGCTGTTCCTCCCGGGCGGGAAACCCCCGGCCGTCGGCAGTCTGTTCCGCAACCCCGACCTGGCCGCCACCTACCGCGAGCTGGAGCGCGACGGCACCGCCGCCATCTACCGGGGCGACATCGGCCAGGACATCACCAGCCTGGTCCAGCACCCCCAGGTGGACCCGGCCTCGGGCTGGGACGCCCGGCCGGGGCAGCTCTCGATGGCCGACCTGGCGGCCTACCAGGTCCGGCAGCAGGCCCCGACCGAGGTCGACTACCGGGGCCTGGACGTCTACTCCATCGCCCCGTCCTCCAGCGGCGGGACCACGGTCGGCGAAGCACTGAACATCCTCAACGACTTCGACCTGCGGCACGCCTCGTCCACCCAGTACCTGCACGACTACCTGGAGGCCAGCCGGATCGCCTTCGCGGACCGCAACCGCTGGGTGGGCGACCCGCGCTTTGTCGACGTGCCGACCCAGGGCCTGCTGTCGCAGCGCTTCGCCGACTCCCGGGCCTGCCTGATCAAGCCGGACTCCAGCCTGACCAGCCCGCTGGCCCCGGCCGACCCCCGGCATCCCGGCCACGGCTGCGCCGCCACCGGCACCCCGGCGCCGACCACCTACGAGGGCACCAACACCACGCACCTGACCGTGGCCGACCGCTGGGGCAACGTCGTCTCCTACACCCTGACGATCGAACAGACCGGCGGCAGCGCCATGGTGGTGCCGGGCCGCGGCTTCCTGCTCAACAACGAGCTGACGGACTTCGACTTCACCGCCGCGGTCCCCGGGGTCCCCGACCCCAACCTGCCGGGCCCGGCCAAGCGGCCCCGGTCGTCCATGTCGCCGACGATCGTGCTGCGTGACGGGCGCTTCGACTTCGCCGAGGGCTCGCCCGGCGGCTCCACCATCATCACCACCGTGCTGCAGGTCCTGCTGGGCCACGTGGACCGGGGGATGACCCTGGAGCAGGCCATCGCCGCGCCGCGCACCAGCCAGCGCAACGCCGCCACCTCGGACGCCGAGCCGGCCTTCCTGGCCTCGCCGGACGCGGCGGCGCTGACCGCGATCGGCGAGGTGTTCGCGCCCAACCCGGAGATCGGCGCGGCCACCGGCATCCAGGCGCTGCCGGACGGACGGCTGGACGCCGCGGCCGAGCCGGTACGCCGGGGCGGCGGCGCGGCCTCCGTGGTGTGGCCGGTGGGACCGCAGTAGCGGCCGCGGTCGTGGCGGCGCCGCGTCGCGGCGACACGGCGCCGCCACGACGCGGTGAGGGCGCTGCGGTGAGGGGCGGTGACCGGCGCGGACGGTGCCGCCGGGCGGCGGCACCCGGTCGCTGTCAGTGGCGGACGGTAGGTTGAGTGGGAGCCCGTTCCTACGCACGGAAGCAGTGATCCGATGACCGTCCGCGTCGCCACCTGGAACATTAACTCGGTCAACGCCCGGCTGCCCAAACTGCTGGAGTGGCTGGGATCCGCCGAGCCCGACGTGCTCTGCCTCCAGGAGCTCAAGTGCCCCACGGACGCCTTCCCGTTCGACGCGGTGCGCGAACTCGGCTATGAGACGGCGGCGCACGGCACCGGCCGGTGGAACGGTGTGGCGGTGCTGTCCCGGATCGGCCTGGACGACGTCGTGCGGGGGCTGCCGGGCCAGCCCGGCTACCTCGCGGACGACGCCGATGACACCCTGCTGGCGGCCGAGCCCGAACAGGAGCCCCGGGCCGTGGCCGCGACCTGCGGCCCGGTCCGGGTCTGGTCGGTCTACGTCCCCAACGGCCGCGAGGTGGGCCACGCCCACTACGCCTACAAGCTGGAGTGGCTGGCCGCGCTGCGCGAGGCGGTCCGCGAGGACACGGCCGGCACCCGTCCCTTCGCGGTGCTGGGCGACTTCAACGTCGCGCCGACGGACCAGGACGTCTGGGACCCGGCCAAGTTCGTCGACTCCACCCATGTCACCCCGGCCGAACGCCAGGCCCTGGCCGACCTGCGCGACCTCGGCCTGGCGGACGTGTTCCCCCGGGCGCTGAAGTACGACCACCCGTTCACCTTCTGGGACTACCGCGGCCTGGGTTTCCCGAAGAACTACGGCATGCGGATCGACCTCGCCTACGGCAACAAGCCGTTCGCGGAGGCCGTCTCCGACGCCTATGTCGACCGCGAGGCCCGCAAGGGCAAGGGCACCTCCGACCACGCCCCGGTGGTGGTCGACCTGGCCCTCTGACCCCTCGGGCTCACTGCCGCTGCCGCCCTGCCGCCCTGCCGCCCTGCCGCCCTGCCGCCCTGCCGCCCTGCCGGGTTGCGGCGCTGCTGTGGCCGCCACCGACCCGTGGGGCCGCCCTCGCCCGGACGGGTGTCGGGCGACCCCGGGTCACGTCACGTCAGCTCACGGGTCACCACACCCGGACGGAGCCTCCCTGGGCGAAGGCCGGGCTGGTGGCGCCCGGCGGGGGAGCCGCCAGCGGCTCGGCGACCTCGCCGACCAGCGGGCCGACCTTGGCGGCCAGCAGGTCCAGGGCCGGCAGGTCGAAGCCGTACACCCGGGCGGCGTTGCCGCCGACCATCGCCGCGACCTCGGCGTACGGGAGGCCCGCGTAGGCGGTGCGCAGCGCCTCGGTGGTGTACGGGAAGGTGCCCTCGTCGTGGGGGAAGTCACTGCCCCACATGATCTTGTCGAGCCCGATCCGCTCGCGCATCTGGACCTCGTGCACCCGCATGAAGCTGGCGCCGACGTAGCAGTTGCGGTCCCAGACGCTGCGCGGCCCGTCGCCCATCAGCTCGGCCAGCCCCGCGCCGAACTTCGACTCGGCCGTGGCCGCCCGGGTCGCCGCGCCGACCAGGCGCCCGTGGTAGTACTCCAGCATCTCCAGGACGCCGGGGATCCACCCCGACCCCTGCTCGGTCAGCACCAGCCTGAGCCCCGGGTACCGCTGGAACGCCCCGCTGAAGACCAGGTGCCACAGGGCCCGGTGCGAGAACCAGGTCGCCTCGACCATGTACACCGCCCGTGCGGCCGGTTCCGGCCCCAGCACCGGGCCGCCCGACCCGCCGTGGTGGTTCACCGGCACGCCGAGTTCCGCGCAGACCGCCCACAGCGGCTCGTACACCTGGGAGTAGAGCTCGGGTACCGGGGAGCCCGGCAGTACCCCGGGCAGCACCACGCCGCCGGTCAGCCCGGCCGCGTGGCAGCGCCGTACCTCGGCGACGGCCTGGTCCACCTCGTTCAGCAGGATCTGGAAGGTCCCCGCCCGCCGACCGGGCGCCAGCGAGCAGAAGTCCGCCATCCACCGGTTGTGGGCCTGCAGTCCGGCCCAGCGCAGCCGGTACTCCTCGGCGGTGGGCTGAACCGCCGTCAACGAGGTGCTGGGGTAGAACGGCGGGACGGTGTTGGGGAACACCACCTCGGCGACGATGCCGTCCTGCTCCAGCTCGGCCAGCCGCCGGTCCGAGTCCCAGTTGCGGTCCGCCTCGGGCGCCTGCAGGTCCGCGAACGGGTTGACGTATCCGGCGGCCCAGGCGTCGAAGTCCTCGTGGTACTCGGAGGCCAGGTAGGGCCGGTAGTCCAGCAGGTCCGCGCCCGCGTGGCAGTCGGCGGACACCACGGTGTAGCGCTCGGGCTGCCGGGTCTCCGGCTGTTCGTCAGCGATGGTCTCGGGACTGGTCACAGGGTTCTCCCCGCGGTGGGTGCGGCGGTGCCGATGAAGGGGAAGTCGTGCCCGGTCAGCCAGTGCCGGCCGACCTCGCGGGCCGGGGCCCAGGCCGCCAGCACCGCCGTCTGGTCCTCCGGCTGCCCCAGCTCGGCCGGCGTCGGCCCGATCCGGCGCGCGATCGGTGCCAGCGCCTCGGTGTCGAAGCCGAAGACCTCGGCGCAGGAGAGTCCGAGCATCCGCCGGGTCTCCTCGACCGGGACGTCGTGGAAGGTGGTCCGCATCCACTGACGGGTCTGCGGCCAGGTGCCCTCGGGGTGCGGGAAGTCGCTGCCCCAGCAGATGTTGTCCACCCCGATCTCGTAGCGGTACGCCAGTTCCCGCCGCTTGGTGTTGGTCGCCGCGATGAAGCAGTTGCGGTCCACGTACGCGCTGGGGGCCATGGTCAGCTCGGCGAACGGCGACAGCTTCTTGCCGCCGTGCGCGCCGAGGTAGAGCCGGTCCATGAACCAGAGCAGGTTCGGCAGCCACCAGCAGCCGGACTCGGCCACGCCGAACCGCAGCCCGGGGAACCGCTCGAACACGCCGGACCAGAGCAGGAACCACAGCGGCCGGGAGGGCCAGAAGGTCACCTCGGTGACGTAGATCCCCAGGTGGTCGCCGTACTCCTGGCGCGGGGCCGCGCCGGAGTGGGTGACCACCGGCATCCGCAGTTCCTCGCACACCGCCCAGACCGGGTCGTAACGCCGGTCGTGGTAGGGCGCCTTGTCGACCCACATCGACGGGATCATCACCGCGCGCAGCCCGGACGCGTGCGCCCTGCGTACCTCCGCCACCACGGTGCCGACCTCGCCGGTGATCGGCAGCAGCGCCACCCCGGCGTGCCGTTCCGGTGCCGCGCTGTCGGCGATGAACTCGGCCAGCCAGCGGTTGTGCGCCTTGGCGCCGGCCATGCCCAGCACCGGGTCCTGGTCGCCGCTCAGGCCCAGGCCGACGCCGAAGGGCGCGGCGGTGGTGCTGTCCACGGCGTCGGCGTCCGGGAACACGACCTCGCCGGCGACCCCGTCGCCGTCCAGCTCCTTGTCGCGCTGCGCCGCGTCCCAGCCGCCGCGCAGCCCCTCCTCGTGCTCCTCGAACCACTTCTGCGCGAAGGCCTCGTTGCGCACGCCCAGCCGCGTCGCCGACTCGCGCCGGGCGGCGGCCTCGCCGAGGAAGGCGTCGAAGGCCTCGTGGTGGGCCGACTCGAGGTAGGGCCGGTACTGCTCGGTGGGCAGGCCGGCGTGGCAGTCCGACGAGATGATCAGATAAGGCTGCTGAGCCGCCATCAGTCGTCCCCCAGAATGAACCGCTCCAGATAGGTCGGGTTGCTGCGTTCCAGCATCGACCGGGACCGGGCCCGGATCTGCCGGTCGCTGTGCTCACTGGCCGGCAGCATCCAGAACCGGTCGGCCCGGATCCCGTCGACCACCGTCGCCGCCACGTCCTCGACCGGCGTGAACTCGATCTGCTGCCCCGCCGCGCCCATCGCCGCCTCCCACTGCGCCAGGCTGCGGTAGGGGGTCTTCCGGGGGCGCTCCTTGGCGTACCGGTCGGGCCGGTTGCGGTGCGACTCCCAGAGCCCGGTGCGCAGCATGTGCGGGCCCGGGAACAGCACGGACGCGCCGATCGGCGCCTGCTCCGCGCGCAGGTGCGCGTAGAGCGACTCGGTCATGGTCACCACCGCCGCCTTGGTCACCGCGTACACCGAGGCGGTGGGCAGCGGTGCGATGCCGCCGTCCCCCGAGGAGGTGTTGACCAGGTGCCCCGGCGCTCCGCCGGCCAGCATCCGCGGCACGAACGCCTGGATACCGTGGAAGACGCCCCAGACGTTGACCGCGAAGGCCCACTTCCAGTCGTTGGGCTCGTGCTCCCACATCCGGCCCTCGGCCCCGGAGCCGACCCCGGCGTTGTTGCACAGCACGTGCACCGCCCCGTAGGCGGTGTAGGCCGCATCTGCCAGCGCCTCGACCGAACCCCGCTCGGACACGTCGGTGACCTGGGCGATCGCCTCCGCGCCGCGTTCGCGCAGGACGGAGACCGCCTTGTCCAGGGCGGGCTCCTCGACATCGGCGAGGACCACCTTCAGCCCCTCGGCGGCGAAGCGCTCGGCCATGGCCAGGCCGATGCCGCTGGCGGCGCCGGTGACCACGGCCACCTGACCCGGCGTCAACTCCATCGCTGACCCCCGGCCGGAGCGGCAGGCGCGTCCAGCACCTGCATCGGGTCGTCGTAGCGCTGGTGCACGTACGGCAGCAGCGCCTGTGCGCTGACCCGCTCGACCACTCTCCCGCGCTGGTCGGAGGTCTTCTCCCCGATGGTGATCTCCAGCAGCCGGCGTACCGGCAGATCGGCCACCGGGTCGAACGCCGACTCCCGCAGCACCACTTCGCCCTCGATGCCCTCCAGCCGCCGTACCCGCTCGTTGCGGGTGCAGTGCACCAGTACCGGATCGAGGTCGAAGCCCTCGCCGTCCACGGCGGGCAGGAACTTCAGGTAGAAGTCCAGCTTGCGCACCGGCTCGGGCAGCGGCAGTTCGCCGGTCACCCGGCCGCGGACCTCGACGAAGGTGATGCCGTGCCGGGTCAGAGTGGCCACCACCCGGTCCCCGTGCGGCAGTTGCTCGCGGGTCACGGCGATCTCGCCGAGCTTCTTCGGCTCGCCGAACACCTCCCGGCCGCCGATCAGCGCCCGCTCGGTGCTCATCGGCATCACCAGCGGGTACCAGCCGGTGTGCTCGCCGTGCTGTGCGCTGACCGCGAACGACCCCGCGCCCAACGGGCTGCCGAACAGGTCGACCTGACTGATGTTCACCCGCACCAGCGCCCGCTCGGCGGGCTTCAGCGGCGGCGGCAGCACCTGCGCCACGGCGTCGGGGTCACTCTCCCACAGCGCGACCACGCCGGTGGACCAGATGTCGGGCAGCACCGCCCGGCTGCTCTTCGCCGCCGCGATGTCCGCCTCGCTGCGCGGGCCGTACCGTACTCGTGCCATGGCTGCACCACCTGCCTTCTCCCGATGGGTCTGTAACACTGTTACTCCGGTGGGTGTGCCGGGTAAAGACTCGTGCAGGAGATCAATTCGCAGCGGAGGGACGTATGGTGACGAAGCGTCAGGAGCGTGGGTCGGCAGCGCCGGCGCTGAGTCGCGAGGCCGTCCTGTCCGCCGCCGAGGAGCTGGTCCGGTCCCAGGGGGCGCAGGCGCTGACCATGCGCAGGCTCGCCGCCGAGCTCGGCACCGCCGTCACCGCGATCTACTGGCACGTCGGCAACCGTGAGGCCCTGCTGGACGAGCTGGTGCAGCGCACGGTCCGGGAGATGGGCCAGCTGGAGGCGCGGGGCGCCACTCCGGCGGCGCGCGCCGAGTCGGTGGCGCTGGCGCTGCGCCGCAAGCTGCGGGAACGTCCGCACCTGATCGCCCTGGTGCACGAACGCGGGCTGACCGAGCTGATGATGCTCCCGGCCCAGCGCGCCCTGGTGCACGAGGCCCACGCGGCCGGCCTGCGCGGGCCGGCCGCGGCCGAGGCGGTACGGGCGGTGCAGTTCCAGGTGGTGGGCTTCGTCCTGGTGGAGCGCAACCGCGAGCGCGCACCCCGTCAGCACCCCGGCGAGCCGGACCTCTGGGACGCCGAGACCGCCGAGCAGGATCCGGGCCTTGCTGCGGCCCTCGCCGCCCCACCCGACCCCGACCGCCTCTTCGCCACCACCCTCCGAGCCCTGATCCTCTCCCTCTGGCCGGGCTAGCGCTTGGCTCGGCCTCGCCGGGCTCTGTCGACTGCTACTTCAGGCCGGCCATCGTTCCCTTCATGACGGTGGTGAGGGCGGCGACCATCGAGGCGTTGTAGGAGGTCGGGCAGGAGTTCACATTCATATAGATGAACATATTGGCGTCCTGGACCTCCAGCGAGTACGTCCAACACGTGATGCCGCCGCCGGAGCTCACCCCTTTGCTCTGTTCGGCCTGTTCGCCCAGCGCGACGGGAGAGACGGAGTAGGTGCTGTCGAACCTGGTCGAGTTCGTGTAGTCCGCCCTGGCTGCACCGGCAGTGGGGTAGACGCGTGCTGCCATGTCGACGTTGCTGGTGCCGAAGTTGACAGTGCAGCCCCGTTCCGTCCCGGTGACCCCGTCCTCCTCGTCGGTGGCCAAGGACTGGTGTGTCGGCGTGTTCGCCAGCGGGCCGAACAGCTGCTGCAGGCTGCCGGTGTCGACCTTGTCGCACAGGTTGACCACGGTCTTGTAGGGCCCGGTGATGCCCCCGGCGTCAGCCGGGCTGGACGATGCCGACGCGGGCGCCGGGACGGGCGCGAGGTCGATCGGGCCCCGCTTGGCGACGTTCGATGTGCTTGCCGAGATCGCCGAGGAAGTGAGGAGCGCGGCCGTGGTGGCGAGCCCGGCCGCCAGGAGGACCGCGATGGTGGCGACAACCGTCCGACGGCGGTTGTCCGCCCGGCCGGGCTGCGGTGCGCTGGCGCGTGGCGTCAGGGGAAGTGTTGCGTCGGGTGCACGGACGGCCCCGGCCGGAGTCGGGGGCCCGACGACCGGAGCCGGTGGAGTGGCGGGCGGAGCAGGTGGAGCGGCCGGCGAGGCCTGCTCGGAGGCGGGGACGGACGGAGTCGAGGCAGGATCGGGCGGTGTCTCGACGTCGAGCAGTTCGGCGGTGCGGCGGCTGAGCTGTGACATCACCGGTGCGGAGAGCCAGTCGGGGGTGATCAGGCCGGCCGCGCCTTCGGGCGCGAGGGTCGTGGCGATCTGCTGCGGCGTGGGACGGGAGGCCGGGTCCTTGGCCAGGCAGGCGGCGGCGAGCGCGCGCAACTCGCCCTGCAGCGCCCCCAGATCCGGTTCACCGTGCGCCACCTGGTACAGCAGCGCGGCGGCGCTGTCGGCGGGGAACGGCCCCTGGCCGTTGGCCGCGTAGGCGAGTACCGCGCCGAGCTGGAAAACGTCGGACGCGGCATCGAGCGGCCGGCCCAGCACCTGTTCGGGCGACAAGGAGCCGGGCGAGCCGATCACCATGGCACCGTGGGTGAGTGAGGCGGTCGCGACGCTGTCCATGGCGCGCGCGACGCCGAAGTCGATCAGTACCGGGCCGCCGGGCGACAGCATCACATTGGACGGCCTGACGTCACGGTGGGTCAGCCCGAGCCCGTGGATGGCGGCCAACGCCTCCGCGAGACCGGCTGTCAGCGTCCGCACCCCGTGCTCGGTCAGCGGACCGAACTCCAGCACCGCCTCCGACAGGGCAGTCCCCGCGACATACCTGGTCGCGACCCAGGGATCGGCCGACTCGGTGTCGGCATCGAGCACCGGCGCAGCCCACGAGCCCTCCACCCGGCGCGCCGCGGTCACCTCGCGCCGCAAACGCGCCCGGAACTCCGCGTCCCGGGCCAGCTCCGGCCGGATCACCTTCACGGCCACCGTCCGTCCTCCGGCGGTGCGGCCCAGATACACGACGCCCATGGCGCCCTCGCCGAGCCGGCCGAGCAACCGGTACGGACCGACGACCGACGGATCCCCCGCCACCAACGGTTTCACGCGCGCACCACCCTCCCCCTGGACACTGCCGGGGAGACTCTAGACGATCCGGCCGACACCGAGGCCGCCCCAGGACGGGAGGCTGCGGGTGATCGTGGCGTCAGCTTCCGGTCAGACAGAAGGGATGCCCGGCCGGGTCGGTGAAGACCCGCCACCGGTCGCCGCCCGGTTGGTACTCCGGCTTGCCCGCGCCCAGCTCCAGGAGCAGCGCCTCGGCCTCGTCGAGGTCGTCGACCGCGAAGTCCAGGTGGGATTGCTGGGGCACGGCCTGCTCGGGCCAGTGCGGAGCCCGGTAGTCGTCCACCCGCTGGAAGCCGATGAAGAGCCCGTCCTCGCGGGTGAGCCCGGCGAAGTCGGCGGTGGATCCCTGGGCCGGCGCGAGCCCGGTGGCCTTCTGGTAGAACGCGGCCAGAGCCAGGGGATCGGAGCAGTCGAGCGTTATCGCCGTGAGCTTCAGCTGCGGGGGCAAGTCGACTCCTTGACGGCCATCACGCTCGGGCTTGCATGCGGTCACACCGTACTGATCAGTTCCCACCTTTGGCGATCCGCTTTTTACGTCCACACCGCGCCGCAAGCAGACACGGCGCTATGCCGATCCGTCGATACGATCGGCCCGGGGAGCCCGCCCTCCCTGGCCGATCGTGCCTGCGCTCTTGTCGGCGTCGATCCTGCGGTCAGCCTTGACGCGGTAGTGCAGATGGACGGTGCCGCCGGCGAACCGGCGCTCGTCGAGCAGCTCGAGATCGAGGCGGATGTCGTCCGGCAGGGCCTTGCTGCCGCCGCCGACGATGACGGGGACGACGGTCAGGTGAAGTGCGTCGACGAGCCCGGCTTTGAGAGCCTGGCCGGCGAGTTCGGGACCGCTGACGGAGATGTCCCGCGAGGCCTCGGCCTTCATCCGCCGGATCGCCTCAGGGTCGAACGTGCGCTGGATCCGCGTCTTCCTGGACGTGAGGTCCGCGTCCGCGAGGGTCCGCGAGTAGACGACCTTCTCGGCCGCCTGCCAGATCTCTGCGAATTCCCGGGCGACGCGCGGCTGGTCGGGAACCTCCAGCGCGGTCTCCCAGTAGCGCATCGTCTCGTACATGCGTCGGCCGTAGAGATACGTGCCCAGTGGACGCACGTGTTCGTTGACGTAGGCGTGGACCTCGTCGTCGGGCGCACCCCAGTCGAACTTGCCGTCCCGGTCGGAGATGTAGCCGTCGAGGGAGCAGATTGTCGAGAAGATCAGGTGTGTCATGGTGCGGAATCTACTCGCGCCCTCTGACAGCCGGATGCTTCGGATCATCGACGCGCGCGGCGACGTCCGCGGCCGTAGAGCGGAGATCCACCAGATCCCACTGCGGGGACCCCAGGTCTGACCGGCACCCACACGCGAACGTGCGCGGTGCAGCGCTAGTGTCCTGCGCCAGAGATTCGTTGGCAGAAGCGGGCGAGGGAGTCCAGGATCTCTTCGGCGGTCTTGGTCCAGGTGAACGGCTTGGGGTTCTCGTTCCAGTCCTTGACCCACGCGCGGATGTCGGCTTCGAGGGCCTGCACGTTCTTGTGGGCGCCGCGTCGGATCATCTGGTCGCTCAGGAAGCCGAACCACCGCTCGACCTGGTTGATCCACGAGGAACTGGTCGGGGTGAAGTGCAGGTGGAAGCGCGGATGCCGCTCCAGCCAGGCCCGGATCGCGGGGGTCTTGTGAGTGCCGTAGTTGTCGCAGATCAGGTGGACTTCCAGGTCTTCGGGGACCTCCTTGTCGATCTTGATGAGGAACTTCTTGAACTCCTGGGCCCGGTGGCGGCGGTGCAGGGAGCTGATGACCTTGCCGCTGCTGACGTCGAAGGCGGCGAACAGGGTGGTCAGTCCGTTGCGCACGTAGTCGTGGCTACGACGCTCGGGCATGCCAGGCATTATCGGCAGCACCGGCTGGGACCGATCCAGGGCCTGGATCTGGGACTTCTCGTCCACCGAGAGCACCACCGCACCCTCGGGCGGGTTGAAGTACAGGCCCACCACGTCGTAGACCTTCTCCACGAACAGCGGATCGGTCGACAGCTTGAACGTGCTGGTCAGATGGGGCTTGAGCTGGAACTTCCGTCGCCACGACCACGGCCTCCACCTCCTCCACCGAGATCGTCGGAGGCCGGCCCGGACGTGGCTCGTCGAGCAGGCCGTCCAACCGATCGACCAGGAACCGTCGCCGCCACTTGCGGACCGTGTCCGCCGCAACTCCCAACTCCCGTGCGACACCTACGATCGGTGGCGCATCAGGGCCGGCGCAGGCCAGCACGATACGCGACCGAAGGGCCAACGCCTGCGATGACGTCGCCCTACGAGTCCACCGTTCCAACGCTGCCTGTTCCTCGTCGGAGAGCAACAACGGTTCCAGTTTCGGACCCCGACGAGGAACAGGCGCAGCAGCAGAAGTCACATACCAACTAACGACGAACTACCGGCGCAGGACACTAGTTGTCGGTGGTGAGGGCACTGTCGGCGATGGAGACGATGGTGCCGCCGGCGTCGAGGCGGATCGTGAAGATGCTGGTGGGGGCCCAGGCGAAGCCGCCCGCGCTGCTCTTCCCCGCCGAGTGGGCGGCCACCAGCTGCTGGAAGTCCGCGACGGTGGCGCTGGTCTGGATGAAGCCGGTGGACAGCAGGGTCACCCGGGCCGTGGGGGACAGGAAGTAGGTCGGGTTGCGGGTGCTGCTCGCCGTGACGATCGGCCCGAAGCCCGGCTGGCAGCTCATCGTCGTCCTGTGGCTCACGACATAGACCCCCTCGCCGTCCTGCACCGGGGCCGAGTCCACGGAGATCCAGCTCGACCCCGCCGGGGCGCTGCAACTCGGTGCGGGCAGGGTGACGTGCACGGTGTGGATCGCACTGGGCGCCACAAGCGGCAACGGGGTGCCGTTCACGACGGGAATCGCAGCCGGCTTGAGCTGCGTGGTGCTCGGCGACGGGGACACCGAAGGAGCGGCGCTCACCGTGGCTGTGGCCGGGGCGGCGGACGCCGAGGGCGTCGGCACGGGTGCACTGCTCGCCGGGTGGCTCGCGCCCGCGGTGGCCGTCGAGTGACCGGAACAGGCGGCCAGCACTGCCAGCGCCCCGCCCATCGCGGTCAGGGCGATGCCGGTGCGGCGCGAGCGGGTGCTGTGGTGCATGGCGGTTCGTCTCCTCGGTCAGAGCGGCATCCTACGCACCCCACCCCAGCCCTGAGCAGGCAGGTCCCGCCATCCCTCCATGAGGATCACTCGGTCAGAGGCGGTGCAGGTACACGTTGACGAAGTAGGGCCCGCCGACGTCCGCAGCCTGCAGGTGTCCTGCCAGTGCCTGCCCGCCTTCGACGCCACATGTCACGTGGAGGTTGGGCACTCCGCCGAGGATCTCCCCGTTGCCGGAGACCTCGGCGAACCGACCGGAGGTCAGTACGGCCTCGCGGGGGTTGTCAGCCTTCATCGTGGACAGGGTGAAGGAACGGACCGCGCCGACGACGGAGACGACCGCAGCATTGGCGATTCCCCGCTCCGCCGCGATGGCCGTCAGTGCCTCGATCATGTCGCCCTTGTCGCCGAGGGTGATCAGTTCCATGGCCGCTCCCCGTTCAGTGCCAGTCCCAGAGCCCGCAGGTTCTCCCTGCTGGTCTCGGTTCTCAGGGCCTCGCCCAGCAGGCGACGGGCGACCAGCGAGCCCCCCTCTACAGCCTCCCCCAGGAATACCGCCGAACACCAGCGATTGGAGGAGTCCAGGGGATCACGCAGGAGTCGGCCGAGAGCTCGGATCTCCCCGGACGGGGCGGCGTGTGCCGAGTAGCTGTCCGCATCCGGCCAGGAGAGCGTGAACGTCCGCCGGGTGAAGCATCGCATGCAGCGGCGTCGTGTCTCGTCGTCACGACGCATGGACAACTCGGCGCGTTCGATCAGCTCCGACCGCTGAGTTTTGAAGAGCGTGCCCTGAGCGTTGCCCCGAAGCAGGGAGGTCGACCCACCGTCGAGCCATCGCACGAGCCGCCGTCGAGTGCCCTGGTCGCGATTCGCGAGATTGGCGAGCGACACCGCGAAGTCGTACGGGCCGATGTTCCGCGAGAGCCCATGCCTCGTCCCCTCCGGCGACGGAGGCGAGCATGTCCAGCAACTCGGCGCGACGGGATCGGTTTATGGCCATGCCGGTGGCGGCCAGGAAGGTCCGACGCTCCATCCTCGCAGTATGGACCGCAGCCCTGAGCTCGTTGAGCGGCACGTCGAGCACCGTGGCGAGCAGGCCGAGCCAGTGAGGCCCAGGCACCACTTTGCCGGTCTCCCATCGTTTGACCTGGTCACGGCCGGGTTTGCCGTCCGGGTTGCCGTCCGCAGTACACAGCAGGCCTGCCAACTGAACCTGCGTCAGTCTTCTGTCGATCCGCCGATCACGGATCAGATCCCCGAGGGTCATACGTCCAGAATGCCCCCCGGCTTGCCCCCGCATGGCCGAGTCGGCCCAGGTAAACCAGTCAGAGTCGGCTACAGCACGAGCGAGTCACCCGGAGCGGCACCATGACAACCAGTCAGCGGGACATCGACTGCGACCCTCACCGCCTTGCCATCGTGGCAGCGGCACGGCTCCGCGCGGCGATGAAGGCGCACGGCCTCGACCTTCCCTCCCTGCGGGGCAGTCACCCGGTGCTGGATGTCCCGTTCGTCGAGCTGGGCGGGTGCTCCGCCGACCTTGCCCAGTCGCTTGCCACGGTGCTGGAGGGGGCGGAGCCCAGTGCTGGCCATGAGTAGCGTCGGCACTGGACTCGCTTGGGTGGCCCCGGTGAATTTCGACTACGGCCTGCCCTTACCCGCGCCGCAGGCCACCCCTGGTTGCCACCGCTGCGCGCGCCTCGTCGGCCTCCGCGAGACAGCACAGAAGGCGGGTGACGGGAGCGCCGTGACCGACGTCAACGTCCTGATGCGGCGACACAGCGGGGAGGTTCATCACTGATGGGATCCACGACCACGATGCGGTTCCGTGAGTACAAGATCACGACCGTGGACGACCCGTTGTCGCTGCCGACGTTCAGCGCCGAGTGCGTCACGGGTGAGGAGACCGACTGCGGGGTCTCCTCCGGCGAGGGGCACAGCGCTGAGCACATTGTCCGTTGGATTGCTCGGCACTGCGCTGAGACCGGCCACCAGATGTACGAACGCCATACCCGGGCCACCATTCGCGCCGACCCCGGACCCTGGCACTGAGGCCACAGACACCCGCACGTCCGCGACACACGGGCGCCCGGGTGACGTCATGCGGATGCTGTGGGGGTCTGCCGACCTATTCTCGGGGTGGATGGCCTGCCGAGCTGGGTAGGGACCAGGGACGGCACGGCGGGAAACAGGATCGTCTTCGCTGCGTTACGTACCGACGTATTGCCACGTTGATGATGATGGTTCTAGGTTCTACGCACGTAGACAGATAGACGCTTTCCCGAACGACCGTGCCGGAGCCGTCCGGTGGAAGGTAAAGGTGTGTCATGTCCAGTCCTGCTCAGATCGTGCGCGCCGCACTCGTCCAGACGAAGTGGACGGGTGACAGCGCCTCGATGATCGACCTCCACGAGCGCTACGCCCGCGAGGCCGCCGCCCAGGGGGCCCGGGTCATCGGATTCCAGGAGGTCTTCAACGCCCCGTACTTCTGCCAGGTGCAGGAGGAGGAGCACTACCGCTGGGCGGAGGCCGTCCCCGACGGGCCCACGGTGACCCGGATGCGGGACCTCGCCCGCGAGCTGAACATGGTCATCGTGGTCCCGGTCTACGAGGTCGAGCAGCCCGGCGTGTACTACAACACCGCCGCCGTGATCGACGCCGACGGCAGCTACCTCGGCAAGTACCGCAAGCACCACATCCCGCAGGTCAAGGGCTTCTGGGAGAAGTTCTACTTCAAGCCGGGCAACCTCGGCTGGCCGGTGTTCGACACCGCCGTCGGCCGGATCGGCGTCTACATCTGCTATGACCGGCACTTCCCCGAGGGCTGGCGCGCGCTCGGGCTGGCCGGCGCGCAGCTGGTCTACAACCCCTCCGCCACCAGCCGTGGCCTGTCCGCCTACCTCTGGCAGCTGGAGCAGCCCGCCGCCGCCGTCGCCAACGAGTACTTCGTCGCGGCGATCAACCGGGTCGGTGTGGAGGAGTACGGGGACAACGACTTCTACGGCACCAGCTACTTCGTGGACCCGCGCGGCCAGTTCGTCGGCGAGACGGCCTCCGACAAGGAGGAGGAGCTGCTGGTGCGCGACCTCGACTTCGGTCTGATCGAGGAGGTGCGGCACCAGTGGGCCTTCTACCGGGACCGGCGCCCGGACGCCTACGGACCGCTCGCGGAGGCCTGAGCCCGATGACCGAGCCGAGCCGCACCCTGCACGCCCGCCACCGCGCGGTCACGCCCGCCTGGCTGGCCACCTACTACCGCGAGCCGATCGAGCTCACCCACGGCGAGGGCCGCCACGTCTGGGACTCCGAGGGCCGCCGTTACCTGGACTTCTTCGGCGGCATCCTGACCACGATGACCGCTCACGCGCTGCCCGAGGTCACCAAGGCCGTCGCCGAGCAGGCCGGGCGGATCCTGCACACCTCCACGCTCTACCTCTCCAGTTCCATGGTCGAGCTGGCCGAGCAGATCGCCGGGCTGTCCGGCATCCCCGACGCCAAGGTCTTCTTCACCACCTCCGGCACCGAGGCCAACGACACCGCGCTGCTGCTGGCCACCGCCTACCGGGGCTCCAACCAGCTGCTGGCGATGCGCAACAGCTACCACGGGCGGTCCTTCAGCACCGTCGGGATCACCGGGAACCGGGCCTGGTCGCCGACCAGCCTGTCTCCACTGCAGACCCTCTACGTCCACGGCGGCGTGCGCGGCCACGGCCCGTTCGCCCACCTCTCCGACGCCGGGTTCATCGCCGCCTGCACCGCCGACCTGGAGGACCTGCTGGGACAGGTCGGCGGCCGGGTCGCCGCGCTGATCGCCGAGCCGATCCAGGGCGTCGGCGGGTTCACCAGCGGGCCCGACGGGCTGTTCGCCGCCTTCAAGCGGGTTCTGGACCGGCACGGCATCCTGTGGATCAGCGACGAGGTGCAGACCGGCTGGGGCCGCACCGGTGACCACTTCTGGGGCTGGCAGGCCCACGCCGAGGCCGGGCCACCGGACGTGCTGACCTTCGCCAAGGGCATCGGCAACGGCCTGTCCATGGGCGGCGTCGTCGCCCGCGCGGAGGTGATGGACTGCCTGGACGCCAACTCCATCTCCACCTTCGGCGGCAGCCCGGTCACCACCGCCGGCGCCCTGGCCAACCTGCGCTACCTGCTCGACCACGACCTGCAGGGCAACGCCCGCAGGACCGGGGCCGTGCTGGCCGGCCGACTGCGCGCGGCCGAACTGCCGGTCGTGCGCGAGCTGCGCGGACGCGGACTGATGATCGGTGTGGAACTGGTCGACCCGGCCACCGGCGAGCCCTCGCCCGAGGCGGCCACGGCGACCCTGGAACACGCCCGCGAGCGGGGCCTGCTGATCGGCAAGGGCGGGCTGCTCGGCAATGTACTGCGGGTCGCCCCGCCGCTCTCGCTCACCGAGGGCGAGGCGGTCGAAGGCGCCGACCTGCTGATCGACGCTCTGAAGGAGGCCGTCCGGTGACCGCTCCCCGTGTCCTGATCCGCAACGGACTGGTGATCACCGCCGCCGAGGAGGTGCATGCCGACGTCCTCATCGAGGGCGAGCGCATCGCCGCCCTCGCCGCGACCGGCAGTGCCGCCGCCGCCGGCTGGACCGCCGACACCACGTACGACGCGACCGGACGCTACGTCATCCCGGGTGGCGTCGACGTGCACACGCACATGGAGCTGCCGTTCGGCGGCACCGCCGCGATCGACACCTTCGAGACCGGCACCCGCGCCGCCGCCTGGGGCGGCACCACCACCATCGTCGACTTCGCGGTGCAGTCCGTGGGCCGCCCGCTGCGCGAGGGACTGGACACCTGGCACGCCAAGGCCGAGGGCAACTGCGCCATCGACTACGGCCTGCACATGATCATGTCGGACGTCACCGAGGACACCCTCAAGGAGATGGACGTCCTGGTCGAGGAGGGGGTCACCTCCTTCAAGCTGTTCATGGCGTACCCGGGCGTCTTCTACAGCGACGACGGCCGGATCCTGCGCGCCATGCAGCGCTCCGCCACCAACGGCGGGCTGATCATGATGCACGCCGAGAACGGCATCGCCATCGACGTGCTGGTCGAACAGGCGCTGGCGGCCGGCCACACCGACCCCCGGTACCACGGCGAGGTGCGGCACGAGCTGCTGGAGGCCGAGGCGACGCACCGCGCGATCCAGCTGGCCCGGGTCGCCGGCGCGCCGCTCTACATCGTGCACGTCTCCGCCGAACAGGCCGTCGCCGAACTGACCCAGGCCCGCGACCTGGGACTGAACGTCTTCGGCGAGACCTGCCCGCAGTACCTGTTCCTGTCCACCGACAACCTCGCCGAGCCCGGGTTCGAGGGCGCCAAGTACGTCTGCAGCACCCCGCTGCGGCCGCGCGAGCACCAGGCCGCACTGTGGCGGGGGCTGCGGACCAACGACCTGTCGGTGGTCTCCACCGACCACTGTCCGTTCTGCTTCAACGGGCAGAAGGAACTCGGCCGGGGCGACTTCTCGAAGATCCCCAACGGCCTGCCCGGCGTGGAGAACCGGATGGACCTGCTGCACCAGGCCGTCCTGGACGGCCACATCTCCCGCCGCCGCTGGATCGCGCTGGCCTGCGCCACCCCGGCCCGGATGTTCGGGCTCTACCCGCGCAAGGGCACCATCGCCCCCGGTGCCGACGCCGACGTGGTGATCTTCGACCCGCACGACCGCTACACCATGTCCGCCGCCACCCACCACATGAACGTCGACTACTCGGCCTACGAGGGCAGGCAGGTCACCGGCCGGGCCCGGACCGTGCTCTCGCGCGGGTCCGTGGTCGTCGACGACGGCCAGTACCTGGGCCGGGCCGGGCACGGGGTCTTCCTGCCCCGGGGCACCTCGCAGTACCTGCTCTGACGTTCTGTCCGTACCGCTCGCAACCCGCCACGTTGCCGTTCCCGCAGCCCCAAACTCCCGTAGCCCCCATTCCCCAAGCCCCAACTCCCAAAGAGAGGAGCGCCCGTGGACTTCGGCCTGGTCCTGCAGACCGACCCGCCGGCCCGGCTGCTCATCGACCGGATGAAGCGTGCCGAGAGCGCCGGGTTCACCCATGGCTGGACCTTCGACTCGGTGGTGCTCTGGCAGGAGCCGTTCGTCATCCACAGCCGGATCCTGGCCGAGACCGAGCGCATGACCGTCGGCCCGATGGTGACCAACCCCTCCACGCGCACCTGGGAGGTCACCGCCTCGCTCTTCGCCACCCTCAACGACATGTACGGCAACCGCACCGTCTGCGGTATCGGCCGCGGCGACTCCGCCATGCGCGTCGCCGGACGCAAGCCCGCGACCCTGGCCCGTCTCGGCGAGGCCATGCACGCCATCAAGGAGCTCGCCGAGGGCCGGGAGGTGGAGGTCGACGGTACCGCGATGCGGCTGCCCTGGGTCACCGACGGCGCGCTGCCGGTGTGGATGGGCGCGTACGGGCCGAAGGCACTGGAGCTGACCGGCCGTCAGGCCGACGGTTTCATCCTGCAGCTCGCGGACCCCTTCCTGACCGAGTGGATGATCAAGGCCGTCCGCGCCGCGGCCGAACAGGCCGGACGCGACCCGGACGCGCTCACCATCTGCGTCGCCGCCCCCGCCTACGTCACCGACGGCAGCCCGGAGCAGCTCGCCCACGCCAGGGAGCAGTGCCGCTGGTTCGGCGGCATGGTCGGCAACCACGTCGCCGACCTGGTCAGCCGCTACGGCGCCCACTCCGACCTGGTGCCGGAGGCCCTCACCGAGTACATCAAGGGCCGCCAGGGCTACGACTACAGCCACCACGGGCGGGCCGGAAACCCCGACACCGCCTTCGTCCCCGACGAGATCGTCGACCGCTTCTGCCTGCTCGGCCCGCCGGCCGCGCACCGCGAGAAGCTGGAACACCTCCGCAGCCTGGGTGTCGACCAGTTCGCCGTCTACGCGATGCACGACGCGGTCGAGGGCGTCATCGACAGCTACGGCACCGAGGTGATCCCCGCCTTCGGCTGACACCTCCGAGCCCCCCGAACCCGCAGCCCCCGAACCGCAGCCCCCCGAACCCGCAGCCGCCCCGCCTCGCCGTCGGGGCGGCTGCGCCTGCGCGCCGCGCACGACTCAGCGCTGGGACCGGGCCGCGCGCCGGGATCGGCGCCCCCTGGAGTCAGTTGCCGGTCGAAGCCGGGCCCTCGACCCAGTACAGCTGCTTGTGCCCGCGCGCCTCGAACTCGTCGGCCGCGCGCTGCGCCTGTTCGACGTCCGCGAAACGCGCGACCACAAACTGGTTCCCGTTGTCGTCCTGACGCATCAGCACAGAGGGACGCGCCGGTTCTGCCTGGGATTCGCTCATGATGCCGCGCAGTCTACGGACGGCGGGCGAGCCATGCCCGCGCGCCCCTTGATGCCCGCGCACTCCCTACGGTGTGTCACGATGCTTGCGCACTCTGTCACCACAGTGTTAGCAATTGTCACAGCACCTCACGTTCTAGGGACCACCAAGGCCATGCGTCTCACCTTCCTCGGCACCACCTCCAACAACGGCAACTGTCCTACTCTGTACGCCACCGACCGCGGAACCCTGGTCGTCCAGGGCTACCTCGTCACCGACCCCGACGCCCGGGAGCAGTTGCGCGACCTGCTGCCGGGGGAGTCCGCGGTCGAGGTTCCACGCGAGCTATTGCGCTACTTTGCGCCATTCCCCGGCGACGGCGCGCATGCGACCGACGCAATCAACCACCACGGGCGCCGGTTGCCGGCTCCGAGCAGCGGCTCGCAGGGGGTGTGCGATGACGGACTTCCAGCGGGAACGTGAAGCGCTCGGGGGCTGGCTGCACCGGCTGCGACGCGAGGCCGGGCTGAACGGGAAGGAGCTGGCGGCCCGGCTGGGCTGGGCCGCCTCCAAGATCTCCCGGATCGAGCACGGCCGGCAGACGCCGTCCCAGGCCGACGTAGCGGCCTGGGCACGGGCCACCGGAGTACCGGACGTGGCGGTCGAACTCGCGGCCCGGTTGCAGTCGCTGGACAGCCACTACGTGTCCTGGCGCCGCTCGTTGCGGGCCGGGCACGCCCCGCGCCAGCGGGTCGGGACCGAACTCGACAGCGGGACCGGGCTGCTGCGTGCCTTCGAACCGGGGATGGTCCCCGGCCTGCTGCAGACCGCCGAGTACGCCAGGAACCTGTTCGCCCGGCTGGTCCAGCTCCAGGGCACACCGGACGACGTCCCGGCCGCCGTGCAGGCCCGGATGGAGCGCCAGCAGGTGCTCTACCAGCCCGAACGGCAGTTCCATTTCGTGCTCACGGCGGCGGCGCTGCGCACCCGACTGTGCCCGACCGACGCGCACCGGGGCCAGTTGGACCGCCTGCTGGCGGTCACCTCGCTGGCCAACGTCCGGCTCGGGGTGATCCCGGACGAGGCGCAGCTGCCGCTCGCGCCGCTGCACCCGTTCTGGATCTACGACGAGCGGCTGGTCCAGGTGGAGACCTGGAGCGCCGAGATCAACGTCACCGAACCGGCCGAGATCACCCTCTACCTCCAGGTCTTCGAGCACTACGCGCGCTCCGCGGTCTACGGCGCGGCGGCCCGCCGGGTCGTCGGCGCGGTGCTCGCCGAACTCGCTGACCCCGGCGATGCGGTGGACCCCAGGGGGCCCAGAAGTCCCGACTGCGTCCGGGCCCCGGTGGACCCGGGCGACTGCGTGGGCCACTCCGCCCCGGCGGACCCGGGCGAGCCCGCCGACCCGGTGGGGCAGGCGAACCCCGCCGACCCGGTGGGGCAGGCGAACCCCGCCGACCCCGCCGGGCCGGTGGACCCCGCGCAGCACCGGGTACCGGTGCAGGAGTCACGCAGCACGGAAGCCATCCAGCGTCAGGATTCGCAATAAGCAGCAATCAGCCTCGCCCACCCGGTCGCCCGGCTCTACCCTCCGAGCATGGCACGTGACGGAGCGGGGTCAGCAGGCGAAGCGATCGACTGGCTGCTGCGGGCCGCGCCCCGGCCGGCCCCCTCGCGTGCCGAATGGGAGCACTGCGGGGGCGGGTTGACCGCACTGCTCGCCGGAGTCGCCTGGGACGCCGTCCAGACCAGCCTCACCCTGGGCATCGAGGCCGTCGACACCCTCCGCTACGCCGGCGTGGCAGGCCCTGCCCTGTGCCGCGCGGACTGCGGGGTGGTGCTGGTGCTGGTGCCGGTGGGCACGGCGGCGACCTGGCACCCGACGGGCGGCGCGGTCGCGCTCGGGGCGGGTCGGCGGCTGCTGGTGCCGTACCCGGGTCAGTCCTTCGGCGCGGACTACTGGCTGATTCCCCCCGACGGCAGCGGCTTCCTCACCGACCCGGGGCTGCTGCGCACCGCGCTGCGCCGCGCCGCAGCCCTCTACGCGGCGGCCGCGTGGTGATGGAGGACTGAGTGGGCGCCGGCCGTCGGCGCCGGTTCAGGTCGGCGTGTAGGGGGCCAGGACCAGCCGGATGACCTCCTCCAGACGCAGATAGACGTCGCTCAGGGTGCTGCGGCCGGTCACCCAGGCCACCAGCTCGCCCTGCCAGGCCGCGTCGATGATGTGCGGCACCACCGTCCTGGCGGCCGGTGGCACCTCGGGCAGCACCGCCAGCAACGACGCCCGCCCCGCGCTGGCCATGGCCGCCACCGCCTCGCTGGCGAAGGGATCGGTGGAGACGGTGACGGACACCAGCAGATGGGCCAGGTTCGGCTGGCGCTGGAACGCCCGCATGCCCCGGTGCACGAAGCGGACGACCCGGTCGGAGGCCCCGAGCGGTGCCGGGGAGCCGCGCAGTTCGGCGGCCAGGTCCGTCATCAGCATGCCGCGCCAGTCCGAGACGGCTGCGGCCAGCAGATGCTCCTTGGAGGAGAAGTAGCGGTAGGTCGTTCCGAGGGCGACCCCGGACCGTTCGCTCACATGTTTCATCTGGACGCGTTCCACGCCGATCTCGGAGACCAGGTCGAGAGCCGCTCTGATCAGGTGTTTACGGCGTTCCAGCTGGCGGGGAGACATCGCCTCGACCGGCCTGGGGGACAGGTCTACCTTGGACACCCGGCCATCGTACCGGGAATGGTGTTGCAAGTGTATGGCACCTGATCAGATCACCCGACCGCTGTGGACCCGATCGGCGGGCCCACAGCGGTGGAACAGGGTTCTCGTTTTCGGGTGCTCTCTGCCGCTCCGTCAGGACAGCGCGATCTCACCATTGTTGACGCTGATGCTCATCGCGGCCAGCGGCGCCGGGGCCGGGCCCTGCGCGACCGTGCCGTCCGCAATGTGGTACTTGCTGCCGTGGCAGGGGCAGTTGATGGTGCCGTCGGAGACGCTGCCCACGGTGCAGCCGGCATGCGTGCAGATGGCGGTGAACGCCTTGAACTGACCGGCGGAGGGCTGGGTCACCACCACCTTCTGGTCCGGGAACACCTTGCCGCCGCCGACCGGGACATCCGCCACCGCAGCGAGGGTGGTACCGCCGCCCGAGCCGGAGCCCGAACTCGCCCCTGCCGCGGCGCTGCTGCCGCCGCCCGCCGGGGGCTGGCCCGTGGCCGGGGCGGACGCGCCGCCCTGGTCGCTGCTCGCGGTGCTGGTGCCGCCGGAGCCGCAGGCGGTGAGGACGGTGGCGACCCCGGCCAGTCCTGCTCCGGCGAGGACGGTGCGACGGGCGGGGCTCTGCGGTGATTCCTGGGCCATGGGACCTCCTGGGCTGGACTGGCCGGACCGGCTGGTGTGCCTGACGTCCGTTGTCGGGAGTGACAACGCACGCCGCCCGCCCAGGGTTCAGCCCCGGCGGCCGCGAGTTCGGTACGGTCCGTTTCGCGCAGCGCGGTGAGTGCCGCACGGAAGGCCCCGCTCACTCGGCTCCGCGGTTCGGTCCGCTGTCAGGCCCGCTTCTCGCGGACCAGCGCCTCCTGCACCACCGAGGCCACCAACAGGCCCTGGCGGGTGTAGAACTCGCCGTGCGCCAGCCCGCGCCCGTCCGAGGAGCTCGGGCTGCGCTGGGCGAAGAGCAGCCACTCGTCGGCCCGGAACGGCCGGTGGAACCACATCGCGTGGTCCAGCGAGGCCAGGCTGATCGTGGACGGACCCCTGCGCTCGGCGCGCGGCGGCTGCAGGTGCAGCGCGGCGGTCGAGGCCAGCGTCAGGTCGGACAGGTAGGCGAGCGCGCAGACGTGCAGCAGCGGATCGTCGGCGGGCAGTGCCGAGGCCGACTTCAGCCAGACGAACTGCTCCTCGACCCCGGACTGCCGGCCGGGCAGCCCCTCGGTGCCGGGCGGCACGATCCGCATGTCCAGGGTGAGCCGCCCGGTCGACGACCAGTAGTTCTCGGTGCCGCCGTCGGCCCAGTCCGCGTACGGGTCGGGCAGCCGCTCCGGGTCCGGCAGCACCGGCATCGCCCGCTGCCGGTCCGCACCTTCCTCGGGCTTCTTGAACGAGGCCGACAGCGTGAACACCGCCTCCCCGCGCTGGATCGCGGTGACCCGGCGGGTGGTGTACGAGTGGCCGTCGCGCAGCCGCTCCACCTCGTAGACCAGCGGTCGGCGCGGGTCGCCGGGACGCATGAAGTAGCCGTGCAGCGAGTGCACCAGCCGGCCCGGGTCCACTGTGCGCCCGGCCGCGACCAGGGCCTGCGCCGCCACCTGCCCGCCGAAGGCACGCAGCGGCGCGCCCGCGTGGCACCAGCCCCGGAACAGGTTGACGTCGACCTCGTCCAGGCGTAGCAGGTCGACGAAGCCGGAGATGGTGCTGGGCTGCTCGGTCAGTTCGGTTGCGTCCACCATCCCCGCATCGTGTCAGATGTGATCGTGAAAACCGCTGTGACCTGCGTTACCTCCGCCGTGGAGGGGTCCGCGGACGGGGGATTCCGGCGGTGCGGGGTCAGCGGGCGAAGTCACCGCCGAGCTTGCGGAAGTCCCAGCTGGTCAGCGTCAGCGGGTCGAGCCGGAGCCAGGCGTGCCGGCCGTCGTGGTACATGGTGTCGCCGAAGCCGTACTTCGCCGCGAACAGCGCCTCCGGGGAGGCGAGTTCCGGAGCCGGCTCCCCGGTGCGCGGGGCCTCGCCGACCGGCCGGACGTCGCCGGTCAGCTCGACGCCGCGCAGGTCGCCGTACTCCTCGCCGGCGTCCACCACGACCGCGATCCGGGGGTCCCGGGCCAGCTCGGTCCAGCGGCGGCTGCGGGTGATCGAGTACAGCCACAGTGCGGAGCCGTCCCAGACGAACCACAACGGCGTCACATGCGGGCGGCCGTCCGCCGAGACGCTGGCGACCCGGCAGGTCCGCTGCCGGGACAGGAAGTCGTCGCGTTCGGCCGGGGTCATCATGATCCGCCGGCCGTGGAGCTGTTGCGGCGTTCCGCTCTCGCCCATCCCTGCCTCTTCCCTCGGTGCGGGTGAACCGGGAGCATGGCCCGGGCAGATAAGTAGAACGCGTTCTCTATTGATGCGCCAGGGCCACGACCGGAGACCCCGCAGACATGACGGACACCACGGACACCACGAGCACCATCGGCGCGACGAGCGCGGACGCCACGAGCGCCACCGGCGCGATCGGCGCGGCGGGCCGCTTCGAGACGCTGCGCTACGAGCTGCGCGACCACGTCGCAGAGGTCACGCTGAACCGCCCGGAGCTGCACAACGCCTTCGACCTGCGGATGATGCGCGAACTGCGGGACCTGTGGCGGGAGCTCAGGGAGGACGACGAGGTCCGCGTGGTGATCATCACCGGCGCCGGGGACCGGGCCTTCTGCACCGGGGTCGACCGGGGCGCGCTGGCCGACCCGGACCTGCCGATCGGCACCCGCGGCGGAACGCCGCTGCACTTCGACGACCCCGGCGACTGGCTCAGCCCCAAGACCGCGGGCGACCTCTGGAAGCCGATGATCGCCGCCGTCAACGGGATGGCCTGCGGCGGGGCCTTCTACCTGCTCGGGCAGGTGGAGTTCATCATCGCCGCCGAACACGCCACCTTCTTCGACCCGCACACCAGCTACGGCATGGCCTCGGTCTTCGAGTCGATGGCCATGCTGCAGCGGATGCCGCTCGGGGAGGTGATGCGGATGCAGCTGACCGGCGCGCACGAACGGCTCTCCGCCGACCGGGCGTACCAGATCGGCCTGGTGCAGGAGATCGTCCCCGGCCCCGAACTGCTGGACGCCGCCCGCCGGGTGGCCACCGCGATCGCCTCGCAGCCACCGCTGGCGGTGCAGGCCACCCTGCGCGCCGTCTGGTACGCCCAGGATCTCGGCTACCGCCAGGCGCTGGACGTGGCCAAGACCCTGATCCAGCTCGGTGACCACCCCGCCGCCCTCGCCGAGGGCCAGGCCGCCTTCACCTCCGGAGCCCGCCCCCCGTACCGCCTGCGCTGACCCCTGCCGGAGGCGGTGCCCGGGACCTGCCGAGACCCGTACCCCGCAGAGGGCCGTTCCGTGATCGGGCGGATGTATCGTGGGGCGCGCATAAGCCGCGGGAGGCAGCGCCCCGCCTGGTCGCAAAGGGAAACGGCCCTCTGATGGAACTCGCGTACATCCCCAGCCCCTCACAGGGTGTCTGGCATCTCGGACCGCTCCCGATCCGCGCGTACGCGCTGTGCATCATCGCGGGCATCGCCGCCGCGCTGTGGCTCACCCGTCGTCGCTGGACGAAGCTGGGCGGCAACCCCGACGACGTCATCGACATCACCCTGTGGGCGGTCCCGTTCGGCATCGTCGGCGGCCGGCTCTACCACGTGATCACCGACCCCGAGCTGTACTTCAAGGCCGGTGAGCAGCCGATCCGGGCCCTCTACATCTGGGACGGCGGCCTCGGGATCTGGGGCGCGGTGGCACTGGGCGCGCTCGGCGCGTGGATCGGCTGCCGCCGCAAGGGTGTGCCACTGGCGGCCTTCGCCGACGCGCTGGCGCCGGGCCTGATCCTGGCCCAGGCGATCGGCCGCTGGGGCAACTACTTCAACCAGGAGCTCTACGGCGACCCGACCACGATGCCCTGGGGCCTGAAGATCGACAAGGTCTTCGCCGACGGCAGCAGCGTGCACGGCATCTTCCAGCCGACCTTCCTGTACGAGTCGCTGTGGGATCTGGCGGCCGTGGGCGTGCTGCTCTACGTGGACCGCCGCTGGAACTTCCACTCCGGCCGGCTCTTCGCGGTCTACGTCGCCTGCTACACCGCCGGTCGCGGCTGGATCGAGATGCTGCGCAGCGACCACGCCAACCGCATCCTCGGCCTGCGGGTGAACGACTGGGCGTCGCTGCTGTGCTTCCTCGGCGCGGTGACCTACCTGATCGTGACCCGCGACCGTCCGGAACCCTCGCCACGGCTCGGCCGCTCCCAGCTCGCCCCGGAGGCCGACGGCCCCGACGCGGAGCCCTCACCGGCCCCCGACGCCGACTCCGGGCCTGCGGACACCGCCGAGCCGGAGCCCGCGCAGAGCGAGGCCGTACAGGGCGAGGCCGACCGGTCCGAGGCCGACCCGGTCGAGCCCCGCACCCTCGACCCCGAGCCGCACGAGTCGGGCCGCACCGGCGGCTGACCGCGGCCGGTCACAGGCCGGTCGCAGGCCGGTCAGCGGTGGTGGCGGCGCCAGGCCCAGACGGCTGCGGCCACCACCACGACCGCCGCGACGAAGCCGGCCAGCGCGGTCCCCACCACGCCGGCCACGTGCTTGTAGGCCGCCCCGGCGAGATAACCGACCAGGCAGTAGCCGACGCCCCAGACCAGCCCGCCCGCGGCGTTGAACACCAGGAACCGCCGGTAGGGCAGCCGGGACACCCCGGCCAGCGCGGGCACCATGGCCCGGAACACGGCCACGAAGCGGCCCAGGAACACCGCGTAGGGGCCGCGCCGGCGGATGAAGTCCTGCGAGCGCTCCACCCGGTCCTGGTGCCGCGTCGCGAACCGGGTGCCCAGCAGCCGCGGCCCGAGGCTCCGGCCCACCTCGTACCCGACCGAGTCGCCGATGATCGCCGCCAGCACCACGACCGGCATCAGCAGCGGCAGGCTCACCCCCCGGTGGGCGCTGGCGAGCACGCCGCCGATCACCACGGCGGTCTCCCCGGGCAGCACGAAGCCGACGAAGAGCGCGTCCTCGGCGAACACCAGGGCGGCCACGATCAGGTAGACCAGCGGGCCGTTGAGATTCAGCAGCCAGTTGGTGATCGACTGCATGCGTGCTCCTCCGGGTGGTGGCGGGACTACGGCACGATCAGCGTGCCGCCCTGGCTCCCCGCGACGGCCGGATCCCGGTCGGTGGCGGGGGAGTCGCCGTCGCGCTGCTCCAGGCGCAGGTGCTCGACGTGGTAGACGGCCTGGTCCAGCAGCGCCCGGACGTGGTCGTCGTAGAGGGCGTAGACCACGCTGCGCCCGCGTCGTTCGCCGACGACCAATCCGAGCTCACGTAGTACCCGCAACTGGTGCGAGCACGCCGACTGCTCCAGACCGACCTCCGCGGCCAGCTCGGTGGCCGCGCAGGCGCCCTCGCGGAGCCGCGAGAGGATCATCAGCCGGGACGGTGTGGCGAGCGCCTGCAGGGTGCCTGCCACCCGCGCAGCGCTGGAGGAGTCCAGACGTGCGTGTGCCGTGCGCGTGTCGTCCGGCGCTTCGTCCTGGCCCTGGCCCATGCGGTTCATCGTACCGACCGGCGGCGGTACGGATCATGGGAAGGGGCCGGTCGGGTCGCGGCGGACAGGAACCGGGGGACGCCTGCGGGTAGCATCGATCAGTGGTCCGGACGAGAGGGGGAGGACCGTGACAATGATGGCGACGCTGTCCGTGGTCTTCGCCGTACTCGCGGCGGTGAGCAACGCGCTGGGCACTGTGCTGCAGCGCCGGGCCGCGCTGATCGTCCCGCAGTCGGACGGCTTCCGGCTGCGGTTGATGTGGGACCTGCTGCGTACCCCGGTGTGGTTCGGCGGGATTCTCGGAGTGATCTTCGCTGCCGTCTTCCAGGGGCTGGCCCTGGTCAGCGGGCCGCTGGCGGTGGTGCAGCCGATCTTCGTGCTGGAGCTGCCGTTCGCCCTGCTGATCTCCGGGCTGGTGTTCCGCAAGCGGATGTCGGCCGGCGGCTGGTTCTCGGTGGCCGCGATCGTGGTCGGGCTCGGCACCGCGCTCAGCTCGGCCGCGCCCAGTGGCGGTTCGCTGCAGCCGCCGGGCGCGCTGTGGCTCCTGGCGCTGGTCAGCTGCGGCGGTGCGATGGTGCTGCTGGCGGGGGCGGCCCTGAAGCGCCCGGTGGGACCGGCCCGCGCCGCTTGCCTGGGGACGGCCGCGGCCATCGGCTACGCGCTGACGGCGGCGTTGATGAAGTCCGCGACGGACACCCTGGACCACCGGGGCGTCGGCGCCTTCTTCACCTCCTGGCAGACCTACGCCTTCGCCGCGGTCGGCGTGTGCGCGCTGTTCCTGCTGGAGAACGCGATGCAGGCCGGACCGCTGGTGGCTTCGCAGCCCGCACTGACCCTGGGCGACGCGCTGATCAGCCTGTCGCTGGGGGTGACCCTCTACAGCGAGTCGGTGCGCACCGGCTGGTGGCTGATCCCCGAAATGCTCGGGGTCGGCCTGGTGCTGGTCGGCGCGGTCGGCCTGTCCCGGCTGGACGCCAACGCCCGCCCGGCGACCGACGCGAATGCCACGTCCGACGCGAATGCCGGGACCGACCCGCGCCCCGGGACCGACGCGCGCCTCGTGGCGGAACCGCAGGGGCAGGCGGAGCGCGAGGATTCGGCCCCGCGTGCGGAAACGGTGCACCACGGCCCGACGGCGGTCCGCCAGGACGTCAGCGGACCTGCGTGACGGCCTGCTGGTAGAGCACGGACGCGTCGTCGTCGAAGCGGACGCTGTAGGAGATGTCCGGGGTGTAGCCGCCCTGCTCGAAGCCGCCGATCACGCCCAGCACCAGGTTCTCGTCGTGGTGGGCCCCGGCGTGGCCGGGAACGACCCAGGGGCTGCCGCTGGTGCCGTCGGTGTAGTTGGCGCAGTCGATCCGCAGCTGGGTGTCGCTGTACAGGCCGATCGAGTTGCTGCAGGTGATCGGCTCGTCCTCGCTGTCCGGGTAGCCGGTGAGGGTGACCGGGGCGGTGGCGTCGGCGTTGACGTCCAGCGCGTTGGCCCCGACGACCTGCTGGATCTCCTTGCCGTTCAACGGGTCGAGGACGGCGAAGGCGACGTCGTGGTCGGGGTCGTTGTCGGCGGTCCAGCGGCTGTCCACGACGATCCGGTCCAGCTGCCACACCCCGTAGGGCTCGGTGCCGTCCCGGTAGCCGGGCACGAACACGGTCCGTGACGCCGAACGCGACAGGCAGTGCGCCGCAGTGATGATCACATCGCCGCCGGGGCTGTCCACCACACTGGCGGTGCAGTAGTGCCCGCCCGCCACGCTGCCGGAGAACAGGGCGCCGATTCTGGCGTTCTGGACGCTGGGCAGCGCGAACCTGGAGCTGCCCAGGCCGTGCGTGCTGGCCGAAGCGACGGTGGCCTGTCCCATGGCCATCACGACCAGCCAGGCAACGGTCGCGACGACCCAGCGGGTGGCCTCGACGAGGACGGAACGGAACCGGTGGTCGCTCACGTCCCGACTTTCGATCACGATGATGTGAGGACAGTGGGCGGGAGATGAGGAAGCGCTGAGAATCCCGCCTGCCAAGGGGGCCTCCCAACTGGGGCGCGGACGGTTCCCGCACATCGTGCACTGCCGTCGCCCTGAGTCACAAGTGTTGAGGCCCAACGTCATACTGGTGTTCGTCCGGGAGACGACTTTCCGTAGGGAGATTCGATGTTCGAACTGGGTACCGACGGACCTACGGTGATCGTGGCCGGTGTGGACGGATCGGACTCCTCGATGCGGGCCGCCGCCTACGCCGCCGGGCTGGCCCGGCGTCAGCGGGCCCGGCTGGCCGTGGTCTACATCCAGCCGGTCGGGAGCCTGGGCGGCGCCGAGGTGGGCGCGGCCATCGCCGAGGCGTCCCGGGAGACCGCCGCCGACCTGGAGCGGCAGTTCCGGGCGGCGGCCGAGCGCACCGACCCGGACGGCCTGATCCGCTGGGAGTTCCGTACCCAGCCCGGCGATCCGTACAGCGGGCTGGTGGAGCAGGCGGAGCTGCTGAAGGCCGACGCCGTCGTGATCGGCGCCTCGCAGAAGGCGGGGCACCGCATCATCGGCTCGGTCGCGGTCCGGCTGGTGAAGGCCGGCCGCTGGCCGGTCACCGTCGTGCCCTGACCTGACCCGCCCTGACCGGGCCTCAGCGCTCACGCAGGATGTCCGGCTCCAGGTAGATCACCCGGGCCACCGGCACCGCGGCCCGTACCCGGGTCTCCGCCGCGTCGATGGCCCGGGCCACCTCGGCCGCGGTGTCGTCGTGCCGCACCGCGATCTTCGCGGCCAGCAGCAGCTCCTCCGGCCCCAGGTAGAGCGTGCGCAGATGGATGACCTCGGTGACGGCGTCGTCGGCGACCAGCGCGGCCCGGATCGCCGCCACGTCGGCCGGGCTCGCGCCCTCGCCGAGCAGCAGGCTCTTGGTCTCCACCCCGAGCACCACCGCGATCACCACCAGCAGGGTGCCGATGCAGACGGTGCCGACGCCGTCCCACACACCGTCCCCGGTGGCCAGGGTCAGGCCCACCCCGAGCAGCGCCAGCAGCAGGCCGATCAGCGCGCCGAAGTCCTCCAGCAGCACGATCGGCAGCTCCGGCGCCTTCGCCCGGCGGATGAACTGCACCCAGGTCTGGTCGCCGCGCAGCGGGTTGGACTCGGCGACCGCGGTGCGGAACGAGAAGCCCTCCGCGCAGATCGCGAAGACCAGCACCCCGACCGGCCAGTACCAGTGATCCAGCTCGTGCGGGTGCCGGATCTTGTCGTAGCCCTCGTAGAGCGCGAACAGCCCGCCGACGGTGAACAGCACGATCGCGACCAGGAAGCCGTAGACGTACCGCTCCCGGCCGTAGCCGAAGGGGTGCTCCTCGCTGGCGGCGCGCCGGGCCCGGCGGCCGCCGAGCAGCAGCAGCGCCTGGTTCCCGGAGTCCGCCAGCGAGTGCACGCCCTCGGCCAGCATCGAGGAGGAGCCGCTGGCGGCGAAGGCCACGAACTTCGCCGCCGCGATCGCCAGGTTGGCGCCGAGTGCCGCCACGATCGCCCTGCTGCCACCGGATGCGCTCATGGCCTGCCGACGTCCCCTCGTCCCGCTGCCCTGTCCCCGTGGTGATCATACGGTCAATCCGGGCGAATTCCGGAGAGCACCTTCCCCTCGGTGGACAGCAGGCCGGAGCGGTAGTCGAAGCGGGACGTGCGGGAGAAGATCAGCCAGAGGTACTTCAGGTTCTCGGCGAACCAGTAGGCCGGGGTCAGGTCGCCGAGCCGCATCCCCCGCACCGTCACATCGCCGGCCACGGTGTAGCCGCCGGGCACCCGTTGCCGGGTGCGCATGGCCTCGAACCAGCGGTAGGCGGTCTGCTTGTAGACGGCGCCGCCGGTGAGCCGCCACAGGTCGAAGGCCGAGTTGGCGTACTCGGGGCGCAGCTGGCTGCCCCGGTCGACCGCGGTCATGGTGCTGAAGTCCACGGTCTCCGGCAGGGTCGGGTAGCGGTCCAGGACCGCCGTCCAGGAGCGGTGGTAGGCGGCGCCGTGGCGCAGGTCGCCGCCCTTGCCGAGCAGTCCGGCGAAGAAGGAGGCGAGTTCGGACTGCTGCGGTGCCCCGGTGTGCCGTCCGGTGCGGAAGTCGACCTGGTGGAACCAGAGGTGTCCGCCCGAGGTCACCGACTGCCGCCGCAGCACCGCACCGGTCAGCAGGTGGTACCAGTCGGTCAGCTGACGGTCGCCCAGCAGTGCGCCGCCGCCCCAGAGGTACTCGTAGAAGGAGTCCACCGGCGGGTTGGGCGCGTTGTCGGCGACGTCCACCCAGCGACCGGTCTCGGCGTGGATCGTGGTGCCCAGCAGGTCGAGCGAGCTGCGCCGGCTGATCACGGCGCGGTAGGCGCGCAGGGAGGCGTCGTAGTAGCGCGGGTCCCCGGTGAGCCGGGAGAGCAGCCCGAACTCCATCATGCTGGTGCCGGCCTCGGCCAGCGCCGTCTGCGCACCGCGCACCGCGCCGCTGCGCAGATTGACGTGGGTGTACGGGATGCCGGTCGGCGAGGAGGTGTACGCGGGCAGCAGACGGTCCGCCAGTTCCCTGGCCCGGGCCAGCAGGCTGGGCCGGCCGGAGGCCAGGTGCGCCGCCAGCAGGCCGCCGACCAGGCGGATCACCGCCTCGAAGACCTGGACCTCGGCGTTCGCGGCCGGGTCCAGGTGCGCGTCGATCCAGTCGCAGCAGCGGGTCACCTCGGCGTCCTCGCCCATGAGGTGGAGGGTGTCCACGGCCTCGACGATGGACAGGCCGAAGGTGTGCCCCGGCGCGAAGAAGTCGTGCCTGGTCCGGCTGACCGGCCGGACCTCGTCGTAGCCCCAGGCGGTGGAGGTGTAGCCGCGCCAGCCGTGCAGGAACTCGGCCTTGACCTGGGCGGCGACGGTGGCGTCGGAGGGCATGGCCGGGCGGCGCGCGGTCAGCCCGCCGACCGTCCCGGCGATGCCCGTGGTGCTGCCCGTGCGGACCGGGGCGGCGGTGGTGGCCGATGCGGGGGCGGCGGCGAGCAGGGCGGCCGCGGCGCCGCCTGCGGCGGTGCCGAACAGGGCGCGTCGCGAGGGAGTGGAGACTGTCTGCATGGTTACAGCACGCTACGGACGCCCGGAACCGGAACCGATCATCACCCGAGGCGGCGTGGCGGTCCCACGGACCGTGCTGGGCTGCGACGATGACGGCGGGTCCGGCGCGGGACGATCACTCGGACGAGTGAGCCGCGCTGCTGCTCCTGACGTAGCGTCGGCCGGGGGGACCAGTGCGAACAGTTGAGGCCAGAAGGTGAGGACGGAATGGTGCGGCACGCCGAACCGGTGATGGGGACGGTGGTGTCCTTCGACATCCGCGACACCGCGGCCGGTCTGGAGCGGGCCGTCGCCTGGCTGCACCGGGTCGACGAGGTGTTCTCCACCTACCGGCCGCAGAGCCAGATCAGCCGGCTCGGACGCGGGGAACTGGCGCTCGCGGACTGCGACCCGGAGGTGGCCGAGGTGCTGGCGCTCGGCGCGGAGGCGGAACGGGCCGGCGACGGCTTCTTCAGCGTCCGCCCGCACGGTCCGGACGGCCCGCTGGACCCCTCGGGCGTGGTGAAGGGCTGGGCGGTGGAGCGTGCCGCGGCGATCCTGCGCGAGGCAGGGTCGTCCTGCCACAGCGTCAACGGCGGCGGCGACGTGCAGACCGCGGGGGAGCCGGAGCCGGGCCGGGGCTGGAGCCTGGCGGTGGCGCATCCGCTGCACCCGGGCGGCTTCGCCACCGTGGTCCGCGGGCGCGGGATCGCGGTGGCGACCTCCGGTACGGCCGAGCGCGGCGCCCACATCCTGGACCCGCACACCGGCCGCCCGGCCGGGGGCGGCCTGGCGTCGGTGACGGTGGTCGGCGCCTCGCTCACCGCGGTGGACATCGCGGCCACCACCGCCTTCGCGATGGGCCCGGCGGGCCGCCGCTGGCTGGAGCGGCGCCCCGGACTGGAGGGCTTCGCGGTGACCGCCGACGGCCGGGCCTGGTGGACCCCGGGCTTCGCCGCCTACGGCCTGCTGCCCGGCGGCGGCTGAAGGCCCCGCGGCCTGCGGGCTCGGTGCTCGCAGGCGCGGGGCGACTCGACGGCAGCGGGTCCGGCCGGGCGGCGGAGGCCGGCGGTGGAGCCTACTGCACGGCCTTCAGGGACGCGGTGTGGGAGCGGATCTGCTCCTTCGTCAGGTAGACGTCGGTGTACTCGAAGTCGCGCAGGGTCGCCGGACGGCCGATCTGGAAGCCGGTGCGGACGAAGTCGTCGCCCGCGGTCGCGTTCAGTATCCAGTTGGTCATCACCCGGACCTTGGCGACATTGGTGCGCAGGGCCATCAGGTGGTAGCCGCGGGCGACCGCCTGGGCGGCGATGCCGGTGAGCTCGATGCCGACCGGCTTGGACACCGCGTCCGCGCCGCCGAGGTCCACCACCAGGCCGAGGTCCTTGTGGAAGTACGGGTGGCCGGGCTTGCCGCGCAGGGCCGCGACGACGTTGTCGGCGACGGCCTTGCCCTGCCGCTGGGCGTGCTGCGCCGTGGGCGGGCACACCGCGCCGTCGCCGGAGGCGAGGTCGGGTACGGCGGCGGCGTCGCCGAGCGCGAACATGCCGTCGCACTGCGGGACGCTCATCTCGGCGGTGGTGGCCAGCCGGCCGCGCACGGTGTCCGCGTCCAGGGTGGCGATCAGCGGGCTGGCGGCGACACCGGCGGTCCAGATCAGGGTGCGGCAGGGGATCACCCGGCCGTCGGTGAAGGTGACCGACTCCGCGCCGGCCTCGGCGACCGAGACGCCGAGCGAGACCTCGATCCCCCGCTCCCTGAGCACCCGCAGGGCGGTCGCACCGAGCTTGTCGCCCAGTTCGGGCATCAGCTTGGGGGCGATGTCGATCAGGTGCCACTTGATCAGGTTCGGGTTCAGCCGGGGGTAGCGCTTCACCGCCGAGGTGGTGACCCGCTGCAGGCAGGCCGCCGTCTCGGTGCCGGCGTAGCCGCCGCCGACGACCACGAACTGCAGCCGCGAGATCCGCTCCTCGCGGGTGGTCGCGGCGTCCGCCAGGTCGAGCTGGCTGATCACGTGGTCGCGTACGTAGGCGGCCTCGGCGAGGGTCTTCATCCCGCGCGCGTGGTCGGTCAGCCCGGGGATGTCGAAGCTGCGGGTGACGCTGCCGGGGGCGAGCACGATGTAGTCGTAGTGCTCGGTCACCACCTCGTCGGTGATCTTCCGGACGATGCAGACCTTGGCCTTGGGGTCCACGCCGATGGCCCCGCCCGGGATGATCCGGGTGCGCCGCAGCATCCGGCGCAGCGAGACCGCCACCGACTGCGGGGTCAGCACCCCGGCCGCGACCTGCGGCAGCAGCGGAAGGTAGAGCTCGTAGCTGAACGGCGCGACCAGAGCGATGTCGGCCTCGCCGGGGACCAGTTTGCGTTCGAGCCGCCGAGCGCATTCGACGCCGGCGAAGCCGCCGCCGACCACCAGGATCCGAGGTCGTTCCATGGGGAGCCGTCCTTGTGCAGTCGAGTGATCGTGCAGTCGGATGATCGTGCGGTCACACGAGTCGTCATCGTGCTTCGAGTGCTTTCCTGCCCGCCACCTTGGCACGCACACCCCCGGCTTGCCACTGCTGACCGCCGGTAGGGTGGGGCGCATGTTGTCTGAGGTACGGGCTGTTCGCTATGTGACGCCCCTTCGGGAGGGCGGATCGCTGCCCGGGCTGGTGGAGGCGAGCGACGCGGGCGCCGTCCGGGACCTGTTCGTCACCAAGTTCATCGGCGCAGCCCAGGGCCGTAAGGCGCTGGTCGCGGAGGTCGTCGCGGGCGAGCTGGCCCGGCGCCTCGGGCTGCGGGTGCCCGCCCTGGTCCGGGTCGAGGTGGATCCGCTGATCGCCCTGGGCGAGCCGGACGAAAGGGTGCAGCACTTGGTCAAGTCGTCCGGCGGCACCAACCTCGGCATGGCCTACCTGTCCCGGGCGCTGGGCTTCGACCCGCTGGCCTTCCCGGTCGACCCGCTGCTCGCCGGGCGGGTGCTCTGGTTCGACGCGCTGATCGACAACGTCGACCGGTCCTGGCGGAACCCCAACCTGCTGATGCGGGACGGCGAGCTGTGGCTGATCGACCACGGCGCGAGCCTGATCTTCCATCACAACTGGAGCCGCGCCGCCGGTGCGGTGCACAAGCCCTACGACGCCGGGGACCACGCCCTGCTGCGCTTCGCCCCGGACGTCGCGGCGGCGGACGGCGAGCTGGCCGGGCTGGTCACCGAGGAACTGCTGCGGGAGGTGCTGGCCCTGGTGCCGGAGGAGTGGCTGGACGGGGAGCCCGGCTTCGCCGGACCGGACGCGGTCCGGGAGGCGTATCTGGCGCACCTCGCCGCGCGGGTCTCCGGTCCGCGCGACTGGCTGCCGCTGCAGGGCCGGACGGAGGCGGCGCGATGAGCGGGACGCGGGCCGGGGGCGGGGCCGGGACGGCGGCGGCCCCACCGGTGGTGTTCGAGTACGCCCTGGTGCGGGTGGTGCCGAGGGTCGAGCGCGGCGAGCGGATCAACGCCGGAGTGCTGGTCTACAGCAGGCCCGCCGGGCTGATCCGGGCGGCGATCCTGCTGGACGAGGCGCGGCTGCTGGCGCTGGACCCGCAGGCGGACGTGGCCGGGATCCGCAGCGCGCTGGCGGCGGTGGCCGCGGTCTGCGACGGCGGCCCGCAGGCCGGGCAGGCCGAGGCGGAGGAGCCCGGCCGCCGCTTCCGCTGGCTCACGGCGCCGCGCAGCACCGTGGTCCAGCCGGGACCGGTGCACTGCGGTCTGACCACCGACCCCGAGGGCGAGGCCGAGCGCCTGCTCGACCTCCTCGTCCGCTGACCGGCCTGCCGGCCTGCCGGCTCGGCGCCCGCCACCTGTGCCGCTGACCCGCCGCGTCGGCCCCTGCGGCCGCGGCCCGGGCCCGGCGCCCCCGTTTCGGCTGGGACCCGTGCCGCGAGGGCGTAGTTGCGTGCGCGGGTATTCCGCGCGCGGGGTATTCTGGCGGGATGACGCTGATGTCCGACGGGGCCACCGAAGCCCGCGCCCGGGGCTGGCGCGCGCTGGCCGCGCTGCACGCCAGGATCGAGGGCGAGATCGAGCGCGCGCTGCAGGCCGCGCACGGACTGAGCGTCAGCGAGTACTCGGTGCTGGACGTGCTGTCCCGGCAGGAGCACGGGCACATGCGGATGCAGCAGCTGGCGCAGGCCGTGGTGCTCAGCCAGAGCGCCACCACCCGGCTGGTCACCCGGCTGGAGGCGGACGGCCTGCTGGCGCGTCACCTCTGTGCCAGCGACCGGCGCGGCATCTACACCGAGATCACCCCGGCCGGCCGGGAGCGGCTGGCGCAGGCCCGGCCGGCCCACGACACCGCTCTGCGGCGGGTGCTGGCCGAGGCCCGGGAGGAGCCCGGACTGTCGGCCCTGGTGCGTGTCGTGGAGGACGCGGAGACCGGCTCCGACCAGGAGAGTTAGGGACTGTTAGGCTTGCGCAGCGTGAGCGCGAAGCCGATGATCCCCGATGTCCTTGCCGCCCGATACGCCTCCGGCGAGCTGACCCGACTGTGGTCCCCCGAACACAAGGTCGTCCTGGAGCGGCAGCTCTGGCTGGCCGTCCTCAAGGCGCAGGCCGACCTGGGGATCGACGTGCCCGAGGGCGCCGTCGCCGACTACGAGCGGGTGCTCGACCAGGTCGACCTGGAGTCGATCGCCAAGCGCGAGCGGGTCACCCGCCACGACGTGAAGGCCCGGATCGAGGAGTTCAGCGCCCTGGCCGGCCATGAGCAGATCCACAAGGGCATGACCTCGCGCGACCTCACCGAGAACGTCGAGCAGCTGCAGATCCGTCAGTCCCTGGAGCACGTACGGGACCGCACCGTCGCGCTGCTGGTGCGGCTGGCCGCGCTGGCCACCGAGCACAGCGAGCTGGTGATGACCGGCCGTTCGCACAACGTCGCCGCCCAGGCGACCACCCTCGGCAAGCGTTTCGCCTCGGCCGCCGACGAGATCCTGGTCGCCTTCCGGCGCCTTGAGGAGCTCATCGCCCGCTACCCGCTGCGCGGTATCAAGGGCCCGGTCGGCACCGCCCAGGACATGCTCGACCTGCTCGGCGGCGACCAGGACAAGCTGGCCGAGCTGGAGCAGCGGGTGGCCGCCCACCTCGGCTTCCAGCAGGCGTTCAGCTCCGTCGGCCAGGTCTACCCGCGGTCGCTGGACTACGACGTGCTGTCCGCGCTGGTGCAGCTCGCCGCCGGGCCGGGCAGCCTGGCCAAGACGATCCGGCTGATGGCCGGCATCGAGCTGGTGACCGAGGGCTTCAAGGAGGGCCAGGTCGGCTCCTCGGCGATGCCGCACAAGATGAACACCCGCTCCTGCGAGCGCGTCAACGGCCTCGCGGTGGTGCTGCGCGGCTACGCCTCGATGGTGTCGGAGCTGGGCGGCGACCAGTGGAACGAGGGCGACGTGTCCTGCTCCGTGGTCCGCCGGGTGGCGCTGCCGGACGCTTTCTTCGCCTTCGACGGCCTGCTGGAGACCTTCCTGACGGTGCTGGACGAGTTCGGCGCCTTCCCCGCCGTCATCGCCGCCGAGCTGGATCGCTACCTGCCGTTCCTGGGCACCACCAAGGTGCTGATGGGTGCGGTGCGGGCGGGAGTCGGCCGGGAGACCGCGCACGAGGCGATCAAGGAGCACGCGGTCGCCTCCGCCCTGGCCATGCGGGCCGGGGTGCGCGAGAACCAGCTGGTGCAGCGGCTGGCCGAGGACGAGCGGATCCCGCTGGACCGGGAGCAGCTGGACGCGCTGCTCGCCGACCGGCTCTCCTTCACCGGCGCGGCCGCCGCCCAGGTGGCCGAGGTGGTACGCCGGGTCGAGGCCGTCGCGGCGGCCCACCCGGAGGCCGCCCACTACACGCCGGGCGCGATTCTCTGACACCGCGTGCGCCCGGACCCGTCCCTGCCGGACCGGTCCGGGCGCACGGCCGACGGTGCCCCCGCATCCGCCGTCCCGCTCAGCGGGCGGCGATGCGGGGGAACACCGCCTCGTCCAGGAACAGGCCGATCGCCACGGCGACCGGGATCGCGATCAGCGCGCCGATGATGCCCATCAGCGACCCGCCCACCAGCACCGCCAGGATGGTGACCAGCGGGTGCACCTCCACCGCGAACTTCATCGCGCGCGGGACGATGAGGTAGTCCTCGGCGATCCGGAAGACCACGTAGAAGATCGCGGTGGCGATCGCCACCGGCAGCGACACCACCAGGGCGACCAGCGACACCACCACCCCGCCGATGGTGGAGCCGACCACCGGGATCAGGTCCAGCAGCCCGACCAGCACCCCCAGCGCGGCCGGGTAGGGGACGCCCCAGGCCTCCGCCCAGATCATCGTGGACAGCCCGGCGATGACCGAGGTGGCGACGTTCGCCAGCATGAACCGGCCGGTCCGCAGCAGCACCTCGTCGGTCAGCGTCTCGGCCCGCGCCCGGCTGCTGCCGGGGACGAAGCGCAGGCAGAACCGTTTCAGCGTGGGCAGCCCGGCCAGGAAGTACATGGTCAGGGTGGCCACCATGGCCATCCCGGTGACCGTGGAGACCAGCAGCTGCCCGGCCCCCAGCAGCCCGTTCACCACCGTGCCCGCGCCGCTGCCGCTGAGCTGCTGCTTGGCTTTGGCGATCAGGTGGTAGCGGTCCTCCAGCCGGCCCAGCGTGGAGTGGTGGTCGTGCAGCTGCTGCAGCCAGGTGGGGATGCTCCGGGCCAGCGCGTTCACCTCGGAGGTCACCGGGGGTATGAACAGCGAGAACAGCGCGGCGAGCACCACCAGCAGACCCACGATCACCGTCGCGACCGCCGAGCGCCGGCTCATCCCGCGCACGGTCAGGATCCCGACGACCGGCTCCACGCTGATCGCGAACACCAGCGAGAGCAGCACCAGCATCAGCACGCCCTGGACCTGGATCACCGCCTGCACCAGCAGGTAGGCGACCAGCGCGCCCAGTCCCAGCCGGAAGCCGATGGCGAACCAGGGACGGTGGGACGATGGCTGACGCATCCTCACCCGTTCGCGCGTCCGCTGCCCGGGCAGCTCGGTGTCGACGCTCACCGTGTCGTCCATGGCGGTCAGCGTATCGGGAGCCCGGCGGCCTTCGCGGGCGGACGGGTGATCAAGGCCGCATCCAGCGACATCGCGTGTCGTTGGATCAGGTACGGGTCCGCACGGTCCCGGGTGGCGAGTTCGAGGGAGCAGGCGATGCCGACCACGACACTTCCCGAGCAGGGGCTCGCGGTCGTCCTGCGCCTGCCGCACGGACGCCTGCCCGTCCCCGGCGACCACCCGGCCCGCACGGCGCTGCGCGAACGGCACGACGCCTGGTTCCGCGAGCGGATGTCCGGTCTCGGGCTGGACGCCGAGCGGCGGCTGTTCGAGGAGTGCGAGGGCGTCAGCCTGATGTGCCGGGTGCTCCCGGACGCGGACGGCGAGCGGCTGCTCGGCATCTGCCTCGCCGCCTCGGTGCTGTTCCTGCTGGACGACGTCACCGACGGCGACTCCGCCGAGCGCACCCGGGCGGACCAGTACCTCGCCGTGCTGGCCGGGGCCACGGTCACCGACGGCTCCGCACATCTGCGGCTGCTCGCGCAGACGCTGACCCGGGTCCGCGAGGGCGTCTCCGATCCGCTCTGGGCCCGCTTCACCGCCGGGTTCTCCGAGGTGGTCAGCACCGCCGCCGCCAAGACCGCCGCACCGGTGCCGGACTACCCCGGCTACCTCGCGGTACGGCGCGCCGACGCCGCCTTCGACCTGGTCGGGGTGGCCATCGAGCACGGCCTGGCGCTCGACCTGCGGCTGGACCAGCGGCGGCTCGGCGCCCTGCTGGACGCCTGCTTCGAGCACACCATCCTGGTCAACGACCTGCTCTCGTACCGCAAGGAGTACGCGGCGGACGAGCCGATGAACGCGCTCAGCGTGCTGCGCCGCACCCGGGGCCTGGACCTGCAGCAGGCCGTGGACGAGCTCTGCGACCGGCTGGCGGCAGCGGAGACGGCCTTCCTGGCCGAGTCGGACCGGCTGCTGGAGCGCCACGGCGCGGCGGAGCCCGGGCTGCCCCGGTACCTGGACGCCTGGGCCCGGATGCTCAGCGGCAACCTGGCCTGGTCGCTGGCCTGCCCCCGCTACCACGGCGGCGGCGGCTGGGACTGGCGCGCGGGGATGCCGGCGGTGATGGTGCTGCGCCCGGACCGGACCGAGTTCCATCCGTAGTACCGCGGTACCACCCGATCCGGAATGATCACCCCTGGGTACGACGGTTCCGGCGGCCACGGCTCCTAGCGTTGCCGACAACGCAGCCGGAACGATCCGGCGGCCGGAGCCAAGGGACGACACCCGATGATCGTGGCGCAGCAGCTGACCAAGCGGTACGGGGAGAAGACGGCGGTGGACCGGCTCGACTTCACCGTCAAGCCCGGAACCGTCACCGGCTTCCTGGGCCCGAACGGCGCGGGCAAGTCCACCACCATGCGCATGATCGTCGGCCTGGACGCCCCGAGCAGCGGCTCGGTCACCGTCAACGGCCGCCGCTACGCCGAGCACGCCGCCCCGCTGCAGGAGGTGGGCGCGCTGCTGGAGGCGAAGTCCATCCACCCCGGCCGCTCCGCCTTCAACCACCTCAACACCCTGGCGCTGACGCACGGCATCCCGCGCAGCCGGGTGGAAGAGGTGGTCGAGCTCACCGGTCTGCAGTCGGTGGCGAAGAAGCGCGCCGGCGCGTTCTCGCTCGGCATGGGCCAGCGCCTCGGCATCGCCGCCGCGCTGCTCGGCGACCCGGCCACGATCATGCTGGACGAGCCGGTCAACGGCCTGGACCCGGAGGGCGTGCTGTGGATCCGCAACCTGCTCATCGGGCTCGCGGACGAGGGCCGCACGGTCTTCGTCTCCTCGCACCTGATGAGTGAGATGGCCCTGGTCGCGGACCACCTGATCATCGTCGGACGGGGCCGGCTGCTGGCCGACACCACCGTCCAGGACCTGATCCGGCAGTCCGGCGGCGACACCGTCAAGGTCGCCAGCTCCGACCCCGCGCGGCTGCGCGAGGTGCTGGCCGGCCCCGGCGTGGACATCACCGGGCGCTCCGGCTCCGAGGAGCTGCTGGTCACCGGCATGGAGGCGCGCTCGATCGGGCTCAAGGCGGCCGAGCACAACATCGCGCTGTTCGAGCTCAGCACCAAGGGCGTCTCGCTGGAGGAGGCCTTCATGGAGCTGACCCGGGACGACGTGGAGTACCACGGTCTGACCACCGTCGGCGGCCCGGCCGCGACCGTTGAGAGCGTCGAGACCGCCGAGGCCGACGAGAACGCTGTGACCGCAGGGAGCGCCGTATGAGCACCGCAACCGTGACCCCGGCGTCCGCCCCCGCGCGCGCCGAGCGTCCCGCCTACAAGGTCACCGCCGCGCGCGTGCTGCGCTCGGAGTGGGCCAAGTTCTGGTCGCTGCGCTCCAGCTGGATCACCCTCGGGCTGGCGCTGTTCTTCATCCTCGCGTTCGGCCTGATCCGCGCCGCCCGCTACAAGTCCGACATCACCTCCGGTCACCACCTGGACCCGGACGTGCTGGCCGCCAACGCGGTCAGCCTGTCGCTGTTCGGGCTGAACTTCGGCCAGCTGGCCCTGGGCGTCCTCGGCGTGCTGGTCACCGCCGGCGAGTACTCGACCGGGATGATCCGCTCGACCCTGGCGTCCGTCCCGCGCCGGCTCCCGGTGCTGTGGTCCAAGGCCCTGGTGTTCGGTCTGGTCGCGCTGGTCATCAGCTGGATCGGCGCGTTCGTGGCCTTCGGCTTCGGCAGCGGCATCGTCTCCGGCACCAAGGCGGCGCTGACCCTCTCCGACGCCGGCGTGCTGCGCGCGCTGTTCATGTCCGGGCTGTACCTGGCGCTGGTCGGCGTGTGCGGAGCGGCGCTCGGTTCGCTGCTGCGCTCGGTGGCCGGCGGTATCGCGATCCTGGTCGGCGTGCTGCTGCTGGTGCCCGGCCTGGTCTTGCTGCTGCCCACGACCTGGCAGAACAACGTCAGCGAGTACCTGCCGAGCCACGCGGGTGACGCGATGTACGCGGTGCACCAGGGCGCGAACACGCTCTCGCCCGTCGGGGGCCTGCTGGTCCTGGCCGGCTGGACCGCGCTCGCGCTGGGCGGCGCGGCGTACCGGTTGGTGCGCAGCGACGCCTGAGGCGCACCATGGGCAGCGACACGGCGGTAGCAACACCGTCCGGCTGACGACAAGGTGACACTGAGCGTGACGACGACGACCGAGGATCCGATCTGGGGGCACCCCCTGGTCGCCCGGCTGCTGCGGATCTCGCGGCGGCTGCGGCAGGCCGACCGGGACCGCCCCTGGCTGCTGGACGCCTCGGTCGTCGTCGGCGTCTACCTGGTGTTCGGCCTGCCCGACTTCCTGCACGGCGACGGGCGGCTCGCGGAACTGGTCCGCCATTCGGGGCTGCCGGTGGCCGCGCTGCTGGCGCTGCAGCTGGGTCTGGTGCTGCCGCTGCTGTGGCGGCGGCGGGCCCCCACCGTCGTCTTCGGGGCGGTCGCGGCGGTGTTTGTGGTGCAGTGGGCGCTCAACGTCTGGCTGCGCGCCGACATCGCGCTCTACCTGGCCCTCTACAGCGTGGCGCGGCACGGCCGGCTGCGGCGGCTGCCGTGGGCCGGCGCGGCGACCGCGGCGGCGCTGCTGCTGGTGGTCGCCCGGGTGTCGGTGGTGGTGTCCTCGCTGGTCGCGCTCTTCTTCCTGTACGCGGCGGCGACGGCGGCCGCAGCGCTGGGCCTGGCCTTCCGGATCGGTGTGGCCTACCTGGAGGCGCTGCGGGAGCGCGCGGCCAGGCTGGAGGTCGAGCGGGACCAGCGCAGCCGGCTCGCCGCCGCCGCCGAGCGGACCCGGGTGGCCCGGGAGATGCACGACATCATCGGCCACAACCTGTCCGTGATCATCGGCCTGGCCGACGGCGGCGCCTATGCGGTGGACGTCGCGCCGCAGCGCAGCAAGGAGGCGCTGCAGCTGATCGCCGGCACCGGCCGTCAGGCGCTGGGCGAGCTGCGCCGGATGCTGGGCGTGCTGCGCGAGGAACGCACCGGAGGAACCCCGGAGCTCAGCCCGCAGCCGGGCGTCCCCGATCTGGACGCCCTCTGTGCGCGGGTGCGCGCGGCCGGGCCCGAGGTGACCTACCGCAGCGTCGGCGACGTGGAGTCGCTGGACCCCGGGCTGCAGCTGACCGTGTACCGGATCGCCCAGGAGGCGCTCACCAACACGCTCAAGCACGCCGGGACCGACACCAGGGCGCAGCTGACGCTGTCCGTCGAGGACGGGGAGATCCGGATCCGGGTCGAGGACAGCGGCCGGGCCGACGGCCGTACCGTACGGGCGGGGGACGGTGCGGCGGAGGGCGCGGGGCAGGGCATCGCCGGGATGCGGGAGCGGGCCGCGCTCTACGGCGGATGGGTGACGGCGGGTCACCGTCCCGGTGGCGGCTGGATCGTCGAGGCCGGTCTGGTACCGGCCCCGCACGGGAGTGCGCTGACATGACCACCGTGCTGATCGTCGACGACCAGCCGTTGCAGCGGTTCGGCTTCCGGATGCTGCTGGAGAGCGCCCCCGGCACCGAGGTGCTGGGCGAGGCGCCGAACGGCGTCGAGGCCGTCCGCAAGGTCGCCGAGCTGCGCCCCGACGTGGTGCTGATGGACGTCAGGATGCCCGGCATGGACGGGATCGAGGCCACCCGGCAGATCGTCGCGTCCGGCGGCCGTTCCCGGGTGCTGGTGCTGACCACCTTCGACCTGGACGAGTACGCGCACGCCGCGCTGCGCGCCGGGGCCAGCGGGTTCCTGCTCAAGGACGCGCTGCCGGAGGAACTGCTGGCCGGGATCCGCGCGGTGGCCTCCGGCGACGCCGTCATCGCGCCCGGCCTCACCCGGCGGCTGCTCGACTCCTACGCGCACCGGCTGCCCACCCGCCCGGCCGACCCGGGCCCGGAGGCCCATCCCCGGCTGCGGACGCTGACCGACCGGGAGCACGAGATCCTGGTCGCCATCGGCAAGGGCTGGAGCAACGGCGAGATCGCCGAACGGCTGGTGCTCTCCGAATCCACCGTCAAGACCCATGTCGGCCGGGTGCTCGCGAAGATCGGCGCCCGGGACCGGATCCAGGCCGTGATCATCGCCTATGACCTGGGCCTGGCCCGCCCCAGCGGCTGATCATCTGCTAAATTGGTCTATACCATAACGGCGGGCAGTCCTCAGATCGGTGGGATCAGTATGGAAGTTGTGATCGTTCCTGACGCGGCGGCGGGCGGCGAGCTGATCGCCACCGCGATCGCGGACCTGCTGACCCGCAAGCCGGACGCCCTGCTCGGGGTGGCCACCGGATCGACCCCGCTGCCGATCTACCAGGCGCTCGCCGCCCGGGTCGCGGCCGGATCCTGCGACGCCTCCCGGGCCCGGATCTGCCAGCTGGACGAGTACGTCGGGCTGCCCAAGGGCCACCCCGAGTCCTACCGCTCGGTGGTGCTGCGCGAGGTCGTCGAGCCGCTGGGGCTGACCGCGGACTCCTTCATGGGCCCGGACGGCAGCGCCGGGGACATCGCCGCCGCCTGTGACGACTACGACCGCGCCCTCGCCGCCGCCGGCGGGGTCGACCTGCAACTGCTCGGCATCGGCAGCGACGGCCACATCGGCTTCAACGAGCCCTGCTCCTCGCTGGCCTCGCGCACCCGGATCAAGACGCTGACCCAGCGCACCCGCGAGGACAACGCCCGGTTCTTCGACAGCCTGGACGAGGTCCCGCACCACGTCATCACCCAGGGCATCGGCACCATCCTGGAGGCCCGGCACCTGGTGCTGCTGGCCACCGGCGAGGGCAAGGCCGACGCCGTCGCGCTCACCGTCGAGGGCCCGGTCTCCTCCGTGGTCCCGGCCTCGGCGCTGCAACTGCACCGGCACGCCACGGTCGTGGTGGACGAGGCGGCCGCCTCGCGGCTCAAGCTTGCCGACTACTTCCGCGCCACCTACGCGGCGAAGCCCGGCTGGCAGTCGCTCTGAGTGCTGGGAACTCCTGTTCGTTGGTCGGAGTGGCGTATGCGCCGCGACGAGGGGTGGGACCTGTGGAAGAGCCGGTGGGGGACATCGTGCTGGACGAGCCGGAGACGGCCGGACAGCCGGCGGAGGGGGCCCGCACGGCCCGGAAGCGTCCGCTGTGGAAGGAACTGCCGTTCCTGGTGGTGACCGCGCTGGTGCTGGCGCTGATCGTGAAGACCTTCTTCGTCCAGGCCTTCTCCATCCCCTCCGAGTCGATGCAGAACACCCTGCAGCCCGGTGACCGGGTGCTGGTCGACAAGCTCACCCCCTGGTTCGGCGCGCAGCCGCAGCGCGGCGAGGTGGTGGTCTTCCACGACCCCGGCAACTGGCTGCAGGGCGAGAATCTGCCGACCCAGAGCAGCAATCCGGTGCTGCGGGACGTCCAGTCGGTGCTGAGCACGGTGGGCCTGATGCCCTCGGCCGACGAGCGGGACCTGATCAAGCGGGTGATCGCGGTCGGCGGCGACACGGTGCAGTGCCAGGCCGGTTCGCCGGTGAAGGTCAACGGCGTCGCCCTGGTCGAGCCGTACATCTACCCCGGCGCGACCCCCTGCGACGACAACCCGGTGGGCACGGTGACCGTGCCGAAGGGGTACCTGTGGGTGATGGGCGACCATCGCAACGACTCCGCCGACTCCCGCTACCAGCGGCTGCGGGGGCAGGCCGGCGGCTTCGTGCCGGTCGGTGACGTCGTCGGCCGCGCCTTCCTGGTCGCCTGGCCGGCCGACCGCTGGGCGACGCTGTAGCCGGAGGCGGGCTGCCGATCGGTGGCGGGGTCCTCGGTGCGGGGCACGGACCCGTGGGTCACTGGCGGAGCTGTCGGCTGAGCCAGCGGAAGGCGTCGGGCAGCATCGACTGCCAGACCTGCATGTTGTGACCCCCGTGCGCCACCGTCAGCAGGTCGCCGCCGGCGGGGGCACGCAGCGCCGCGAGCAGCGCCCTGGCGTCGCCCACCGTCTGCCCGTCCTCGCGGCTGCCGCCCAGCAACAGCCGGATGTCGGGCTGGACGCTCCGCCGCCGCAGCACCCGCAGCGGGCTGTTCGCGGCGATCAGCTCCGGATGCCGGTTGACCACGACCCCGGCCACCGGGTCGTTGTAGCCGGAGATGCTCACGGCCGAGTGGAACACCTCCGGATGGTGCACGGCCAGGTCCACCGCGCAGTAGCCGCCCGCCGAGTAGCCCATCACCGACCAGTCGTAGGGGTCGGCCGAGGCGCGGAAGTGCGCCTTCACGATGGCCGGAACGTCCCGCGCCAGCCAGGTGTCGGTACGCGGGCCGCCAGGCAGGTCGGTGCAGCCCGCGTCCGCGCCGCCGAGGGTGTTGGAGGTGGCCGCGACCAGGATCATCGGCCGGGCCTGCTGGGTGCCGATCAGCCGGTTCAGCGCATCCTGGCCGGCCATGGCGGTGAACCAGGACACCGGCGTGCCGGGCTGGCCGGGCAGCAGCTCGACCACCGGGAAGCGCTCGCCGGCGTGCTCGGGCTCCCCGTACTGCGGCGGGAGCCAGACCAGCACCGTGCCCCGGACCTGCGAGTAGGCGCCGACCGGTTCGGCGACCTGCAGCCCCCGCTCGCCGGCGTGGAAGACGGCGCTCAGGTCGCCGGCGCCGGTCTGCGCCCCGGCGAGCGCGGCACCGGTGTTCGGCCGGGTGCTGCTCGGGGTGGAGCCGCCGGAGAGGTCGGCCCAGGAGTCGTAGAAGGCGTAGTGGTCGTTGACGCAGACCAGCACCACCAGCACCGCCGCCGCCTGGCTGAGGCCGAGCAGCAGCAGCCGGCCCGCGACCCGGGCCGGCCGGGGCCCCGGCACCCGGTTCCAGACCACCAGGGTCAGCAGCGTCAGCAGCAGCCCGACGGCGATCGCCGTGCTCAGGAACGCCACGCCGTTCAACGACATACGGGACCTTCCGGAGCGGGGACGGGGTCGAGCTGTCAGCCGGCGCTCGCCCGGCTCGCCGAGAGGTGCGCGTAGACGACCACGTTGCCCAGGTAGCCGCTGCTCCTGCTGAAGCCGCCGCCGCAGGTGATCACCCGCAGCTGCGGGTCGCTGGTCGGGTCGTACACCTTGGCGTCGGGGAAGGACGCCTTGGCGTAGACCTCGATGGCGTCGATGGAGAACACCGCCTCGGAACCGTCCTGGCGGTCGACGTCGATGGCGTCGCCCTTGTGCAGGGCGCCGAGGCCGTAGAAGACGGCCGGGCCCTTCATGGTGTCGACATGCCCGTCGATCAGGGCGTTTCCGGCCGAGCCGGGTGTGGGGCCGCCCTTGAACCAGCCGGCCAGGTTCCTGTTCTCGTCCGGCGGGACGTCCAGATGGCCGGTGGAGTCCAGGCCGAGGGCGATCATCGGCGCGTTGACCCCGATCACGGGGATCCGGATCCGGACCGGGGCGGAGGTGCCCATCGGCTGCGGCGCGGGAGGCGCGGACTTCGCCGGTACGGGGGCGGCGTGGCCGGCCGCGCCGGGGAGGGGGGCGACGGCGGCGGTGTGCGGGGTGGGCGGCGCGCTCTGGAACGCGTCCGACCCGCTGGGCTGCGGTGGGGCCGTGGTCCTGGATCCGTCGACAAGCAGCCAGCTGCCGACGGCCAGGGTGGCTATCAGTGATATCGCCAGCAGACCGTTCTGCTTGGGGCGGTCGTCGGGCATGGCCCTCCCTCGGTCCTGTCCTGCGGTCGGTCCTGTCGTGCCGTGCCGTCGTGGCCTTCGGCACAGCAAAACCGGAGCTGTCCGGGCCCGCATCGCCAACCGCCCGGCGGCGGTGCCCCCACAGCTCTGCCGGCGCCGCCGGTTCCGGTTCGACGGTGCAGGTCACAGCGGGTCACGCCGGGTGCTCCAGGTTGCGAGCAGTGCTCTCGGCCACGGTGCGCCGATCGGGTGAGGCGCGCACCCGCCCGGAGTCGCCGCGCCGTCGCTTCGTCGCCCCGCTCATCGGTGGTCTCTCCTGCGGGTGTTGGTGGTGAGCTCCTCGTCGCCGGGCCGGTCGCCCGCGGTGAGCCGCGCCCAGGCGTCGGCGAACAGGACCGGCGCCGCGCGGTGCGGCAGGATCGCGCCGGCGGCCGGGAGCTCGTACAGGCCGGCCTTCCAGTTCTCCACCGGCAGTCCGGGCGACCTGGTCTCCTGCCAGCCGCCGGGCAGGAAGAGGCCCCGACCGGCCCTGGCCCGCCTGGCCTCCAGGACCAGGTCGGTGGCCGCCAGTTCGGCCCGGGCCCGCTTCAGCCGGGCCGGTGTCCAGCCGGTCCAGCGCGCGCTGTTGCGGTCGGTCGGGTCGGGGAGGGCGAGCAGCTGGAGGTAGAGCGCGGCCGCGTCCTCGCCGAGCCCGCACGCCCTGGACACCTCGGCGACCAGGGCCGGGACGCTGCGCTGCGGGTTCTGCGCCCAGCCGGGCGGCTCGTCGGCCGACGAACCGTCGGCCACCAGCCGGGCCAGGTCGTCGCTGAGCAGCGCGCGCACGGCGGCCACCGTCGGCCTCGCGTGGAAGCCGGCCACCAGGCCGCCGAGCAGGTCGAGCGACGGGTCCTGCGCGCCGGTGAGCGCGGACGGCCGCAGGTAGGCGGCCTCGCCGACCTGACCCGGCGCCAGCACCAGCGCCTCGCCGCAGCTCACCAGGCCGTCGCCGGCCGCGCCGCCCTGCTCGGGGGGTCGAGTGTGCTGTGCCATCCCGGTGAACTGCGGCAGCCCGGCGTGTTCGGGCAGCACCGCGGCCGGCGACTTGTTCGGCAGGGTGGAGTGCACGTCGAGGTCGAGCAGCAGCCCGGGGTCGGCGAGCCGGCTGCGGATCGCCGCCAGCGCCGTCGGCAGCAGCGGCCGGAGGGCGTCCCCGTAGGGCAGGTTGTGGGCCGGCCAGCGCAGCGCGTGCACGGCCCCGGCCAGGCTCTGCACCCCGGGCAGGGCACCGCTGTCGTCGGCGACCAGTTCCCCGGCGACCGGTGCCTCGGCGACCGGTGCCTCGGCGACCAGTTCCTCGGCCCGGTCCACCCGGCGCAGCCGCTGGGTGGTGGTGCGGGACAGCCACGCGGTGGTGGCCGGGTTGAGTACCTCCTCGATCGCCTCGATGCTCGCGCCGTGGACCGAGGCCCGCACCTCGTCGGGCAGGGTCACCAGCCGGCCGCGCCGCTGGATCCAGCGCTCCGCGGCGGCGTCGACCGCCAGGCGGCCGTCCCAGAGCCCGGCCGGGTCCGCGGGCAGCAGGGCGGCGAGGACGGCGTCACGATCGGCCTGGTCGATCGCGCGCACCCAGGTACGGGCGGTCCTGGCCGCGGCGGCCTTCAGCCCGAACCGCGCGAGCAGCTCCTTGGAGAGGAAGTCGCTGGACCAGTAGGCACGCTGCGCGCGCCCCTCGTTCCAGGCGACCAGCAGTTCGCCGTCGACGAAGCGCAGCCGGGGCCGCTGCCAGTGGTGGGTGGTGCTGGGCACGCGCAGATCGTGTTCGAGGAGAACGCCGTGGGGGCCGACCACCACCGCCCGCTTCCGGCGGATCAGGATCAGCGCGGGCCAGGCGTCCTCGACCTGCAGGTCGTTCTTGCCGGTGCGGCCGGGGACGGCGCCGACCGCGGAGTCGTCGTACCCGAGACGGCGCAGACCCTCCTCCAGGGCGGTCCAGCCGAGCTCGTCCAGGATGCCCGCGCGGAGGGTGCGGCCGAGCAGGGCGGCGACGTCCAGTCCGGCGATCCGGGCGGCGGCGGCCGGGTTGGCGCCCATGACCGCGCGGCGCACCGGACCGAGGGAGAGCAGCAGGCTGTACGCGCCGGCCAGTCCGCGTGCGGACAGCAGCCGGTCCGCCTGCTCGTCCGCCCATTCCGCGACCAGTGCCTGCAGCACCGGGTGGCGCGCGACGAGCGCCCCGAGCCGGTCGTCGTCACCCGGGCCCCAGACCGGGGGGATGGCGTCCCGCAGGGTGCCCCGGAAGCGCGGATCCGCCGCGACGGCCGCCAGGTCCCGGCGGCCCGGGTCGCCGTTCGCCAGCCAGGCGCCGAGGTCGACGGTCAGGGAGGGCGGCGGGTCCGCGACCGGCACCCCCTCGGCGAGCAGCAGATCGAGCAGGTTGAGCGCGGTCGGGTGGATCCGGGTCAGCTCCACCGGAACTCCCTCGGCGCGCAGCCGCTCCACCATCCGGGCGGCCAGCTCCAGTGTCGCCCCGCAGCTGGGGCGGGTGGGCCGGCCGCGAGCGAGGTGGTCGGCTCATCGCCGCAGCCATCGGGCGGCCGGTTCCGCGCCGGTGGCCCCCGGGTCCGTCAGCAGCAGATCCGCGCCGGAGTCGCGGAGGATCTCCAGCCAGGCAGCCTCGTCGGTGGCACCGTGGTCGGCGGGGCCGGGCGGAGTCGGCAGGATCTCCAGCAGCCGGGCCCGCGCCCGCCCGTCGCGGCGGGCGAGCTCGATCAGCGGGCCCGCCAGGACGTCCAGACCGTGGCGGGCGCGCGGCCGATGGCCGGCGAGAACAGCAGCTCGCCGAGCAGCACCCGGGTCTGCTCGCGCTGGTCCAGGCCGGCGGCCCTGATCAGCGCGCGGGCGTCCCCGGCACACTCCGCGTACGGGGCCATCCCCGCCGCGGAGCGCTCCGCGCAGAGCCGGCGGAACTGCTGCCACGCGGTCAGCGGGTCGAGCCGGGTGCCGAGGCCCCTGACGTACTGGCGCAGGGCCTTGACGGTGAGTGCGCCGCCCAGGGCGAACTCCAGGAACACCGCCCGCAGCCGCTCCTCGTCGATCTCCAGGCCGAAGGTGCGTTCGGCGTCGCGGGCCTTGCCGAAGTAGGACGCGGCGTGGGTCCGGTTGCCCTGCTCCAGGAAGATCCGCCCGACCTGCTCGCAGTAGGTGGGCAGGAAGTGCGGCACCGTGCCCCCGAGGCGGGTGGCCAGCTCGTCGAAGCCCTCCCTGGCGCTGCCCGGCTTCGACGTCGACAGGCGGGTGAGCCGCTCGATCTCCGTGACCACGGCCAGCGCGTGGTGACCGTTGGCTGGGTCGTGGACCAGTGCCCAGGCCGGGAAGCCCAGCGCCTCCTGACGGACCTGGCCGACCTCGACACCCGCTGCCAGCCGTGCCATGACAGCCCCCTCCCGCCGTGTTCCCGAACTGCTGTGTTCCTGGACTGGGCAGAAACGTAGCGGGCGGCACTGACAAACGATCAGCCTCCGCAAAAAACCTGTTCGCGGACCACGCCGACCGCTGCTACTCTGCCGGAGGCCGTGCGAGAGAAGGAGGAGGTGGTACCCGTGAACGCAGTATCGACATGGGTGCTCCCCTCCGTGGTCACGGTCGGACGATAGATCGTCCGGGAGCGCCATTCAGAGCACTCCCGAAAGGCACGACCATGCGATTCACTTCTGAGCAGCGCCTCGACGACGGCGTCGTCGAGCGCGAATTCACCCTCGGCGAGATCCCCGGCACCCTGTGGACGCCTGAGTCCGCCGTACCGGTCCCGCTGATCCTGATGGCCCACAACAACGGCCTGCCCAAGGGGGAACCCCGGCTGGTGGCCCGGGCCCGGCACTCCGCCGCGCACGGCTACGCCGTGGCCTCCATCGACGCCCTGGGGTGCGGTGACCGGCCCCGTTCCGCCGCCGCCGTGCAGGCCCGCGCCGACCTGCGTCGGGCGATGCAGGCCGGCGAGCCGGTCGATGAGATCTTCGAGTCCTTCATCGGCCCGCTGGTCGACAACGCGGTCCCGGAATGGCGGACCACCCTGGACGCCCTGCTCTCGCTGCCCGAGATCGGCGGCCCGGTCGGGTACTCGGGCTGGACCGCCCTCGGCATTCGGCTGGCGGTGGCCGAGCCGCGCATCGCGGCCGCCGGCTTCTTCGCCGGGGGTTACGTGCCCCTCGCCCAGCGCGAGGAGGCCCGGCAGGTCACCATTCCACTGCTGTTCCTGCTGCAGTGGGACGACGAAGGGAACCCCCGGCAGCGGGCCCTGGACCTGTTCGACGCCTTCGGCACCAAGGAGAAGACGATGCACGCCAATCTGGGCGGGCATACCGGCACCCCGTGGTTCGAGAAGGAGGACGGGGACCGGTTCTTCGGCCGGCACCTGAAGTAAGGCCCGGCCGCCAGGCCGGCAGCAGCCGTTAGCCGCTGTCGGCCTGGCGGCTGCTCATCGAGGACGGGCCCCGGACCCGGCCGGGCAGTCGCTCCGGACCCGCCCCCGTCGGCAGACCCCCGGCGTAGCATGAAGGCCGGTGACGGGGGAGGGAGGCGCCGTGGTGGCAGGGCCTTCGACACGCAAGCCTTCGACGGGTTCGACGGACAAGTCCTCGACGGGCAAGTCGTCGGTCGACGGGACGGTGGACCCCGGGCTGTTCGGGCCGGAGTCGGTGACCTGGCGGGTGCACGCCGATCCCACGATGCTGCTGGCCGGGGTGCGTGCGCTGCTGCTGCAGGCACTGCACCCGCTGGCGATGGCCGGGGTGGCCGAGCACTCCTCCTTCCGCCAGGACCCCTGGGGTCGGCTGGTCCGCACCGCCGAGTACCTCGGCGCGGTCACCTACGGCACCACCGAGGAGGCACAGGCCGCGCTCGACCGGGTCCGGGCGGTGCACGTGGTGGTGCGGGGCACCGACCCGCACACCGGGCTCGGCTACCGGGCCGACGACCCCGAGCTGCTGCGCTGGGTGCACTGCTGCGAGGTGGACTCCTTTCTGGGCGTCACCCGCCGGGCCGGGCTGCGGATCAGCGCGGCCGACGCCGACCGCTATCTGACGGAGCAGCAGCTGCTGCCCCGGCTGCTCGGCGTGCCCGAATCGCTGCCGGTTCCGGGGACGGTGTCGGAGCTCGCCGGGTACTTCGACGAGGTCCGGCCCGCGCTGCAGCTGACCCCGGCCGCCCGGGACGCGGCGCGGTTCGCGCTGATGCCGCCGCTGCCCGGCTGGGTGGCGCTGCTGACCCCGGCCCGGCCCACCTGGGCCGCCGTGACCTGCACCGCCGCCGGCCTGCTGCCGCCCTGGGCGCGCCGGATGTACGGGCTGCCGGTGCCGCCCGGCGCCGAACTGGCGGCCACGGTCGCCGCCCGCAGCTGGCGCACCGGCCTGGTGCTGCTGCCCGGCGTACTGCGCGAGGGCCCGTATCTGAAGGCCGCGCGGGCCCGGTTCGGCGCCGACGCGCCGTAGGGCTTAGCGTTCGTGCTCAGGGAACGAGCGGACGAGGGGCAAGGGTGTCGGAGACTGCCGCAACGCCGGCTGTCGGCGTGACAGCTGCCGGCGTGACGACTGCCGGAACGACGACGGAACTGCGCTGGCTGGTGCTGGTCTACAAAGTGCCGGCCGAGCCGACCCGGCTGCGGGCCGGGGTCTGGCGGAAGATCAAGGGCCTCGGGGCGATCTACCTGCAGAACTCGGTCGCGGCCCTGCCGTGGAGCAGCGGCGCCGAACGCGCGTTCCGGATGCTGCGCAACGAGATCACCGAGATGGGCGGCACGGCGCAGCTGATGGAGTCCCAGGTGCTGGCCGGCGGCGCGGAGATCGCGCAGGCCTTCAACGCGGCACGGGACGACGAGTACGAGGAGATCATCGACCGCTGCCAGGACTTCCTCGGCGAGATCGAGAAGGAGTACCGGGCCGAGCACTTCACCTACGCCGAGTTGGAGGAGAACGACGAGGACCTGGTGAAGCTGCGCAACTGGTTCGCCAAGATCCAGGCCCGGGACGTGCTGGGCGCGTCCGGATCGGCGGCGACCACGGCAGCGCTGCAGCGCTGCGCCGAGGCGCTGGACGGGTACGCCGCGCGGGTCTACGCCGAGGAGGGCGAAGGCCAGTGACGTCCCGTCGGCCCCGGGCCGGGCAGCGCCGGCGGTCAGGTCCGGCGGTCTGGGCCGACGGGTCCGTTACCGCCGGGCGCGGCGCAGGGAGAGCCCCAGCAGAGCGATCACGGCGAGCGGCGGCAGCCACCAGGCGTTGACGCCGAGGTGCACCAGCGCCCAGGTGGCGGCAAGGGCGACCACCACGCCGGCGGCCACCCGCCAGTCGTCGCCGACGACGAAGTCGTACCAGAACCGGGCGAAGGAACGCAGGTGCTTCATCGGGCCAACTCCTCGCGGGGGGCGGTACGCAGCAGCGGAACGCAGCCGAGCCCGAGCACGGCCACGGCGGGGACCAGCACCAGCAGCGCGGCGTCCGAACCGGGCCAGTGCACGCCGGCGCCCTCGGCGGACCAGAACACCCCGAACGAGGTGAGCATGGTGCCGACAGCGAACTTCATGGTGTTCTCCGGCACCCGCGCCAGCGGCGCCCGCACCGCGAGCCCCAGCCCGGCGACGGCGAGCACGGCCGCCGTGGCGCCGAGCACGGCCATCGGCAGGTCGTGCTGGCTGGCGCCGAAGGTCAGCACGATGAAGACGACTTCGAGCCCTTCGAGGAAGACGCCCTTGAAGGAGAGGGTGAAGGCGTACCAGTCCCGGACCGCCCAGCGGCCTCCGGTGGCGGCGGCCCGGGCGGCGGCGAGCTCCTTGGCGTAGGCGGCGTCCTCGTCGTGCAGGGCCTTCAGGCCGGCGGCGCGCAGCACCGCCTTGCGCAGCCACTGCAGCCCGAAGATCAGCAGCAGCGTGCCGACGACCAGCCGCAGGGTGCCCAGCGGCACCCGGTCCACAGCGGGACCGAGCGCCGCGACGGTCGCGGCCAGCGCGACGACGGAGGCCAGCGTGCCCTGGACGGCCGAGCCCCAGTGCCGGCCGGTGCCCGCCGCGAGGATGATCGTCAGGGCCTCGACGGCCTCGACCATGCAGGCCAGGAACACCGTGCCGAACAGGACCCAGGCGCTCATCGCGGGGTCCGGATGTGGATCGTCGAATTCGTCACGCCCTGATTCTAACGACTGTTACATCTGAAGTGAAGACTTCTTTCCGCCGTACCCCCTGGTCAGCGCCGTCACCGGCCCGTGCCGGGCGGGGGCCGTGGTGCGGCAGGGGCCGAGCTGGGCCAGTATGGAGCGGTGACCTTGGATCAGCGAGAGGAAGGGTCCGCATGACCACGGAGCCCGAAGTGACGATCAGTGACGTCCCCGGGGCGCATCGCTTCGAGGCAAAGATGGACGGTGAGCTGGTCGGCTTCGTGTCCTATGTGCGGGACGACAAGGTCGTCGACTACCAGCACACCGTGGTCGGTCCCGCCTACGAGGGGCTGGGCATCGGCGGGAAGCTGGCCCGCGCGGTCCTGGACGACGCGCTGCGGCGCGGCCTTGAGGTCATCCCCTCCTGCCCGTTCCTCAAGGCGTGGATCACCCGCCACCCGGACTGGGACGAAGAGTCCGGCGGCGCCTGAGCCGAGGGCCGGTCCGGCCGGACGGGCCCTCGACTCAGGCCACCGGTGGCCCGCCGGACGGAGCGACGGCTGGGCGTCAGGGGCGGGGGATGTTGCGGAGGTTGGCCCGGGCCAGGGCGAGCATCGAGCCGACCCCGCCGTCCAGCACGGTACGGCCCGCGGCCAGGGCGAAGCCCCTGAGCTGGCCCAGCTCGATGTGGGAGGGCACCGACAGCGCGTTGGGGTCGGTGATCAGCTCGACCAGGGTCGGCCCCGGCGTGGAGAGGCTCTTGGCCAGGGCGTCCCGCACCTCCCTCGGATCCTCCACCCGCGCCGCGGGGATGCCGATGCCCCGGGCGATCGCGGCGTAGTCCACCGGCGCGTGGTCGGTGCCGAACGACGGCAGGCCGTCCACCAGCATCTCCAGCCGGACCATGCCCAGCGAGGAGTTGTTGAAGACCACCACCGTGACGTTGAGGTCGTGCTGACGCACGGTCACCAGCTCGCCGAGCAGCATGCTCAGCCCGCCGTCGCCGGACATCGACACGATCTGCCGGGCGCGGTCCGGGAAGGCGGCGCCGACGGCGTGCGGAAGGGCGTTGGCCATCGAGCCGTGGGCGAAGGAGCCGATCACCCGGCGGCGGCCGTTGGGGGTGAGATAGCGGGCGGCCCAGACGTTGTTCATGCCGGTGTCGACGGTGAACACGGCGTCCTCGTCCGCGAGTTCGTCCAGCACCGCGGCGGCGTACTCGGGATGGATCGGGGTGTGGTCCTCGACGTCGTGGGTGTAGGCGCCGACGGCCCGGGTGAGCGCGCGCTCGTGCTTGCGCAGCATGTCGTCCAGGAAGCGGCGCGAGGACTTCGGCCGCACCAGCGGCCGCACCGCCCGCAGGGTGGCCGCCACGTCGCCGTGCACCGCCAGGTCCAGCGTGGTGCGCCGGCCCAGCCGGCGGGCGTCGCGGTCGACCTGGATGGTGTTGCGCTGCGGCAGGAAGGCGTCGTACGGGAAGTCGGCGCCGAGCATCAGCAGCAGGTCGGCCTCGTGCAGCGCGTCGTAGCAGGCGCCGTAGCCGAGCAGACCGACCATGCCGACGTCGTAGGGATTGTCGTACTGGATCCACTCCTTGCCGCGCAGGGTGTGGCCCACCGGCGCGTTCACCGCCTCGGCCAGGTGCATCACCTCGGCGTGGGCGTCGCGGGTGCCGGCTCCGCAGAACAGCGCGACCTTGTCGGCCGCGTTGATCGCGTCGGCCAGGGCCTGGATCGTGTCCGGGTCGGGGTGCACCGGAGCCAGCGTCGCGGCCGGCGCCGAGTTGCCGGTCGGATGGGCGGCGGGACGGTCGGCGACGTCGCCGGGCAGGACCAGCACCGAGACCCCCGGCGTGCCGACGGCGTGCTGCACCGCGATCCTGGCGATCCGCGGCATCTGCTCCGGCTGCGAGATCAGCTCGCAGTAGTCGGCGGCCTCGGCGAACAACGCCTCGGGGTGCGTCTCCTGGAAGAAGCCGGTGCCGATCTGGGCGGACGGGATGTGCGAGGCGATGGCAAGCACCGGGGCCCCGCTGCGGCGGGCGTCGTAGAGACCCTGCACCAGGTGTGTGTTGCCGGGCCCGCAGGAGCCCGCGCAGACCGCGAGCCGCCCGGTGATCTGTGCCTCGGCGGCGGCGGCGAAGGCGGCGCCCTCCTCGTTGCGGACATGCACCCACTCGATGCCGTCGGTCCGGCGGATGGCGTCGACCAGGGGGTTGAGACTGTCCCCGACCACGCCGTAGATGCGTTGCACGCCTGCCTGCAGCAGGACCTGGACGAACTGGTCGGCGACCTTGGGACGGGCCACGGGACTCCTCTTTCGCGCGCGAACGACCGCTCGCTGATCGTTCGGTGATCGTTGTGTGGTGATCGTTGTGTGCAGCTGCTCCTACCCAGTTGCCGGCGATCTCCACCGGCGCGGCGGCTGTTCAGGCTGTGGTTGTTGACGCGGCGCTTGTTTACGCGGCGCTTGTTTACGCAGCGCTTGTTTACAATCCGGCATGACCGATCAGCACCCGGGGACCGCCGCCGTACTCCTGCTGCCCGGCGGGGGAGTGAGCGGCACGGCGCGTCCCAGGGCCTGGGACCTGCCCTCGCTGCGGATGCGGCCCTTCGCGCGGGCCATCGGCGCGGCGCTGCCGGGCGGCGCGGCCGGCGTCTCGGTGGTCCGCTACCGGCACAAGGGCTGGAACGGCGAGCGGGCCGACGCCGCGGCGGACGCGCTGCGCGCGGTCGAGGCGGCGGAGGCGGCCGGGTCCGAGCGGGTGGTCCTGGTGGGCCACTCCATGGGCGGGCGGGCCGCGCTGCGGGCCGCCGAGCATCCGGCGGTACGCGGTGTGGTGCTGCTGGCGCCGTGGTGCCCGAGCGGCGAACCCGTCGCCCAGCTCGCCGGGCGGCAGGTGCTGGTGCTGCACGCCCCGCACGACCGGGTCACCTCCCCGGCCGAGTCGCTCGACTGCGCCCGCCGGGCCCGCGAGGGCGGCGCCGCCGTCTGCCGGATGCTGGTCGCCCACAGTGACCACGCGATGCTGCGCCACGCCGGCAGCTGGCACGCCGCGACGGCCGGGCTGGTCGCCGGGCTGCTCGGGGCCAGGCCCTTCCCGGCCGAGGTGGCCGAGGCGCTGCGGCTGCCCGGCGACAGCCCGGAGGGGCTGGAACTCCCGCTGCCGGAACTGCCGTTGCTCCGCCCCTGAGCCGGTGGGCGGCCCGGATCCCGCCGGCAGGCGGCCCGGAACCCGGCGATCCGCCGGCGCTGCCCGAAACCACGGCAGGGCGTTAAGGAACCGTCAAGGATCGGCGGGCGGGCGCAAGGGAGGCGTCAAGCATTCGCCGGATGATGATCGACATGAGGTTTCCTTTCTTCTGAGCGCCCTGGCCTGACGGCTTCGCCGTGGCGGGCTGCGACGAGGAGGGGGTGCCCGTGGTTCGGCAGGACGAGGCTGCGACGCCGAACCCGCGGTCGCCGTACCCGCACGCCGGGGGGAAGCGGGGCAGGCTGAAGGTCTTCCTCGGCGCGGCGCCCGGGGTCGGCAAGACCTACCGGATGCTCGACGAGGCCAAGCGCAGGGCCGAACGCGGGACCGACGTGGTGGTGGCGTACGTGGAGTGCCACCGGCGCCGGGTCACCGAGCGCAAGCTGGACGGGCTGGAGGTCCTGCCCCGGATCCGCCGCACCTACCGGGGCGCCGAGTTCGCCGAACTCGACCTCGACGCGGTGCTCGCCCGCCGCCCGCAGGTGGCTCTGGTCGACGAACTCCCGCACACCAACGTCCCCGGCGGCCGCAACGAGAAGCGCTGGCAGGACATCCAGGACCTGCTGGACGCCGGGATCGACGTGATCACCACGGTCAACATCCAGCACCTGGAGTCGCTCAACGACGTGGTCGAGAAGATCACCGGGGTGCCGCAGCGGGAGACGGTCCCGGACGAGGTGGTCCGCCGCGCCGACGACGTCGAGCTGGTCGACATGTCGCCCTACGGCCTGCGCCGCCGGATGGCCCACGGCAACATCTACACCGCAGAGAAGGTCGACGCCGCGCTCTCGCACTACTTCCGGGTCGGCAACCTCACCGCGCTGCGCGAGCTGGCGCTGTTCTGGCTGGCCGGACGGGTCGACGAGGGACTGCAGCTCTACCGGGCCCAGCACGGCATAGGCGGCGTCTGGGAGACCCGCGAGCGGGTCGTGGTCGCGCTCACCGGCGGCAGCGAGGGCGAGACCCTGATCCGCCGCGCCGCCCGGATCGCGGCCAGAGCCGGCGGCGGACAGCTGCTGGCGCTGCACGTGGCCCGCAGCGACGGCCTGGCCGACGCCGACCCGGCCGCACTCGCGGCCCAGCGCCGGCTGGTGGAGAGCCTGGGCGGCAGCTACCACTCGGTGGTCGGCGACTCCGTACCGCGCGCCCTGCTCGACTTCGCCCGCGCCGAGAACGCCACCCAGCTGGTGCTCGGCACCAGCCGGCGCGGCCCGGTGCGGCGGGCGCTGACCGGACGCGGGATCGGCGAGACCACCGTCGCGCTGTCCGGCGACATAGACGTGCACATGGTGACCCACGAGCAGTCCGGCCGGGGCCGCCGGCTGCCGCTGCCGGCCCGGCCGGGCTCCATGGGGCGACGGCTGGCCGGACCGGTGGCCGGTGTCGTCGTCCCGCTGCTGCTGACGCTGCTGCTCACCCGGACCAGGGACGCGGTCAACCTGCCCAGCGACATCCTGCTCTACCTGTTCGCGATGGTGGGCGTGGCGCTGCTCGGCGGCGTCCCCTCGGCGCTGCTGGCCTCGGTGGTTGCCTCGCTGCTGCTGAACTACTACTTCATACCGCCGATCCACACGTTCACCATCGGCGACCCCAACAACCTGCTGGCGCTGGCGGTGTTCGCGACCGTCGCGGTGGTGGTCGCGGTGGTCGTCGACCGGGCCGACCGGCTCTCGCGCCGGGCCGCGAGGGCGACCGCCGAGGCCGAGACGCTCTCCGCGCTGGCCGGCAGCGTACTCGGCGGGCAGAGCGCGATCGACGCGCTGCTCGCGCGGCTGCGGGAGACCTTCGGCATGCAGTCGGTCAGCCTGCGGCTGAACGGGACCGAGGTCAGCGTCGAGGGCGAGGCCGACTCGGACGACGGGGCGCTGCGGGGTGACGGACGGCGGGACGAAGGTCTGCGGGACGAAGCGCGGCGGGGCGAGGGTCTGCGGGTCGAGGAGGTGCCGGTTGGCGAGGGCGCCGTGCTGGTGCTGCGCGGACGCCCGCTGCCCGCCGCGGACCGCAGGGTGCTCACCGCCTTCACCGCCTACGTCGCCGCCGCCCTCGACCGGGCCCACCTGGCCCAGGTGGCCGCCGAGGTGGAGCCGGTCAAGGCCGCCGACCGGATCCGCACCGCGCTGCTGGCCGCCGTCAGCCACGACCTGCGCACCCCGCTGGCCGTCGCGATGGCCTCGGTCAGCTCGCTGCGCAGCCAGGACGTGCAGTTCTCGGCGGAGGACCAGCAGGAACTGCTGGCCGGCGCCGAGAGCTCGCTGGGCAAGCTCAGCCGACTGGTGGACAACCTGCTGGACATGAGCCGGCTGCAGGTCGGCGCGCTGCCGATGGACCTGCAGCCCACTCCGCTGGAGGAGGTCGTCGCCGGGGCGCTGGACTCGCTGGCCGACGACCGTCCGCCGGTCGAGGTGAGAGGGCTCCACCGGGTCCCGGCGGTGCTCGCGGACGGGCCGCTGCTGGAACGGGTGGTCGCCAACCTGGTCGTCAACGCGCTGCGGCACGCCGACGGCACGCCGGTGCTGGTCACCGCGAGTGCGCTGGCCGACCGTGTCGAGGTCCGGGTGGTCGACCACGGCCCGGGGCTGCCCGAGTCGGACTGGGAGCGGATCTTCCTGCCGTTCCAGCGGCTCGGCGACACCGACAACTCCAACGGCGTGGGCCTGGGCCTGGCGCTGTCCCGTGGTCTGGCCGAGGCGATGGGCGGTGCGCTCACCCCCGAGGACACCCCCGGCGGCGGCCTGACCATGGTGCTCACCCTGCCCGCCGACACCACCGCCCCGCCCCACACCGATCCCGCTACCGCCCTGCCCCCTACCGATCCGCCCCATCCGCACCCGGACGAAGAAGCCCTCACGTGACCCGAGTCCTGATCGTGGACGACGAGCCGCAGATGCTCCGCGCCCTGCAGATCAACCTCCAGGCCCGCCAGTACACCGTCGCCACCGCGCCGGACGGCACCCGCGCCCTGGACGACGCCGCGCGCACCCCGCCCGACGCGGTCATCCTCGACCTCGGCCTGCCGGGGATCGACGGCGTCGACGTGATCCGGGCGCTACGGGTGTGGAGCACCGCCCCGGTGATCGTGCTCTCCGGCCGCTCCGACGCCGCCGACAAGATCGCCGCGCTGGACGCCGGCGCGGACGACTACGTCACCAAGCCCTTCTCGATGAGCGAACTGCTGGCCCGGCTGCGGGCGGTGCTGCGCCGCCCGGCCACCGAGGAGCCGATCGCCGGCAGCGCCGTGATCGGCGACCACCTGGTCGACCTGACCAGCTGCACGGTCCGCCGGATCGGCGCGGGGGAGCCCGCGGTGCGGCTGACGCCGACCGAGTGGCGGATCCTGACCGTGCTGATCCAGCACCCGGGACGGCTGGTCACCGGCCGTCACATCCTGCTCAGCGTCTGGGGACCCGGCCACGAGCGCAAGACCAACTACCTGCGGGTCTACCTGGCCGGCATCCGGCGCAAGCTGGAACGCGACCCGGCCCACCCCCGGCACCTGCTCACCGAACCCGGCATGGGCTACCGCTTCGAGCCGTGAGCCGCGCCGTGATACGTGAGAGAGTGGATCGACGGCTTCGAGGCTCCGCAGGCACGTGCGGCACGTGATCAACCGCGACAGCGGCGAGCTGAGCCTCGCGCCCCGACGTGGTTGCCCGTCCGCCCGCAGGCGGGGCCTCCTACTGGAGAGAATCCCGAGGAGCGATCATGGTGCACGACCGGGCCGGGCAACCGGCGCAGCCGAGCGATCTGGTGGATGTGGCCCGTCTGGTGACGGCCTATTACACGCTGACCCCCGATCCCGCCGACCCCGCGCAGCGGGTCGCCTTCGGCACCTCGGGACACCGCGGCTCGTCCTTCGCCTCGGCGTTCAACGAGGCCCACATCGCCGCGACCACGCAGGCCATCTGCGAGTACCGGGCCATGCGGGGGACCACCGGGCCGCTGTTCCTGGGCATCGACACCCACGCGCTGTCCGAGCCGGCCCGGGCGACCGCGCTGGAGGTGCTGGCCGGCAACGGCGTCACCGTCCTGATCGACAGCCAGGACGGCTGGACGCCCACTCCGGCGGTCTCCCACGCCGTCATCACCCACAACCGGGGCCGGACTTCGGCCGGGGCGGCACTCGCCGACGGCATCGTGGTGACGCCCTCGCACAACCCGCCGTCCGACGGCGGCTTCAAGTACAACCCCCCGCACGGCGGCCCGGCGGGCTCGGAGGCCACCTCCTGGATCCAGGACCGCGCCAACGCCATCATCGAGAAGGGCTCGGCCGAGGTCCGCCGGATCCCCTACGCCCGGGCCCTGGCCGCCGGAACCACCGGGCGGTACGACTTCCTCGGCAGCTATGTCGCCGACCTCCCGCAGGTGCTGGACCTGGACGCGGTCCGCGCCGCGGGCGTGCGCATCGGCGCGGACCCGCTGGGCGGCGCCTCGGTCGCGTACTGGGGCCGGATCGCCGAGCAGTACCGGCTCGATCTGACCGTGGTCAACCCGGAGACCGACCCCACCTGGCGTTTCATGACGCTGGACTGGGACGGGAAGATCCGGATGGACTGCTCCTCGCCCTACGCCATGGCCTCGCTGATCGAACGGCGTTCGGAGTACCGGATCGCGACCGGCAACGACGCCGACGCGGACCGGCACGGCATCGTCACCCCCGACGCCGGACTGATGAACCCCAACCACTACCTGGCCGTCGCCATCTCCTACCTGTTCACGCACCGGACCGGCTGGCCCGCGGGCGCCGGAGTGGGCAAGACGCTGGTGTCCTCGTCCATGATCGACAGGGTCGCCGCCGACCTGGGCCGACGGCTGGTCGAGGTGCCGGTCGGGTTCAAGTGGTTCGTCGACGGGCTGGAGTCGGGTCAGGTGGCCTTCGGCGGAGAGGAGTCCGCCGGGGCCTCGTTCCTGCGCCGCGACGGCGGGGTGTGGACCACCGACAAGGACGGGATCCTGCTGGCGCTGCTGGCCTCCGAGATCGTCGCGGTGACCGGCCGCACCCCGTCCGAGCACTACGCGACGCTGACCGAGCGCTTCGGCGCCCCCGCCTACGCCCGCGTCGACGCCCCGGCGACCAGGGAGCAGAAGGCGGCGCTGGCGGCGCTGTCGGCCGAGCGGGTCGGCGCGGCCGAGCTGGCCGGGGAGCCGATCACCGCGGTGCTGACCCACGCCCCGGGCAACGGCGCCGCCGTGGGCGGGCTGAAGGTCTGCACCGACAGCGCCTGGTTCGCGGCCCGGCCGTCGGGCACCGAGGACGTCTACAAGATCTACGCCGAGAGCTTCCAGGGCCCCGAGCACCTCGCTCTGGTGCAGGAGGAGGCCAGGGCCCTGGTCGCGTCGACCCTGCAGAGCTGACCCGGCTCAGGCTTGCGGTCCTGACGCGGCTCAGGCGCGCGTGCCGATGACGACGGTGGCGTAGAGCTCGTCGTCCTCGGCGAGCTCGGCGGTCATGCCGTTGCGGGTGACCATGGCAAGCGCCTCCGGCGCCTGGCGTTCGCTGACCTCGAAGAGCAGGCGGCCGCCGGGCGCCAGCCAGCGCGGTGCCTCGGCGGCGACCCGGCGCAGGACGTCCAGCCCGTCCGAGCCGCCGTCGAGGGCCACCCGGGCCTCATGGATCCGGGCCTCGTGCGGCAGCAGGTCCACGTCGTCGGTGGGGACGTAGGGCGCGTTGGACAGCAGCACGTCCACCCGGCCGAGCAGCCCTTCGGGCAAGGGGGCGAACAGGTCGCCCCGGTACACCAGGGCGCCGGTGCCGGCCAGGTTGCGCCGGGCGCACTCGACCTCTGCCGGGTCGATGTCGGCGGCGTGCAGTTCGGCGACCGGCCGCCCGGCGTCCGCCAGCGAGGCGGCGAGCGCCGCCCCCAGCGCGCCGGTGCCGCAGCAGAGGTCGACCACGACCGCCTGCGCGGGGGCCTGTGCGACCGCCCGGCGGACCAGGAACTCGGTGCGCCGGCGCGGCACGAAGACGCCGGTGTCCACGGTCACCCGCAGACCGCAGAACTCGGCCCAGCCGAGCACGTGTTCCAGCGGGAGTCCGTCGACCCGGCGGTCGACCATGGTGTCGAGGTGGTCCGGGGTGGTCGCGGTACCGACCAGGAGGTCCGCCTCGTCCTCGGCGAAGACGCAGCCGGCGGTACGGAGCCTGGTGATCAGGGCGGAGTGCTGGAGGGGAGAAATCGGCAGTGACATGAGAGCCTCTCGGGACACCGAAGGGCGCTCTCGCGGTGGACCTACCGGTCGACCGTGGGGCTGGGGGAGGAGAGCACCCGGACAGCAACGACAGCGTTGATGGGTCCCACCTCCTCGGCCGGTCTCCGCGACTCGGAGAGTTCCGTGGTCGGACCGCCCTGGCGGACCGACAGTGATCGACACCCTATACCGGCCCGGGCACGGCCTGGTAGCCGTTTATCCCGACCGGACGACGCCCCGTTCCTCGCGCTATTGCCCGCGCACCACCAGGGCGTCCAGCAACTCGCTGGTCGCCACGGCCACCGCCTCGACGGCCGCGTCGAAGGCCTCGCGGTTGTGCGCGGCGGGGGAGTGGAAGCCGGACACCTTGCGCACGTACTGCAGGGCGGCGGCCCTGATGTCGGCGTCCTCGACCTCGGGCATGGCGGGTGGACGAAGCGTCTTGATACTGCGGCACATGAGGTAGGACACCCCCACAGCTCGGGTCTGACCTGCGGGGATGCCATTCCCTCCCCCACAGGCTGGTCGTCATGGAGCGTACCTCCGCAAGCCCCCAGGCGCGGCGCATCCCGGCAGGCAAGACGGTGAGGTGGCTCGTCATTGCGCCCACGAGTCGAGTGAAACTTCCGGTCCTCCGTTCAGGTATCTGCGGAGTGCGCTCTCGGTCGTCGGCACGAAGTCCGTGGGGATCGCCTCGACCGGTTGCCAGGCCACTTGAGCGTGCTTCTCGGGCTCGCCGTTGACAAGGGTGCCGCTCCAGCGGTTTGCCGCGAAGACAACCGTCAGAAAGCCGTTCGGGGCTTCGACGCCACGCGCACCGTGGATCACGTGGGCGAGACGGAGATCACCGGCGGCAACGACCAGCCCCGTCTCCTCCTTGAGTTCGCGAACGGCGGTCTCGGTGATCGGCTCTCCTGGTTCACTCTTGCCGACCGGCAGGTCCCACATCCCATGGGCGAACTTCGCCCATGGGCCTCGCTGGAGGAGGACGACGCGCCGTGTTTCGAGGTCATGGACGATAACGGCTGCGACCAGCAGGGTCATCGACTCCATGGCGGGCTTGAGTGCCGATTGCTGGTCAGTGGTTTGCTGAGCCACGTCAGTGGGTCCTTCCGGTGGTGCGGGTGCCCAGATCAGCTGTCATGCGGTCCATGAGATGGCGGGCGCAGCGCGGGCACCAGGGCAACGCGTTCTCAGGGTCCTCGGGGCTGTCCGTCCCGCACGCCGGGCACGGCTCCACCGGATCACTCCTTACACGGTCAGGTCCTACTCTCCGGCCTTGACGGCGGCCACGTGCACCGCCGACGCCTCCGGGGTCATCGTGACGACCGTACCGGGCCGCTCGCTGTCCCGGAACGCGACAACGCCGGACACGTTGGTCGCCACCTCCGGACAGTTGCCGACCTTGGGGTCACGGCACGCCGCCGCGCTGACGGACTCGAACTGTGGTTCGGGAGCACTCCGGGCAGTCGGGAACGTCGCTCTCGACCTATGGCGCGTTCACTCCTCATCCCCAGCCCGAGGGCGAGCGGCACCAGCAGCGCCGCCGCGACGGCCCGTCAAGCACCGTCCGGGCCCGTGATGGTGGCCAGCGACCGGACGGCAGATCGAGGGTTCAGACGTACACCAGGTCCGGCACCGAGGGCCGAAACGATCGGGGCCTCTTCGACGCGGCGCGAGCACGCTGCAGGAATGGGGCGACGCACGCCCGGCAGTACCGCAGCTCGTAGCCGGGGCCGGACGCAGCCTCGACGTGGCCGACCGCGATCGTCGCGGCCTGCTTCTCGCATCGGTCGCAGTACCGGCGCATCCGCCCCGACTCCCACTTGAGCGAGTCGAGGAACGCTTCGTCGTCGGGGTGCAGTTCGCCGCTCACGGTAGTTCGACCAGGATGATCGGCAAGCTCACCACGTACTCGCGGAAGCAGTCCTCGTGGTTGATCGCGACACGCTTGCACGTGGGGTCGCCGGGACGCTGGCGGACAGTGATCCCGTCGGCCGGCAGCTGACAGAAGTCGCACATGCGGACCGGACGCGGGGTCGTGTCGGCGGTCACTCGGTCACCTCCGCCAGGTCACCGACGAGCCGGAGTAGGTCCTCGACGGTGCCGGTCAACGCGGAGACCAGGAGCAGCAGTTCGGCGGGCGCCACGCCGGACAGGTCGACCTGCCGGGCGCGTTCGAGGTCGTGGCGTGCGACACCGACCCGGAAGTCCTGGGACGGCGTCAGCGGTGGCCTGACGGAATCGGGGTGGGTCAGTGGCACGGGAACCCCCAGGTGTACGGGACAGGCGACCACGGGCCAGCCGTACCGGCCGCCATTCTGGTCGCCGGTGTAGATGTGGCCGGCAGCGGTCAGGGGAGCCTCGATGGTGCCGCAGGTGATGCAGGCTTCGCCGTGCAGGCGGGCGAGAAGGGCGTCGTCCACCGGCAGCGCGAGCGTGGAGGGGCTCACTGAATCCGCCATGACCAGCACCGTAGGGACGGCCGGAATCCGGCCTCAAGGGAGTTGCGGATAGTCCGGTGCCGTGGACCTTCCGCCATTCCCGGTACATCAGATCGACCGCGCGGGCCGCTGCGATAAGGTCCGCCGCCTGGTCCTGTGCACCGCAGGCGGTGCACCACGCTCGGATGTCCGCGTCCGAGGGGACGGCCTGGGCATCCTGGAGCCGGGAGGTCTTGGCGGGGTGCCACCCGCACCGGGCAGACAGCTCACGCCCGGTCAGCCCCGCGTCCTTTCGGATGTCCGAGAGGCGTGCCGCGATGGCCTTGCGCGCGGCGACGACGCTGGACGAGGGGGAGTTCGGCATGAGTTGTTCAGTCCGGTGCTCGAAGTTGGAGAGGCGCTCAGACGCTGAATTTCTCGTGCGGGATACCGCGTTCCCACACGGCCTCGAACGCCGAGGAACAGAGCGTCACCGTGGCCGGGTCCTCGGTGAAATCGACATCGGTCCACCGGCCGCTGCCGTCGAAGATGTTGAACCGCGCGAGTCGGCCGTCGAACAACCAGAAGTCGTTTCCTGGTAGGGCAATGTTCGATGCCAGGCGACGGGGAAGCCAGCGGACCTGCTCACCGGCCCCCACGATGACCGCAGTGCCCGTGTGCTCGAACCGGATGTAGTCGGATACCGGCTCCGAGACGATCCGGGCCCGGCGCATGACCACGCCACGAGCGACGGCCTCCGAGACGATCTCGACCCAAAGGGACCAGTAGTCTGCGCTGGGGTCCGTGTTGGCCTCGCCGGTGGCCGTCCACCTGTCGAAGTCCTCCAATTCGCCCGTGACACCGTAGGAGTCCCGCATCTCCAGATGTACGGCGGAGCGCTGAGTCTCCTTCAGGAGCTCAGCGAAGCTCTCCACGCTCTGCGACATCGCATGCCTCTCGCATCGCCTTGACCATGCGTGCCGGAATCCGAACTACGGTTTCGTGGTCGGGGATCGGACCGGCCGCGCGGCACTCGGCCTCGGTGTCCTCATCAATCCGCCACCCCTGGATGACGAAATCAGCGGTTGCCTCATCGACGAAGATCGTAGGTGAGCCGTTGACCCCGGACTTGTCGTCCTTCGCGATGCACCGTAGCGCCGTGGTGATCTCCTGTGTCCAGTCGGTTGCACGTCCTTGCGACCATCCCGCTGGCGGGGCATTACCGTCAAGGGCGCACGCAGCCGCGTGTGCTTCGGACTCGGTCGAGCCGCAGGCCCGATGGAGCTGCGACATGTTTCTGTCGTCAGACCTGCCGCACCATGCGTGCCGGGATGCGGATCACGGTCTTCAGGCGGACGCGGCGCGGGAGGCGATCTTGCGGGCGGCTACCTGGACCGGGTCCCAGACCGGGGAGAACGGCGGGGCGTAGCCGAGGTCCAGGGAGACCACCTGATCGACCGTCATCCCCGCGGTCAGCGCCACGGCGCCGATGTCCACCCGCTTCGCTGCTCCCTCGCGGCCGACGATCTGCAGCCCCAGCAGCCGCCCGGTGCCCTGCTCGGCCAGCATCTTCACGGTCATCGGTGCCGCACCGGGGTAGTAGCCTGCCCGGCTGGTGGACTCGATGACGGCGGCGGTCCAGTCGAGACCGGCCGCGGTGGCCTCGCGTTCGAGCAGCCCGGTACGGGCGATCTCCAGCGAGCAGACCTTGCTCACCGCGGTGCCGACCACGCCCGGGAAGGAGGCCTTGCCGCCGCCGATGTTGGTGCCGATCACCAGGCCGTGCTTGTTGGCGTGGGTGCCCAGCGCGATGTGCTGGTGCCGTCCGGAGACCCGGTTCAGCACCTCGACGCAGTCCCCGCCCGCCCAGACCCCGTCGACGCCGGGCACGCGCATCTCCGCGTCGGTCCGCAGCCCGCCGGACTCGCCCAGCGGCAGCCCGGCCGCGCGGGCCAGCGCGGTCCTCGGCCGCACGCCGAGGCCGAGCACCACCACGTCGGCCGGGTACTCGCCGGCCGTGGTGACCACGGCCCGGGGGTGGCCGTCCGGGCCCAGCCGGACCTCCCTGGCCTCCGCCCCGGACACCACCTCGATGCCCATGCCGGTCATCGCCTCGCGGACCAGCCGGCCCATGTCCGGGTCGAGTGTGGACATCGGCTCCGGCGACCGGTGCACCATGGTCACCGTCAGGCCGCGCTGCACCATCGCCTCGGCCATCTCGACGCCGATGTATCCGCCGCCGACCACCACCGCCCGGTGGCACTCCCGGTCCAGGGTGGCCAGCAGTGCCGCGCCGTCGTCCAGGGTCTGCACCCCGTGCACGCCCGGTGCGTTGAAGCCGGGCAGGTCGTCCGGGCGCAGCGGTTCCGCGCCGGTGGCGATGACCAGCTGGTCGAAGCCGGTCCAGGACGACTCGCCGGTGTCGACGTCGCGGCTGTGCACCCGGCGGCGGTCCAGGTCGATCCGGGTCACCTCGGTGCGCATCCGCAGGTCGATCCCGCGCGCCCGGTGCTCCTCCGGGGTGCGGGCGATCAGGCTGTCCCGGTCGGCGACCTGGCCGCCGACCCAGTACGGGATCCCGCAGGCCGAGTAGGAGCTGAAGTGGCCCCGCTCGAACGCGGTGATCCGCAGGTCGTCGGCGCCGCGCCGGCGCCTGGCCTGGGAGGCGGCGGACATGCCGGCCGCGTCCGCGCCGATCACCACGAGATGTTCCGTCACCGTTCGCCACCGCCGTAGGAGTTGGGCTGTTGCTCAGCGACCCTACTGGGTGGCGGGCCCGGTCGCGGGTTGCCCCGCACCTCCTGGCGTTCCAGCAACTCCTGGCGTTCCGGCACCCCCTGGCGTTCCAGCGCCCTCCGGCGTGCCGGCGGGCCCCTCGGTCCCGTCTGTGGTTCGGGCGGCGCGGGCACCGGCCAGGGCCGCGGCGGCGATGGTCACCAGCGCGCCCAGCATCAGCGCGGCCGCCTCGCCGGGCTGCAGCAGGTGCAGCTGGGTGCCCAGGGCCGCCGCCGCGACCGGGACGCCCAGCTGCGCTGAGGCCAGCGCCCCGATGGCGAGCGGCTGCCCGCTGATGCGGGCGGCGCAGTGCACCGCGATCGCGCCCGCGCCCAGCAGCAGGCCGACCAGGACGAAGGACGGGTGCCGGCCCAGCTCGCGCAGGTCCAGCGAAGCGCCCAGCCACAGGAAGAACAGCGGCCCGAGGAAACCCTCGGTGAGCGCGAACAGCTGCCTCGCCAGCCGTCTGGGCTCGCCGATGGCGGCCACCACCAGCCCGAAGGAGAAGCCGGCCAGCATGATCGAGACGTGGGTACTGGTCGCCAGCGCGGCCAGCGAGAACAGCACCGTCAGGCTGATCCGCAGCTCCAGCGCGAAGGAGCGGTGCCGCGAGAGCCGGTGCACCCGGCGCCGGAAGCCGTTCCGCTCCCCGTGCCGGAGCACCAGGAACAGCACCGCCGCGCAGCCGGTCAGCGCCAGTGCGCCCAGGGCGGCCCGGACCGCGTGCTTGAGGTCGATGGCCAGTGGCAGCGCCACGATGCAGACCGTGTCGGCCACCGCGACCTGCGGCAGCAGCTGCAGCACCGCCGGGCCGGTGAGTCGCAGCGAGTCCACGATGGGCAGGATCAGCGCGGCCGAGGAGGAGGCCAGCAGCACGGTGTAGAGGGCGGTGTGGCCGGTGCCGAAGGCGGTGGCGATGCCCAGGGCCGGCAGCACCGCCAGCGCGCCGATGCCCAGGGCGCGCAGCGACCCGAGCCGCAGCGCGGTGCGCAGGCTGGGGTCGCGCACCGGGACGTGCGCGCCCGCGACGAACATCATCAGCGCGAAGCCGATGTCGGCCAGGAAGGCGAAGGTCGGGTTGCCCGCGTGCAGATAGCCGACCACGGTGGGTCCGAGCACCACCCCGGCGGCCAGCTCGCCCACGACCACCGGCAGATGCCAGCGCTGCGGCAGCGCGAGCAGCGGGCCGAGCAGGGCGGCCAGCGAGATCACCGCCAGCGTCGCGAAACTCATGATGCAGCACCCCTTCTGACGGCGACCGGGTGCCGGCCGCCGCGAACAGTCTCCCCGGCCGCGCCGGATCAGCTGATCATGCCCCTGCGCGCCGGGACGGCCGGACCGGGGGGCGTGCATGCGGCGCGGCGCCGGTCCTCCCGTCGGGCGGGGGACCGGCGCCGTCGTCCGGGACCAGCCGCGGAGGCTGCCCCGTGCGGACCCGGCGTCAGGAGCCGGTGATCACCAGCGTGACGCTGAAGCTGCGCTGGGCGGGGGAGCAGGCCATCGCCTCGCCGCAGCTGGTGCGGGTGGCGCTGAGCTTGGCCGTGCCGGCGCCCTTGGCGACGAACGTCGTGGTGACCGTTCCGCAGCCCTGGCCGGGGTGGCACGTCGGCCCGGGCGGAGCGGCGGAGCCGGCGGTACCGCCCATCTGCTGCAGCAGCTTGGGGGCGGAGTTCACCGGCGCGCTCCAGTAGCTGCTGTGCATGACCAGGACCACGGTGTCGCCCTGGGCGACGGCGACGGTGGTGCCGGCGGAGTGCTCGTCCAGCGTGATGGTGCGGACCGACGAGGCACTGGGGACGGCCGAAGCGGAGCCGGAGCCGCCGCCCGTGCCCGCGCCCGCGTCCGTGCTGGTGCCGGGCGAGGCGGACTGCGTCACGGCACCGCTGGTGCCGGCGGAGGCTACGGCGGAACCGGTGGGCTGGGCTGAGGCTCCGGCGCCGGCCGCGGAGGCGCAGCCGGCCAGGGCCAGGGCGAGCAGCAGGGGAAGCGTGGCGGTGACGAGCCGTCGTGAGGCCATGATCGTCCTTTCCGTCGGTGCGGGTGGCGCCGATGTGACGGCTCCGCCCCGGGAGTGGTTCCCTCGCGGCCGGAGTGGCTTCCCGGCGATGGGTTCGGCGCGGTTCGGCGCGCCCGCTGACGGCGCGGCGCTCGGTCGGCCGGTCAGCCGGTCGGCCCGTCGGCCGGTCAGCCGGTCGGCTGGCCGGCGGGTGGGTCGGCCGGTCGCGGCGGCGGGTGGTAGCGGACCAGACCGTTGACCGGCGGCTCCTGGGCCAGCACCGCGCCGATGGTCACCGCGAAGGTGACGGCCGCGCAGATGGCGATCAGCCAGGACAGCAGCGTCAGCACCAGCCCGAGCGACCCGTAGTCGGATATCGCCCGGTTCATCGCGGCCGGCAGGTAGAACCGGGCCGTCAGCGACAGGGAGGCCAGTGTCCCGGCCACCAGCAGAGCCCCGGGCAGCAGCGGCAGCCAGGCCACCCGGGAGGCCAGCAGCAGGTGCTGGGTCCACCACGCGCCGCAGACCTCGGCCAGGAAGGTCAGTGGCACGCCCAGCCACAGGCCGGCCCCGAAGCCGTCCCGCAGCGGCCCCTGGCACACCAGCAGCACCAGCAGTACCAGCACCCAGACCAGCCAGCGCCAGGCGGCGGCCCGGGCGGGCGCCTTGGGCAGCAGCCAGGCCCGCGAGCAGACCCGGGCCATCGCCCGGCTGAAACTGGTCGCGGAGATCAGCGCCATCAGCAGGCCGACGATCCCGCTGGTCTCCCGGAGCTGGGCGGCGCCGTCGTTGGCCTCCAGCACCTGGGTCAGCTGCGCGTCGCCGGCGCCGTCCAGGGCGAACACCGAGCGCAGCGAGTCGTGCAGCTGGTTGCGCACCGCGGGCGGGGCGAACGCGGCGATGGCGAACAGCAGCGGGACGGTGGTCAGGAAGGCCTGCGCGGCCAGCCGGGTCGCGGCGTCCAGCAGATTGGCGGTCAGCAGACGCGACGTCAGTTCGGTGAGCACCGGAAAGCGCCGCTCGGCCTCCAGCCGGGTGCTCTCGAACGCGGCCCTGGCTCGCGCGGAGCGACCCGGCGGTCTGGTCCCCGAAGCACCGTCAGGCTCCTCGGGAGCGCCGCTCCCCGGGTCGGGTTCGCCACCGCTCCTGCCGGGTTCGCCCGGTTCGCCGGCGTCTCCGGCGTCTCCGGCGTCTCCCGGGGCGGAGCTGGACATGCGGGCCTCCCGGCGACACCACGGATGTCTGCGACCCTAAGCGGCCCCACCGCCCCGCGCACCCGGAGCGCACCCCGGTCCCCCGTCCGGCCCAAGGCCCTGCGGCCAACCTCAGCTCCGCGGAACTCGCGCCAGGGCCCGTCACGACCTGCGGGGCCACCCTGCGGAGTCCGAACGCATCGTCAGCGAGCCACGAGACGGCCGCCACCGGCACGAGAGCTGGTACGCGGCGAGGACGAGGCAGAGGGCGGCCATGGCGGTCCACAACACTGTCGGGCCCGCGCGTTCGAGGATCTGGGTGCCGACGAGCGGGGCGGCGACGGTGGCGATTCCCCAGCTGACGCCGTAGACGGCGAGGTAGCGGCCGGTGCCGCCGGGCGGGGCGAGGTCGGCGACCTGGGCGTGGGCCCGTCCGAGGATCAGCAGGTCGCCCAGACTCCAGACCACGGTGGCCGTCAGCGAGGTCGGCAGGGTGTGCGCCGCGGCGAAGCCGGCCAGACCGGCAGCGAGCAGGAGGGAACAGGCCGTCGTGCTGAACGCGCTGCTGCGCTCGAACGGGGCCAGGCCGCAGCTGGACCGGGTCGTGGGCGAGCCCTGGCAGGTGCACTTCCATGGCGCGGACGACTCGCTCGCCGTCGGGTGGAGCGCCGGCTGTGCGACCGGGCTGGCCATGGTGATCGGCGGCGGCCTCGCCGGTCGCCTCGGCGTCTGCCAGGCGGCCCGGTGCGATCGGGTCTACGTCGACACCTCGCGCAACGCCGCCCGGCAGTTCTGTTCGACGGCGTGTCAGAACCGGGCCAAGGCCGCTGCCTTCCGCGCCCGTCGAGCCACGAGGCCCTGACCCGCCTGGCTCGGGCGGCCGGGCCCCGCGCCGGTCGCGCCGGGGTCGCGCCGGGAGGGCTGGGCGATGCGGGCGCGACCCGGCGCGCCGGGGGTCAGCCTGCGGTATCGGGGGCGGGGGCTGCTTCCAGGCCGGCGATGAGGACCTGGAAGCCCCAGGTCAGGCGGGCGCGGCTGGTGCCGGACAGCAGGTCGTCACCCAGGGCGGCGATGTGGGGGTGCCGCTCGGGGGAGGCGCCGTGCAGGGCGGCGGCGAGGGCGTCCCACTCGTCCTGGCTGTCGATGGAGCGCCTGTGGGCGGACTGTTCGGCCGCCGTCGCGGTCGCGTACTGCAGCAGCAGGTCGACCGCCCAGGCGGCGCGCTCCGGCGCGACCTTGCCCTCGCTCATCAGGGCCAGCAGAACCTCGACCAGGTCGAGGTAGTGCGCTCCGGACGGGCGCGCCACCAGGGCGGAGCGGGCCAGTGACGGGTGTTCGATCAGCACCGCGAGGTAGGAGGTCAGCACCGCGGCCACCCGGTCCCGCCAGGGGCCGTCGGTTCGGGCCGGGTTCAGGTCCACCTCGGCCAGCAGCTCGTCCAGGATCCCCGCGTGCAGCTCGGCGGTGTTGCGGAAGTAGACGTAGAACGACGCGGGTCCGGTGTCCAGCTCCTGCGACAACCGGCGCATGGTCACCCGGTCGAGGCCCTCGGCGCGCATCACGTCGACGGCGGTGGCGATGATCCCGTCCCTGGTGAGGGCGGGCTTCGCGGGGCGCTCGCGCCGGCTGCGCGGCGCGGGGGGCGGCTCGGCGGTCATGGGGTCACGGTAACGAACATGTTCGTTGGAGGCCAGTCGCATGCCGCGACGGAACGAACTTGTTCGTAACGAACATGTTCGTTACGCTCGAAAAGCCAGCCCTTCTCGTCCTCAGGGAGCTGATCACCATGCGCGCCACCACACGCAGAACACCCGTCACACCCGGCACGCCGGCCACCCCCGAGCCACCCGACACACCCGCCGGGCCGGGCCGCGAAGGCCCCGTCCCGGCCGCATTCGCGAGCGCGCGCAACATCCGCTGGGTCCTGCTCGGGGTCATGCTCGCGATGCTCCTGGGCATGCTCGACAACATGATCGTCGGCACCGCGATGCCGACGATCGTCGGCGAACTCGGCGGACTGAGCCTGCTGTCCTGGGTGGTCTCCGCCTACACCCTGGCCACCGCCGCATCCACTCCGCTGTGGGGCAAGCTCGGCGACCTGTACGGCCGCAAGCAGGTCTTCCTCACCTCGATCGTGGTCTTCCTACTGGGCTCGGGCCTCTCCGGTGCCGCGCAGACCATGGACCAGCTGATCGGCTTCCGGGTGCTGCAGGGCATCGGCGCGGGCGGCCTCGCGGTCGGCGCGTTCGCGATCATCGGCGAACTGGTCGCGCCCCGGGAGCGGGCGAGGTACCAGGGGATGATGGCGACCGTGATGGCCCTGGCCACGGTCGGCGGGCCGCTGCTGGGCGGCTTCCTGACCGAACATGCGGGCTGGCGCTGGGCCTTCTACCTCAACCTGCCGCTCGGCGTGGTCGCGCTGGTGTGGTGCCAGGCGATGCTGCACCTGTCGAAGCGGCGCGCCGACGTGCGGATCGACGCGGTGCGGATCGACGCGGTGCGGATTGACTACCTGGGCGCGGTGCTGCTGACCGTCACCATCACCGCCGTCGTGCTGATGACCACCTGGGGCGGTACTCAGTACGCCTGGGGGTCGGACCGGGTGCTGGTCACCATCGTGGTCGCGGTGCTCGGCCTGGCGGCCTTCCTGTGGTCGCAGGCCCGCGCCTCCGAACCGGTGCTGCCGCTGGGCCTGTTCCGCAACCGCAATGTGAGCCTGTCCGCGTTCCTTGCGCTGGTCACGGGTGTGGCGATGTTCGGCGCGGTGAGCTTCCTGCCACTGTTCCAGCAGACGGTCCAGGGCGCGTCGGCCGCCAACTCGGGCCTGTTGCTGCTGCCGATGATGATCCCGATCATCCTGGTCTCGCAGATCGTCGGCCGGGTCATGGCAGCGACCGGACGGTACAAGGTCTTCCCGATCCTGGGCGCCGGGCTGCTGAGTGTCGGCAGCTTCCTCCTGTCGACCACGGACACCTCCACCGGCCGCCTGACCGCCGGTCTGTTCATGGCGGTGTTCGGCGCGGGCCTGGGCTTCCTGATGCAGATGGTGGTGATGATCGCCCAGAACAGTGCAGAGCTCAAGGACATGGGCGCCGTCTCCGGCGCGGCCACGCTGTTCCGCACGCTCGGGGGTTCCGCGGGTGTCGCGCTGTTCGGCGCGCTCTTCAACCGTCGGGTCAGTGCCGGGATGGCCGGGCAGCCCGGTGGCGCCACGGCCCACGGCGACCAGCTGGACCCGTCGGCGCTGGGCACCCTCCCCGACGGGGTCAGGCACGCCTACCTGCACGCGGTCTCGTCCGGCATCGACAGCATCTTCCTGTGCTGCGGCCTGCTCTGCGCGGCCGGGTTCGTCGCGGCCTGGTTCATCCAGGAGATCCCGCTGCGCGGCCGACCGGGCGCCGGCCCGGGCGGGCCCGCGAAGGACGCATCCGGGGTCGCCGCCCGGTAGCCGGTCGCTGCCCGGTCGATGACGGTGGCTCGGGGACGAGAGGTTCAGCCGGGAGATTCAGCTGAGGGGCGTGGTCCGGTAGGCGGGGACGCGGGTGGGGCGGGGGCGCTGTTCGGAGTCCAGCAGCGGGAGCCGGCGCGGCGCGACCACCTGGGACAGCGCGATGACACTGGTCGAGCGGACCACGGCCGGGATCCGGCTGATCCGGATCAGGGTGTCCTGCAGGTGCTGGTGCGAACGGGCGGCGACCCGGCAGTTCACGTCCGCCGGACCGGTGGTGCCGTAGGCCTCGACGATCTCCGGCACCCGGGCCAGCTCATCGGCGATCTGGTCCAGCCCGCCCTGGGCGATCTCCAGGCTGACGAAGGCCAGCACCGGGTAGCCGGCCGCGGGCAGGTCCAGGTCCGGACCGTAGCCGGTGATCACACCGGACTCCTCCAGCCGCTGGACCCGCGCCTGCACGGTCGCCCGGGACACCCCGGTGAGCCGGGACAGCTCCAGGAAACCCGTGCGCGGGTGCTCCGACAGCGCCCGGATCAGCAGGGTGTCCAGCTGGTCGAGCTTGCTGCGCAGTTCTTCCATGCCGGGTCCCTTGGCGAGTGTTGTGCTGTACAGAATGCCCAGGTCGGGCGGAGGATATTGTCCCAGGAGCCAGTTGGGCCGTCTACTTCCGCACGGTACGACAGGCGGCAGCTGGACACGATGTGGCAGCGCGACACGACGCGGCAGTGAGAGGGGAGCGGGCCATGACCCAGTCCGAGGTCCGGGGCGGGACGTTGGTCCCCGTCCTGTTGCGCGGTCTGTGCGACGACGCGGCGATGTTCCCGCCCGGCGAGGCACCGCCGGTGGAGGCCGTTCCGGCCCACCGGGTGCACCGGGCCGCCTGGTACGCGCCGCTGGTCGGCCCGTTCCTGGTCGGCGCGGCGCAGCTGGCGCCGCTGGCCGAGGAGGTGCCGTGGACCCGCCCCGGCAGCGTGCCCGCGCAGGGCGCCGTGCTGGTGGTGCCGCGCGGTCCGCGCGGACTGCGGGCGGCGCTGGGCACGGCGGCGGAGGTGCTCCCCGGGGCCGGGTTCGAGCTGGTCGGCGTGGAGCTGGCCTGCGGTCCGGACGGAACCCCGGCCGAGGCCGCGCGCGAGGCGGCGGAGGCCCTGGACGCACTGCTGCCGCCCGGCGTGGGCGGCGTGGTCGAGGTCCGGCGCACCGCGCCCGGCCCGAACAGCGGCGAAGGCACAGGCGAAGGCACACCGGACGTCGGCCGGACCGGTAGCGAGCTGGACGGCGCGCTGGACGTGCTCGCCGCCACGCCCTACCGGGCCAAGCTGCGCACCGGGGGCCTCACTGCCGCGGCCTTCCCCGGCACGGGAGAGCTGGCCGGGTTTGTCTCCGGCTGCGTCGACCGTGGGCTGCCGTTCAAGTGCACCGCCGGGCTGCATCACGCGGTCCGGCACACCGACCCCGCGACGGGATTCGCCCACCACGGCTTCACCAACATCCTCGCCGCCACCCACGCGGCTCTCGGCGGCGCCACCCGGGCCCGGCTCGCCGACATCCTGGAGTGCCGGTCCGGAACCGAACTCGCCGCCGACCTGCGCACCCTGACCGGGGACCAGGCGGCCGCCGTGCGCGCAGCCTTCACCGGCTACGGCACCTGCAGCATCGCCGAGCCGCTGGCCGAACTGGCCGAACTCGGCCTGATCACCCTTCCGTCCGCGCATCTGGAGTCCGTATGACCACCGCCACCTGGCTGGACCTGCCCGAGGACAGCCTGTTCGGCCTGGCCAACCTGCCCTACGGAGTGTTCAGCCGACCCGGCTCCGCCGACGACCGGCGCCGGCTCGGCGTGCGGATCGGCGACCAGGTGCTGGACCTCGGCGCGGCGGCGCGCGCCGCCGGGGCACCCTCCGAGCTGCTCGACGCGCCTTCGCTGCTGGACTCTCCTTCACTGAACGCGCTGCTCGCCGCCGGGCGTCCGGCCTGGACGGCGCTCCGCGGCACCGTCACCGGCTGGCTCACCGACCCGGCCCACCGGGCGGCCGTCGAGCCGCAGCTGCACCCGCTCACCGAGGTGCGGCTGCACCTGCCGTTCGAGCCGGCCGACTACGTCGACTTCTACGCCTCCGAGCACCACGCGTCCAACCTCGGCGCGCTGTTCCGGCCCGGCACCGAGCCGCTCACGCCCAACTGGAAGCACCTGCCGATCGGCTACCACGGCCGGGCTGGCTCGCTGGTGGTGTCCGGCACCCCGGTGGTGCGGCCCAGCGGCCAGCGCAAGGCTCCCGCCGACCCGGCGCCGACCTTCGGCCCCTCGCTGCGGCTGGACATCGAAGCCGAGGTGGGCTTCCTGGTCGGCGCGCCCTCGCCGCTGGGCGAGCCGGTCGCCCTGGGCGACTTCCCCGAGCACGTGTTCGGCGTGTGCCTGGTCAACGACTGGTCCGCGCGCGACCTGCAGGCCTGGGAGTACGTGCCGCTGGGCCCGTTCCTGGGCAAGTCCTTCGCCACCTCGGTCTCGCCGTGGATCGTCCCGCTGGACGCGCTGCGCGAGGCCCGCACCGCGCCTCCGGCCCGGGACGTGCCGCTGCTGCCCTACCTGGACGACACCGGCGCCGACGCCGAGCCCTGGGGTCTCGACCTCACCATGGAGGTGAGCCTGAACGGGCACGTGCTGTCGCGCCCGCCGGCCGGCTCGCTGTACTGGACCGGGGCGCAGCAGCTGGCCCACATGACCGTCAACGGGGCCCCGCTGCGTACCGGCGACTTCTTCGCCTCGGGCACGGTCAGCGGCCCTGAGCCGGACACCCGGGGCTCGCTGATCGAGCTCGCCTGGAACGGCGAGCAGCCGGTCAAGCTCCCGGACGGCAGCACCCGCAGCTTCCTCCAGGACGGCGACGAGGTCACCATCACCGCGACCGCCCCGGCCGGGGACGGCGGCCGCATCGGCTTCGGCGAGGTCACCGGACGGATCCTGCCCGCCGTCGGCTGACGCCGGGGCGGTGCGCGGGCGGCGGGGCTGCGTCGGGTCGCCGCCGGGGGTGCGCGGGTCAGGGCAGGACGCGCTCGACGGCGGCTGCTCCGTGTTCCTCGATCAGCTTCCGGGCCTTCTCGATCCGCTCGGGGGTCAGTTCACGGCCGCTCGCGAGGACGAGGTCCTCGGGGTCGATCGGGTGCTCGGACCCGGTGTGGAGCAACCGGTCCGGGGTGGGCATCCGCTCGTCGGGCTGGTCCTGTGACTGGGACATGAGGAACCTCCGAGGTGACGATCGCAACGGATGGGACTGTCTGGACTGTAGGGCGCACCGGGGCGGTGCGCACCTTCAGCATCCCCCCGTATCCCTCCGTCCGCGCCCTTCAGCCCCCCAGGACCGGAAGCACCGGTACGCAGAGCGGCTCGGTCGCGTGGGCCGGGTCCAGCGCGTTGACGACGTCGTGCAGTGCCACCGGGTCGTAGATGACCGCCAGATGGTCGGCGAAGTCCAGCCCGCACTGGTCCTGCAGGGTGATGTCGCTGACGTGGTCGCCGCTCAGGAAGGCCGAGGCGTAGGGGGTGACCACCTCGTCGTAGCGGGTCTCGATCACCGTGTAGTGGACGCCCGGTACGGTGTCGCCGCCCGCGTTCAGCGCGGTGATGAACGGCGATCCGGCCTCCTGCTGGGCGCAGGCCGCGCAGAGCGAGCCGACGAACGAGGAGCTGCCGGGGAACGCGGCCAGCAGCCCGGTGAGCCCGTCCAGGTCGGTGCCGTGGTTGGACGGTGCCAGGCCGACCAGGGTGTGCACCTTGGCCGCCCCGCCGAGGTACTTGAGGTAGTAGCGCGGCATCATGCCGCCCTGCGAGTGTCCGACGATGTCGACCTGGGCGGCACCGGTCGCGCCGAGCACCTGGTCGACGAAGGCGGCGAGCTGTGCGGCGCTGGTGGGGATGTCGCCGTAGCCCTGGAACAGGTTGCCGGGGGAGCCGCCGTAGTTCAGCGCGAAGACGCAGTAGCCCTCGTCGGCGAGGAGCGGCGACAGCGCCTGCCAGCTGTCGGTCATGTCGCCGAAGGTGCCGTGCACCAGGACGACCGGGCGGGGGTGGGCGGCGCTGGGGTGGCAGGACCAGTCGTTGGCTCCGGGCGGGGCGCTGCCGGGGTCGAACAGTTCGGCGCTGATGCCGGCGGCGAAGCTGTAGGGGACGGGGTAGGACGCGGCCTGTGCCGGCGGCGCCGTGACGCCCAGGGTGAGCAGCGAGAGCGCGGCGGTGGCGACGAGCGCGGTGCAGACTCTGCCGGTGAGGCGGCGTTTGCGGCCCTGGGGGCTGGTCGTGCGAGGGCTGGTCGTGGAGGGGCTGGTCGGGTGGGGTCTGCGGCCGTGGGATCTGGCTCGGGCGGGCATGACGGACCTCCGGATCGTGGGGGAACCGGTTGCCTACCGCTCGGTAGGCTTACTGGAGAGTAGGTATGCGGTAACAAGAACGCAATGCACCTGACACAAACGATCTGACGGACCGTAGGTCCGGCACACAGGCACAACGCCCGCCCCACTGGAGAGGTCACTGCCGCAGCGGTCACTGCCCCGCTCACATGCAGCGTCAGCCGGGGAGATCCAGGCAGAACTCGGTGTGGCCCGGGCGGCTCTCCACGGTGAGCGCTCCGCCGTGGGCGGAGACCACGGCGTGGGCGATGGCGAGGCCGAGGCCGCTGCCGCCGTCGGTACGGGAGCGGCCGCCGCCGCCACGGGTAAAGCGTTCGAACAACTCGTCGCGCAGTTGCTCGGGGATGCCGGGCCCGTCGTCGGTGACGGTCAGCCGGACCCGGGCGTCGGCGCGGCACAGCCGGACCCGCACGGTCGTGCCGGGGGCGGTGTGCAGCCGGGCGTTGGCCAGCAGGTTGCCCACCGCCTGGTGCAGCCGGTCACGGTCGCCGGTGACTGCGACCGGACGTTCGGGCAGGTCCAGCACCCAGCGGTGACCGGGTCCGGCGACCTGGGCATCGGTGGCGGCGTCGATCGCCAGCACGGTCAGGTCCACCTCCTGCCGGACCAGCGGGCGTCCGGCGTCCAGCCGGGCCAGCAGCAGCAGGTCGTCCACGATGCCGCCCATCCGCACCGACTCCGCCTGCACCCGCTCCAGGGCCCGGGCCACTTCGGGGGCCTGCGGCTGCGGGTGCAGCCGGGCCAGTTCGGCGTGGCCGCGGATCGCCGCGAGCGGGGTGCGCAGCTCGTGGCCGGCGTCGGCGGCGAAGCGGCGCAGCCGCTCCTCGGAGGCGTGCCGTCGGGCCAGCGCGTCCTCGACGTGGCCCAGCATCCGGTTGAAGGCGGCACCCACCTGCCCCACCTCGGTGCCCCGGTCGGCCTCCGGCACCCGCGTCGGCAGCTCCACCGCGCCGCTGGCCAGCGGCAGTTCGGTGACCCGTACGGCGGTGGCGGCCACCCGCTCCAGCGGACGCAGCGCCAGCCGCACCCACAGCGCCCCGGCGATCCCGGTGGCGGCGAGGGCGGCCGCGAACACGGTCAGCTCGATCATCTCCAGCCGGTGCACCGCGTCCTCCACCCCGGCCAGCGGGATGCCGGTGACCAGCACGTCCCCGTCCTGTCCGGCGACCGCTCGGACCCGGTAGGCGCCGACGTCGTCCAGCCGGAGATCGTGGACGCTGCCGTCCACCGGCAGCGCGCGCAGCAGGCGCTGCTCCCCGGTGCCGAGGTGGATCGCGTCGTCCGAGGAGGCGGGGTCCGGGGAGTCGTCGGCGTCCCCGTCGACGATCGCGGCCTGGGTGACGGTGCCGCCGGCCAGCCGCGCCCCGAAGGTCCCCACCGACTGGCCCCGGGTGTCGCCCGGCGGGGCGCCGGAGCCACCGTGCTCCAGGCTGGCCGCGTAGCGGACGCCGGACTGGACCAGCTGCTGGTCCACCTTGGACACCAGGAAGTCGTGCAGTGCCACCGTGGTCGCGGTGCCGACCGCGGCGCAGGCGAGCCCGAGCAGGACCAGGAGCCCGGCGATCAGCCGGGCCCGCAGCGTACGCGGCAGCACCCGGGAGACCTGGACCCGTGAGACCCGCAGCCGTGAAACCCGCGGCCGGGCGAGCGGGCGGGGGAGGGGGCGGGTCATCGGGGTTCCCGCAGCACGTAGCCGACCCCGCGCACGGTGTGGATCAGCGGCGGGTGCCCGGCGTCCACCTTCTTGCGCAGGTAGCTGATGTAGAGCTCGACCACGTGCGCCTGGCCGCCGAAGTCGTACGACCACACCGCGTCCAGGATCTGCGCCTTGCTCAGCACCCGGCGCGGGTTGGCGATCAGGTAGTGCAGCAGGTCGAACTCGGTGCGGCTCAGCTCCACCGGGGTCCCGCCACGGAGCACCTCCCGGGTCGCCTCGAAGAGCTCCAGGTCGCCCAGCGCCAGCCGGGGCCCGCGATCGGGCTCGGGCTCGGTGCCGAGCCCGGCCCGGCGCAGCAGGCCGCGCAGCCGCGCCGCGACCTCCTCCAGGCTGAAGGGCTTGGTCACGTAGTCGTCGCCGCCCGCGGTGATCCCGGCGATCCGGTCCTCGACCGCGTCCCTGGCAGTGAGGAACAGCACACACAGGCGGGGCTGCTCGGTCCGGAGTCGCCGCAGCACCTCGAAGCCGTCGAGGTCCGGCAGCATCACGTCCAGCACCACCGCATCCGGCCGGAACAGGTCGGCCTGCGCCAGGGCCGACGCCCCGTCGGCGGCGGTGCGGACCTCCCAGCCGTCATAGGCCAGCACCTGCGCGAGCACCTCGGTCAGGTCGGGTTCGTCGTCGACCACCAGGGCGCGGGGAGCGCGCGCGGTGCTGGGCGGGAGCGGGGGCGGAGTGGACACAGCACCCCATCATGCACCCCGCCGCAAGCCTGTGAGCTGCGTGTGGGTGTCCCCTGTGGAGCCTTGGTTGAGAGGGAACTGAGAGGTGCCGGTGTCAGGGTGGTCTCCGCTGGACATCGAACCGACGCCGAGGAGACCCATGTCGAACACGGTCGGAACGCGCCCCAGGACCGGCGCGCGCCACGGTTCGCCGCCCCCCGGACGCGCCGACGGCGCCGCGCTGCTCGCCCCCGCGCTGCTGATGGCGATCGGCCTGGGTGCGGTGGTGGTGGTGTTCCTGTGGTGGAGTGACACGGGTTCGGTGGTGAGTTCTGGTGCGTGGGTGACGAATGCGGGTCGGTTGTTCGGGTTGTTGGCGGGGTATGCGGCGCCGGTGCTGGTGGTGTTGATGGCGCGGGTTCCGGTGCTGGACCGGACGTTGGGCAGTGACCGGCTGGCGCGGTGGCATGCGATGGGTGGCCGGTACATGGTGGGGCTGGTGTCGGCGCATGTGGTGCTGATCGTCTGGGGGTATGCGCTGACGGACCGGAAGGGGCTGGTGGCGCAGACCACGACGCTGGTGTTCCACTATCCGGACATGCTGAAGGCGACGTTCGGGACGTTGCTGCTGTTCGGGGTGGGTGCGGTGTCGGCGCGGGCGGCGCGGCGGCGGCTGAGTTACGAGGCGTGGTACTACCTGCATCTGGCCACCTATCTGGCGATCTTCCTGACCTTCTTCCACCAGCTCAGCAATGGTGCCGAGTTCGTTCTGGACACCAAGGCCCGGCTGCTCTGGTACGGCCTCTACCTGGGCAGCGCGGCGCTGATCCTCTGGTTCCGCTTCGTCGTCCCGACGCTGTTCGCGCTGCGGCACCGGCTCCGGGTCGCCGAGCTGCGGCCGGAGGGCCCGGGGGTCTTCTCGGTGCTCATCACCGGCCGCCGACTCGACGAACTGGCGGCGGCGACGAAGGCCGGGCAGTTCTTCCGCTGGCGCTTCATGGCCCCCGGGCTGTTCCTGGCCGCGAACCCCTACTCGCTGTCCGCCGCACCCAACCCCCGCTACCTGCGGATCACCGTCAAGGACCTGGGCAGCCACAGCCGGGCCCTGGCCCGGATCCGGCCCGGGACGCGGATCCTGGCCGAGGGTCCGTACGGGGCGTTCACCGCCGCGCGGCGCACCCGGCGCAAGGTACTGCTGCTGGCCGCCGGCGTCGGCATCACCCCGATCCGGGCGCTGTTCGAGACCATCCCGGCCCGGCGCGGCGAGCTGACGCTGGTCTACCGGGCCAGCCGGGCCGAGGACCTGATCTTCCGTCATGAGCTGGAGTCGATCGCCGAACGGCGCGGCGCGCGGCTGCACTACCTGGTCGGCGCCCGCGCCGAGATCGGCGAGCCGCTGCAGGCCAGGACGCTGCTGGCGCTGCTGCCGGACCTGCGCGAGCACGACGTTTACCTCTGCGGCCCGGACGGGATGACCCGCACCGCCCGCGAAGCGCTGGACACGGCCGGGGTCCCGGCCCGCCGGATCCACCACGAGTCCTTCGAGTTCTGAGAGGCACCCCCTGTGAAGCGTCGCACCGTCCTGACCGTGTCCGGCACCGCCCTGGGGGTGGTGCTGCTGCTGGCGGCCAAGCCGCACCAGAACGTCAGCCTGCCGATCCCCGTGGTCGCCGCCCCACCGCAGCCGGTGCCCTCCGGCTCGGGCAGCGCCTCCGGCTCGGGCTCCTCCGGCGCGTCCACGTCCGGTGCATCCTCCTCCGGCTCGACCCCGTCCGGCTCTTCCACGTCCGGCTCTTCCACGTCCCGGTCGGCCGCGCCGGTCTCCGGCGTGCGGTCGGTTACCGGCGGGGCGGTGGACACCCGCTGGGGTCCGGTGCAGGTGAAGGTCACCTTCAACGGTTCGAAGATCACCGCGGTGGACGTGCTGCAGCAGCCGGACGGCAACGACCGCGACATGGAGATCAACGCGCAGGCCATCCCGATCCTCACCCAGGAGGCCCTGGCCGCGCAGAGCGCCACCATCGACGCCGTCTCCGGCGCCAGCTACACCAGCGAGGGCTACATCGCCTCACTCCAGAGCGCCCTCGACGCCGCCAAGTAGACGGAGCTGTGCCCGGCTGTGCCCGCCGGAGGCCGCCCTCTCCGCCGCTACCCGAACTCGGCGCGGACGGCCGCGCTGTGCTCGCCCAGGGCGGGGACGGGCCGCATCGGGGCCTCCCGGTGGTGGACGGTGACCGGGGGCAGCAGGCCCCGCAGCGGGCCGACCGGGGAGTCGAACTCGCGCCAGCGGTCCCGGGCCTGGTGCTGGGGATGGTCGGCGAACTCGGCCATGCTGCGCAGCCGCGCGTTGGCGATGCCGGCGGACTCCAGGTGCCGCAGCAGCTCGTCGCTGTCGTACGCGGCGAAACTCGCCTCCAGGATCTCGTTCAGCTCGGCGTCGTTGCGGAACCGGGCCGGGTTGTCGGCGAAGCGCGGGTCTCGGACCAGGTCGGGACGGGCCAGGACCTGTTCGCACAGGGCGATCCAGTCGCGGTCGCTCTGCACCGACAGGAACACCTGCCCGCCGTCGCCGGCCCGGTAGTGGCCGTAGGGGGAGATGGACGGGTGCCGCGCGCCGGAGCGGGTCAGCGGGGCGTCGCCGTACAGGGCGGTGTAGAGCGGCTGGCCGAGCCACTCGCCGAGCGCGTCCAGCATCGCCACGTCGAAGGAAGTGCCCAGGCCGGTGCGCTCGCGCTCGTAGAGAGCGGTGAGGATGCCCGTGTACGCGTACATCGCCGAGGCGACGTCGGCGAGTGAGGCGCCGGCGCGGGCCGGCTCCTCCGGGGTGCCGGTCAGCGACACCAGGCCGGCCTCGCACTGGACCAGCAGGTCGAAGGCCTTCTTGTCGCGGTACGGTCCGCGGTCGCCGTAGCCGGAGATGCCGCAGACGATCAGCCGTGGCCAGCGCTTGCGCAGTTCCTCCGCGCCCAGCCCGAGCCGCTCGGCCGCGCCGGGGGCGAGGTTCTGCACGAAGACGTCCGCCTGCTCCAGGATCCGGTCCAGCAGGGCCCGGTCCGCCGGGTCCTTGAGGTCCAGGACCACGCTCTCCTTGCCCCGGTTGCACCACACGAAGTACGCGGACAGGCCCTTGGCCGCGCGGTCGTAGTCGCGGGCGAAGTCCCCGCCCGGACGCTCCACCTTGATCACCCGGGCGCCGAGGTCGGCGAGCTGGCGGGTGGCGAAGGGCGCGGAGACGGCCTGCTCCAGGGACACCACGGTCACCCCGGCGAGCGGACCGGGGCTCGGGTCGGTGGCGCTCGGGCCGGCGGCGCTCGGGTCGGTGCTGGGCACGGTGCTGGACACGGCGGGCTCCCCGGTCGGCGGGCGATCACTGACCCGGCTCACGCTAGGAGCCGGGCCCGGGCCTGTCCACCTGCCACATTGTCCGAATCACCGGCCGCCTTCTCCCGCCTCCCGGCCGCGCCACGTCACCCCGCCGGCCGCTCCGCGCGTCACCCCTCCAGGGCCCGCCACCGGGCCCGCCGCAGGCCTCAGCGGTTGGCTCCGGCTGCCCGCCGGGCTATTCGCTCTGGCCCAACTGCGCGCTGATCTTCGCCAGTTGCTCCAGCCGGCGCTCCAGGCTGGGGTGGGTGGAGAACAGGTGGCTGAGGCTGGACCCCGCGCCGAGGGCGGGAGCGAAGAAGAAGGCGTTGAAGCTCTCCGCGGTGCGCAGGTCGCGGCTGGGGATCTTGGCGATGTCCCCGCTGACCTTGGTGAGCGCCGAGGCCAGCGCCGAGGGGTGGCCGGTCAGCAGCGCGGCGGAGCGGTCGGCCGCCAGTTCCCGGTACCGGGACAGGGCCCGCACCAGCAGGAAGCCCAGGACGTAGACGGCCGCGGAGACGGCCATCACCCCGATCATGATGATCGCGGTGTTCTGGTCCCGGCGACCCCGGAACATCCCGGAGTAGAGGGTGAAACGGACCATCAGCCCGGCCAGCACGCCCAGGAACGACGCGATGGTGATCACCGCGACGTCGCGGTGCGCGACATGCGAGAGCTCGTGCGCCAGCACCGCCTCCAGCTCCTCCGGTTCCAGCCGGCGCAGCAGCCCGGTGGTCACGCAGAGCACGGTGTGGTCGGCGTCGCGTCCGGTGGCGAAGGCGTTGGGGAGGTCGGTGTTGGCGACGGCCAGCCGGGGCTTGGGCATGTCGGCGGTGGCGCAGAGCCGGTCGACCACGCCGTGCAGCTGCGGGTGCTGCTCGGCGCTGACCTCGTGCGCATGCATGGCGAAGAGTGCGACCCGGTCGGAGAACCAGTACTGGGCGACGGCGATGCCGGCCACCAGCACCACCACCACGATCCAGGACTTCAGCAGGACCACCAGCGCGGCGATGAAGCCGACGTAGAGCAGCCCGAGGAGGAACATCGTGGCCAGCATGCGTGCGGTGAGCTGCCGGTCGGGGCGGAATCGGGTGGGCATGGCGGACATCCTCGGGTCGGACGGGTGGTGCTGCACCTCCACGGTCCCTCTCCACCACAGCCAAAGCAAGGGGCGCGGCGAGCCGGTAAGTCTCTTGTCATGCACGACTCTTGACCCCGTGTGCGGTCCTCCCTACTGTTCACTTTTGATGAGTTGAGTTTGTTTCCAACTGAACAGCGCGCTAAATCCCCCATGGACGACCGTCCCGGCCGCCGCCACCCCACTGGGAGCCGCCTTGCACGCCACGCCGCCACCCTCCACGCCCTTCAACCCCCTCTCCCTGCGCACAGCGGTCCTCGCCGCTCTCGCCCTCTGCCTCGCCCTGGTCTACCCGGGCGTCTCGCCCGCGAAGGCGGCCACCGCCGCCGTCAGCACCGCGATCACCGTCAACGGCGCCAGTGGCGGCCGTACCTTCGACGGCATCGGGGCGATCAGTGGCGGCGGGGGCAACTCGCGGCTGCTCTTCGACTACCCCGAACCGCAGCGCAGCCAGATCCTGGACTATCTGTTCAAGCCCGGCTACGGCGCTGACCTGCAGATCCTCAAGGTCGAGATCGGCGGCGACACCAACTCCACCGACGGCGCCGAGTCCAGCATCGAGCACACCAAGGGCACCGTCGACTGCTCCAACGGCTACGAGTGGTGGCTGATGGAACAGGCCAAGGCGCGCAATCCCGGCATCAAGCTGTACGGACTGTCCTGGGGCGCGCCCGGCTGGGTCGGCAACGGCAACTTCTGGTCCCAGGACATGGTGGACTACCTGATGTCCTGGATGGGCTGCGCCAAGCAGCACAGCCTGAGCATCGACTACCTCGGCGGCTGGAACGAGCGCGGCTACAACGCCTCCTGGTACGAGAACCTGCACTCCACCCTCGCCGCCAAGGGCTACGGCAGCACCAAGGTGGTCGGCGCCGACAGCGACTGGTCCATCGCCACCGCCATGCGCAGCGACAGCGCGCTGAACTCCGCCGTCGACATCGTCGGCACCCACTACCCCTGCGGCTACATGTCCAGCATGACCAGCTGCAGCACCACCTCCGACGCGCTGGCCACCGGCAAGCAGCTGTGGGCCAGTGAGAACGGCTCCGAGGACGCCGACACCGGCGCCGCCCCGATGGCCCGGGCCATCAACCGGGGCTACCTGGACGCCAAGATGACCGCGTTCATCAACTGGCCGCTGGTCGCCTCGATCTACCAGAACCTGGGCTTCAACACGATGGGCCTGGTGACGGCCAATCAACCCTGGTCCGGCTCCTACACGGTGGGCCGCAGCCTGTGGGCGACCGCGCAGACCACCCAGTTCACCGCGCCCGGCTGGCAGTACCTGGACTCCTCCTCCGGCTACCTCGGCGACAACCGCGCCAACGGCAGCTACGTCAGCTACCGCAGCCCGGACAAGAGCGCCTGGAGCACCGTCTTCGAGACCATGGACGCGTCGGCGGCGCAGACGGTCACCCTGCAGGTGAGTGGCGGTCTCCCGGCCGGTGCGCTGCACGTCTGGTCCACCGACTTCTCCAGCAACTCCGCCACCGGGCACCTGGTGCCGGGTGCCGACCTGACCGCGAGCGGCGGGACGTACTCGCTGACCCTGCAGCCGGGCCACATCTACACCGTGACCACCACCACCGGCCAGGGCGCCGGCAGCGCCGCGAGCCCGCAGCGGTCGGTGCTGCAACTCCCGTACAGCGACAGCCTGACCGGGACCGCGACCGGGCAGGAGGCGCGCTACTTCTCGTCGATGAACGGCGCCTTCGAGACCGAGCCCTGCGCCGGCGGCCGCAGCGGCAACTGCCTGCAGCAGCAAGCGTTGCAGACGCCGATCCGGTGGACCAACGAGTCCTCCGACCAGCCGTACACCACCATGGGCGACCTCAGCTGGTCCGACTACACGGTCTCCTCGGACGTGCTGCTGCAGCAGCCGGGATCGGTCGAACTGCTCGGCCGGGTGGGCACCCAGGGCCGCAACAACAACGGCCTCAACGCCTACCATCTGCGGGTCTCCGACACCGGGGCCTGGTCCCTGCTGAAGAGCGACACCAGCTGGGTCTGGACCACCCTGGCCAGCGGCACCACCACCGCGCTCGGCACCGACAGCTGGCACCGGCTGGGCCTGTCCTTCCAGGGCAGTTCCATCACCGCCACCCTGGACGGGGTCACCCTGGGCTCGGTGACCGACGGCAGCTACGCCTCGGGCCAGGTCGCGCTGGGCACCGCCGGCTACTACGGCGCCCAGTACAGCAACCTGAGCATCACCCCGGGCAGCACCGCCCCGCTGGACGGCACCTACCGCCTGGTCAACGCCAACAGCAGCCAGGTCATGGACGCCTCCGGCAACGGGACGGCCGACGGCACCCCGATCATCCAGTGGCCGTCCAACGGTGGCGCCAACCAGCAGTGGAAGCTCACCTCGACCGGTGACGGCTACTACACGGTGACCGGAGTCGGCAGCGGCAAGGCACTGGACGTCCCCAACCAGACCGCTGTCGCGGGCACCCAGCTCGACCTGTGGACCGCCAACGGCGGCACCAACCAGCAGTGGCTGGTCGTCCCGGCCGGCGGCGGCACCTACACGCTGGAGTCCCGCTCGGACGCCGAACTGGTGGACGTCAGCGGCGCGTCGCTGACCATGGGCGCCTCGGTGATCCAGTGGCCCGCCAACGGCGGCGCCAACCAGCGCTGGCAGCTGGTCAAGACCGGCTGACCCCGCGCACCGCACCCCACCCGAACCCTGACGGGGCGTAACGCCCAACCCCGCGTGGCGCTGACCCCACCGGCCGGCGCCACGCTGCGGGGCGGGGGCCGGAGCGGCCGTCACGCCGCGCTGGAGCTGGGAGCGTGGGTCAGGAGCGCGGCTCGGTCTCGGCTGGTGCTGGGGTGGAGAGCTTCTGGTGAGACGCGCCCCGGTTAGGCTGCTGGTCATGACTACAGCCATGACCAGCAGCGGGACCGGTGAACCCGTCACTGTCGACGCGACGGGCCTGACGTCCCACCCGGACCTCTGGGCCCGGTTTGTGGTGTCGGCCCATCAGATCCTGGCGGATCTGGTCCGCAGCGGTGCCGCACTTGGCTGGGTGCAACCCCCCTCGCCCGACGAGGTGGCAGAGCTCCTCGACCATGTCGTCTCCGCGGTGCACGCCGGCGATGCGGCTCTGCGTGCCGCCTACGTCGACCGTCGGCTGGTCGGACTGGGGTACTGGCTGCGCTACGTACGACCGACCCATCGTCCGCACGCCGACCTGGAGAAGATCGCGGTGGACGCTGCCGCCCACGGTCGCGGCATCGGTCGGGCACTCGCCGCCGACTTGATCGCTGACGCCCGGCGGGCGGGAATCGAGGTCCTTACCCTGGACGCCCGTGGCGACAACAGCAACGCGCTGCACCTCTACCGGTCACTGGGCTTCAGCGAGTACGGCCGTCTGCCCGACTTCGTCGCCGTCGGCACCCGCCGCTTCGACAAGGTCTTCTACATGCTGGACCTCCGCACGGGGCGGTGACCCGTGCAAAGGCCTGACGGGCAGGACTCCAGCCATCGCCGCACAGGTCCCAACAGCGCCACCGACCGATCCCATCGATCACGATCAGCTGGCCGCTTGCCCGACACGGACCCACACTCCTGGTCGAATGATCCACGGCGGCGGATCAGCCCGTCGTAGCACTGAGCAGTGGCGGTGCCTGCCACCGCTACGCCGCAGATCGTTCGCTCCGTCGGGACAGTCCTCGACCGGGTGGGCCACTCCGTGCGATAGCGCTTCATGCCGGCCTGGACAGGTGTTGCCGGCTATTGGAGGTGCGGCAGTGCGTCGCCGTCGAGGTAGTGCTCGATCCGCTGACGCATCGACCGGTCCATCTCCAGTCGGTCGACGGCTTCCGCCGCGACCCAACGGACTTCGCTGGACTCGCTGCTCGTCGTGGGCTCGCCGGCTAGGGGACGGCCGGTGAGAACGATGGAGAACTCCTGCCGGACCTCGTCATTGCTGGTGTAGTGGATCACGTGGTTCGGGTCGGTGTAGATGCCGACGAGTCCGGTGATCTCGCAGGTGATGCCCGTCTCTTCGGCTGTCTCGCGCACGGCTGCCTCGCTCATGGATTCCCCGAGGTCGATCGCGCCACCAGGGACGGCCCAGTTGCCGTTGTCCGTTCGGCGAATCATGAGGATGCGCCCTTGCTCGTCGTTGACGATGACATTGACCGCGGGGACTCGGCTGTTAGCAGCTGGTGCCTTCGGGTCGCCGTGGTAGTCGATCCTGCTCGCCATGGCGGAATCATAGGGGCCGAACAGGGCTTCCCTCACGTGCCGCACACGCCGGTGACCACGAGATTCAGCCGCATCTGCGTACCTGCCTCCGGAGCGGCCGTCACGCCGCGCTGGAACCAATCAGAAATCTATGATCGACAGACGAATATCCCCCCAAGGCATGCGATCTTGAATGAACCCTCGTCCGCAATGATGGCGGCAACAATCTCAGCCGCTCGGCCGATGGTTTCATGGAAAGGCACACCACACTGCTCAGCCCATGCCTCGTAGGAGGCAAGGTGAGCGACGATCGGTCCTGGGTCTGTGACCTCGATGGCGCCAGGCAGCTGTCGCACTCGGATGTCCTTGAACGCCACAGCGAGATAGCCGGGGGCCTTCTCCAGAGAGAAACGCGAGCTGAGGGAGACGCGCGCCGGTCCATCAGTGATTCCCAGGACATCGCCTGCGGCCCTCATCCAGAGCTGGTCGAGTTCGCGCTTGTCGGTGTCACTATTGGTCGAGGCGATGAGCACGCCACCGGGCCGAAGGACGCGGGCCAACTCCTCCATCGTGGCATCGATATCTCCGACGTGGTACAGCATGTGCAGGGCCAGCACAGCGCCTGCGCTATCGTCAGCGAAAGGCAGGGCCTGGGCATCGGCGACCAGGACCGGCTTCTCGACCTCAGCGAGGATGCCAGCAGAGATATCCATCCCGACAATCTGAAGGTCTGGACGATCCCTACGCAGGCGGCTGACGAACCTGCCGTTGCCGCAGCCGATGTCGAACACGGTCCCGCTGGTTCCGGCCAGTTCCTCCACGACGATCCCCGGCAGGTCGTACTGCGGCTGCTGCCAGCGGTAGATCGACTGGCGGGCAGCCAGGTAGCGCCCGTCGGCGTAGGCGCTGTTCGCGAGGATCGTCCTGTCGGCGACTGCGGCGTCCTGCTGCGCGGTGTTGCTCGTCACTTGGCTGGCTCCGGAGGGTTCGTGAGTGCGGGTCGAGAGCAGGCTTCTCGGACATTCTCACGGAGACTCAGGACGAGCGGGGAGCCCGCGTAGGCGGGCTGGGCGAGACGGCTGCTGAGCGCTTGCAGTCGAGTGGAGATGCTCGCTGTTCTCCGGCCCGGTGCGGCGTCCAGGACGATCGAGAGGTTCGCTTGCACGGCGTCGAGGTCTCCGTGGGCGAGGTGGGCGTTGGAGAGGTCGAGCCGCGCGGCCAGTAGGTCGCCGGAAGACTGCTCCTGCTGTGGAGCGGACTCGTACAGGGCGATGGCCTTGGACGACACCTCGATAGCGCGATTCACGTGTGCCCGACTGCCCAGCGCCAGGAGGGTGGTGCCGGCATAGGTCCACTGCTTGGCTTCGGGGAAGGTGAACACGCCGGGCAGGTCCACGACGCAGGCGGCTGCACTTTGTGCTGCCGCCGCTGCCGATACAGCTCGTAGCGCGTTCGCGCTGTCACCAAATGCTGCGGCAGCTCGGGCTTCAAGACTGAACAGACGGGCTGCGATAGTCCCGCCGTCGGCGTAGAGCTGTCCGCTTCGGGCCAGCTCGGCGGCTTGGCGGTGATCCTGCTGCCAGTAGGCGATCAAGGACTGGACGGATCTGATCCAGGCCCGAAGGCCGTTGTGACCGGCTGACTCTGCGCAGCGCCACGCTGTTCGTGAGTGGGTGGCCGCAGCTGTGTACTGGCCGAGGTCGAGGGCCACGTGGGTTGCCAGGCCGCACAAACGTCCGGCCTGAAGGTATAGGTGGCATGCCTGGTAGGGATGTTGACGGCCCTGGAGTAACTCGAACACGCCGCGCCGGAGCGCTCCGATCTCCCGGAAGAGCTCGGACAGGGGCTTACTGACGAAGTCCGTCGCCAGCCTGGCGATGTCCGCGTCGATCTGCTCCAGCAGCGTGTCGTCCACGTTGGAGGCGCTCGCGAAGTGGAGGAAGAGGGCAGACTCTGCGGAGTCGGCTGCCACCGCTGCGGTGATGTCGTTGTCCGGGTCGGCGCGTCGTTCAGCCCGTGCGGGCGGGGCCTCTGCTCTGCCGCCGATGGAGAGCGAATCCGTTCCGAGGGTTGCCGGCGGTGCTGCCAGCAGGTTGGCCAACCGCTCGACCGAGCATTTCAGCGCGTGCGCGAGTTTCGGTCGCATCCAGGGCTGCGGGGTCCCTCTCCCACTCTCCCAGCGCCCCACGGTCGTACGGTCCACCTGGAGGGCTTCAGCCAGGGACTCCTGGGTGTGGCCGACGGCCTCCCTGCGCTGGATGAGCTGGTGCCGCTTGGGTCCCATCCCCGCCCTCTCGTGACGCGCCGGTTCGTCCGTAGTCGTAACAGGCCAGGCCATGCCTGGGTTTGCGGCACAGATGCCTCATTGCTGCATCAATTCTGCTCTGGTTCACCAGCATGGGAGGCGGTTCTCTAGAGACCTGCCGGGTGAATCTCGGCGCGGATCGGCCCGCCGCCGACCTCGTTCCGGTGAAGGGTCCGCACTCATGTCCGTCGCCAGTCGCAACGCCCCCGCACCAGCCCCGCTCGGCTTTCGGAGCCGGATCCGGCTGGCAAGAGGCTCTGGTTCGAGGTCGGCACGGCTGCGGCGGTGTACGGGGACGAGCGACTCACCACGCTGGTGAGAGCCGCTGCCCCCAGGGCCCGGCACGCCACGCCGGCCAGCACCTGACAAGGCTTCCTCCCAGTCCAGTTCGGGCCTGGGAGGGATTCAGGTGGCCGCACTGGTCGAAAGCCGAGCGGCCTAGCCACCTGAGGTTCGATGCCAGGTTCGCCTGGCGCCGATACATCTCTGCACCCACGAGGGGCTGGACCTTCGGTCCACTCCCATGATTCCGAGGGAGGACTTCATGCCCGAGAACATGACGAGCAGCACCGAGTCGGAGGGCGACGGTCTCCTGGTCGCCCGCGCGAAGGTCCCCGCGGCCCGCGCACGCGGGGAGCAGCCGTCGGACGGCGGTTCCACCGGCCGTACCGACACCAACGACTGACGGCTGCGTTGATGACCGCCGAGCAGTTCTCGGTGGTTGAGCGTCTGGACGGGGATGACTTCCTCGCCCAGACGCTCGGCCGTAGCTTCAAGGTCGTACGCGGCGACGCCGCGTCACTCGCCGGACTGATGGGCTGGGATGACCTCAACACCCTCCTGACCCACCACCGGTTCGAACCCCCTCGCTTCCGACTCGCCGCTGGTGGGGAACAGGTGCCGGCGCACATGTACTCGCGCGCCATGGTCACCCGGCGGAGCACAGTCTGGAACCAGCTCCAGCCCGGCGAACTGCACAAGCGGCTCGCCGAAGGAGCCACACTGGTCCTGGACGCCGTCGACGAACTCCACCCGGAAATTGGTGCTCTGGCCGGCCAACTGGAGCGCTGGCTGCGAACCGGCGTGCAGGTCAACCTGTACGCCTCCTGGACCAGCACCGAAGGCTTTGGAGTCCACTGGGACGATCACGACGTGGTGGTCGTCCAGCTCGACGGCGCGAAGCGCTGGCGCATCTACGGACCGACGCGCACCGCGCCCATGCACCGCGACGTCGACATGCCCGATCCGCCGCCGGACGAAGCCGTGGCCGACTTGGTCCTCACCGCTGGCGACGTGCTCTACCTGCCCCGGGGCTGGTGGCACGCCGTCGCCGCCTCCGTGGGCCAGCACTCGCTGCACGTCACGTGCGGGCTGCAGAGCACGACGGGCGCTGACCTGCTCACCTGGTTGTCGGAGGTCTTGCGCTCCCACGACGCCGTCCGGGCTGAGATTCCGCGCTTCGGGACTGCTGAGGCGCAACGCGCCTTCCTCGAAACGATCGGCAAACTCGTCGCGACTGAACTGGAGAGCGCCGACCTGATCGCTCGCTTCTCCGCCGCTCGCGACGCCACCGAGCGGGCCAGGCTGGTTCCGTCGCTGCCGTACATCACGGTGGCTCCGCCGGATGCGGAGCTGCGGGTGCGTCTTGTCACCACGCGGTCCGCGCTCGCGGCCGGCCCGGAGGGCACCGTACGGCTGGTCACGGGTGGAGAGGAGTGGACGTTCGCGGCCAAGGCCCAACCGATGCTCGCGCTCCTCACCGACGGGGAGAGTCACCGGCTGGCCGATCTCGCAGAGGCCGCCGGCGTCACGCTCACGCAGGCGGCCGGCGTCGTGACGGAGCTGGTTGACGGGCAGGTCGTTGCTGTCAGGGGTGGGCAGTGACCGCACGGCTGGGGCTGGGCACCTACCGCTGCCTCGATGTCGCCGAGGCAGCGCTGATCGCCGCCTCCTGCGGGGCCGACTGGGTCGACACGGCGCCCAACTACGAGAATGGCCGGGCGGAGACATCGCTCGCTCCCGTCCTGGCCGTCTATCCGCACCTGCAAGTCTCCACGAAGGTCGGCTTCGTCGCTCCCAGCGCCAGACGCATCGGCGTCCGCGCCGGGGCGCTGTCTCCCGATGATGCCGCGCGCGGCCACTGCCTCACCCCGGACTACATCGCTTGGCAGGTCGCCCGGAGCAAGCGGATGCTCGGCCGCACACCTGACCTGGTGTTCCTGCACAATCCGGAACACGGCTGCCGGGAGCGCGAAATCGCCGACCGGATCTACACCGCCGTCCTTGCTCTGGAGGAGGCGTGCAGCCAACAGATCATCAAGGCCTACGGGGTGGCGACCTGGCGAGGCTTCAGCAGCGAGCTCTTCGACGTGGCCACTCTGCTCGAACAGGCGACCAAGGCTGGCGGCTCGCAGCACCACCTACGGGCCGTCCAGCTCCCCGTCTCTCTCGTTCACCTCGCGCCGGTCGCCCAGGCCCTCGACGGGCACGGCGTGCTGGCCGAAGCCCTGGAAGCAGGACTGGAGGTGTTGGCCTCCGCCCCACTGCACGGCGGTGAGGTCCCGGGCATGGTCACCCGCGAGCTGTCCGACCTGATTAGCCCAGGAAGCACACCCGCCCAGGCAGCCCTAATCGTTACCGCTTCAGCCCCCGGGGTGAAACGCGTACTCCTGTCGACGGGAAACCCGGAACACTGGAGGCAGGCCGCCGACGCCGTCGCCCGGCCGTCGTTGTCGCTGGACGGGCTGCAAAGGATCACGGATGTACTCGGAACCTGAGCCGGAGATTGCCGAGCGGATGCGTGGGATGCACACCAGCGCAGCGGCAGCGCTCCAGGCGACGCCTAAAAGCTCTCGTGAGGCGTGGGGTTGGCGCGGCCGCACGCTCAGCCGACCGGTGGCCGCGTCATCCGGTGACGGCTGGCTCCGCGTGGTGTCCGCCCCGGCCGACAAGGCTGGCGGCAAGCTCTGGGAGGGACCGCAGGAGGCAGAGCGCTTCATGCCTCCTGCGGTCCCCCGCCCACGCCTACGGGCACGGCTTACATGGACCGAGGGCGGGTACGGCTACCTGGCGGAGCTGTACGACAAGGTCACCGCCCGCACCGTTACCACCCACGAGCCCATCCTGCGGGCGGCTCCGAACCTGGACGCCGCTTGGTGGGATGGTCTCAGCAGCGCGCTCGACGCCATCGCCGCCGTGCCCACTGGCCGAGTGGCTGTCCGCCAGGAGTACCTGGACAGGGCCATGCCGCTGTACCTGGGCATGCCCATCGACACCACTGCCCCTGCCTGGTCGACCGCCCACGGCGATCTGCACTGGGCCAACCTCACCAGTCCCGGACTGACCCTGCTCGACTGGGAAGGCTGGGGACTCGCACCCACCGGCTACGACGCGGCCCTCCTGCATGCTTACAGTCTGCTCGTTCCCGAAACAGCCGCCAAGATCCGTCACCACCTCGGACACGTCCTTGACACCCCGCACGGGCGATTCGCTGAGCTGGTGGTCATCACCGAGCTGCTGCAGACCACCACTCGTGGCGACAATCTCGAGCTGGAGGGACCATTGCGCACGCGGCTCGCGTGTTTGACGGGACGGTCCGAATCCGGCCAGGTGGCGTAGGCAGCCCGGCCAGGTTGCCTACGTCCGACTTCTCTAGCTGATGAGTCCGCTGTCAGTGGCGGCGACCAGTTGCGACCAGCCTCCAGAAGGCCAAAGCTGCGGTTCATCCGGGGCGGTGCACGGAGCTCTCGGTCAGCTTTCAACCGACGGCCCTGCCTTACACGGGCGCAGGGGCACGGACGAAACAAGCCGTCCCGCGCCCCACGCTTCCGCTTCGGGGGCCGTGCTCAGAGCTTGCGGGCGACGGCGCAGATCTGGGGGAGGGGCTCGGTCGGGCCTGGGCCGTCCTCGGGGTCGGGGCGCCACTGGGAGCAGTAGACGATGCCGGGGTCGACCAGCTCGAAGCCCTCCAGCAGGACCGCGATGTCGTCCAGCGAGCGCAGCTTCATCGGCGCCACGGTGCGCGAGTACTGCTCCGCCGCCTGGCCGACGCGTTCGGCCTGCTGCTCCCGGCGCGCACCGTGCGAGAGGGCCAGGTAGCTGCCGGAAGGCAGGGCGTCGCGGTAGGCGGCGACCAGCGCGGCCGCCTCGTCGTCGTCCGGGACGAAGTGCAGCACCGCGCTCATCAGCACCGCCATCGGCTCACCCAGGCCGAGCAGCAGCAGCCGGTCCACCTCCGGGTCCGCCAGCACCGCGGCCGGGTCGCGCAGGTCGCCCGGGACCATCAGCGCGCGGTCGTTGCCGGCCAGCATCTCCCGGCTGTGGGCGACCGCGACCGGGTCGTTGTCGACGTAGACCACCCGCGAGGTGGGGGCGACCGCCTGGGCGATCTCGTGCACATTGCCGACCGTGGGGATGCCCGAGCCCAGGTCGAGGAAGTTCCGGATGCCGGCCTCGGCCAGGAACCGCACCGAACGCCGCAGCCAGGCCCGGTTGACCCGCATGATGTCGGGCAGCTCCGGCATCATCTCCACGACCGGCTTGGCCGCCTCCCGGTCGGCCGGGAAGTTGTGGTTGCCGCCGAGGTAGAAGTCGTAGATCCGGGCGATGCTGGGTCTGTTGGGATCGACGTCCTCGGGGATCCACGTCTGCTCGGTCATGGTGTCCTCTCTGCGGGCTCACGGTGTTTGACTGGCTGCGCGCTGCGGACCGGCTACGGGCCGTCCTACTGGGCGTCCTGCGGGCCGGGGTCGAGCTCGAACCAGACGATCTTCCCGGTGTCGGTGCGGTTGGTGCCCCAGCGCCGCGCCAGGGTGCTGACCATGGACAGGCCGCGACCGGACTCGCTCAGCGCATGTGTGGTGCGCGGCACCGGCAGGGTGTGGCAGTCGTCGTGGACCTCGCAGGTCAGCGTGTCGGTGTAGAGCAGCCGCAGGCTGATCGGGCGGGAGGCGAACCGGACGCTGTTCCCGATCAGCTCGCTGACCAGCAGCTCGGCGACGGGGGAGAGGTGTGCCAGGGACCAGCGGTCCAGCGCGCGCCGCAGCAGTCGCCGAGCCTGGCCGGCCGCGCGCGGGGCGGGCTCCAGGGTCCAGTGTGCGACGTTGCGGGCCGGGATGCCGTGGAAGCGGGCCATCAGCAGCGCGGCGTCGTCCCCGCGTGCGACCGGGTCCAGCGCGTCCAGGACGGCCACGCAGGCCCGTTCCAGCGGGACCTGCTGGCTGGGCAGGGCGCCGCGCAGCAGCTCCAGGCCCTCGGAGATGTCGCGCTTCGGCGTCTCCACCAGGCCGTCCGTGAACAGCACCAGGGTGTCGCCGTCGGCAATGTCGAACTCGACCGAGTCGAACGCGTGTCCGCCGACGCCGATCGGCACGCCGGTGGGTATGTCCAGCAGCCGTCCCGGCTCCCCGGGACGGGCCAGTACCGGCGGCAGATGGCCGGCGTTGGCGAGCGTGCAGCGGCCGCTGACCGGGTCGTAGACGGCGTAGAGGCAGGTGGCCAGGTGGGTGTCGGAGAGCCGGCGGGCAGCCTCGTCCAGGTGCCGCAGCAGTTCGTGCGGCGGCAGGCCCAGGAAGGCCAGGGTCTGCACGGCGGTCCGAAGCTGGCCCATCATCGCGGCCGAGGCCACCCCGTGGCCCATCACGTCCCCGACCACCAGGCCTATCCGCTTGCCCGGCAGCACCATGGCGTCGAACCAGTCGCCGCCGACCTGGATGTCGTCGTTGCTGGGCAGGTACCGGTAGGCGAGCTCGACGCCCGGCAGCCGGGTCGGCAACTGCGGCAGCAGGCTGCGCTGCAGGGCCGCCGCGAGCTCCAGGACCGATTCGGCGTGCCGGGAGGCCCCCGGCTCGTCGCCGGGGTCGGTGGGACGGGTGTGGTGTTGCGCCGAGTGTTTCGGGGATGCGGTGGCCGCGCCGGATCCCGGGAACAGCTCTAGCATTGCCGAACTCCTCCCAGCCGAGTCCCGCTTCATGGTTCGTTCCCTGCACTCTACTGAGGTCACCGGCCTCACCGGGAGCCGGATGGTGCACTCTGGCAGCTCAGGGAACTGTATGTCATGAAGATGTCACAGCGGGACACCGGATCGGCAGGGGGGTCGGTTCCCGGCCGGGCGGCCGGACGGCGGTTAACGTGGGCCGGTGTGCTGGAGTTCGACGGCCGACCTCGTCGCGGGCGGCGCGGTCGCCGTCGTCGGCGCCGCCGCTCTGCCGAGAGTGCGTCGGATCGGCGAACTCCCTTTGGCAGCACTGCCGTTACTGCTGGGGCTGCACCAGCTGACCGAGGCCGTGGTGTGGCTGGGCGCGGAGGGAGGGACCGGTCCCGCCGAGGCGGCTGCCGCGCGGATGCTGTGGGCGGCGATCGCCTACCCGGTGCTCCCGCTCTACCTCCCGCTGGCCGTGCTCGCGGCCGCCGCCCCGGCCCGCCGGCCGGCCCTGCTGGTCTTCGTCCTGGTGGGCGCCCTGACCTCGGCCGCACTGGCCTGGGACCTGGCGCACGCCGCGCCGGACGCCCGGATCGCCGGCCACACGCTGCGCTACGGCGTGGGCGTCGGCCGACCGCTGCTGGTGGGCGCGGGCTACCTGCTGGCGACGGTGGGCGCGCTGCTCGCCAGTGGGCAGCGGGGGATCCGCCTCCTCGGGGTGGTCACCGGGGTCGGCGCACTGCTGTGCCTGCTGCTGTGGCAGGCCGCGTTCGTCTCCACCTGGTGCGCCCTGGCGGCCGTGTCGAGCGTGCTGGTGCTGCGCTGGGTCAGCGGCCTGCGCCGGAACGGCGACCCGGGCGTCGATCCGGGTGGGTGATCCGGGCGGCGACCCGGATCGGCACCCGGGCGGCGGTTAGGGCAGCCCTGCGGCCGGGGCCCGGACGGCGGCGCCCGGCCGGGTCGGGGACGCCGGGTCAGGGACGGGTGTCCGGGCGGACATCGCGGCCCCGCTTGATCTCGTAGAAACCGGGGGTCCCGGCGACCAGTAGCACGCCGTCCCAGAGCCGTCCGGCGTCCTCCCCCTTGGGGGTCGGGGTGACCACCGGCCCGAAGAAGGCGATGGTGCTGCCGTCGGGGCCGGGGACGTGCAGGGCGGGGGTGCCCAGGTCCTCGCCGACCGGGTCCAGGCCGGCGTGGTGACTGATGCTCAGCGCCTCGTCGTAGTCGGTGGACGCGGCCGCGGCGGCCAGTTCCTCGGGCAGCCCGACCTCGCGCAGTGCGGCGGTGTAGAGGTCGCGGTCGAGCGGCGCCCTGTGGTGGTGGATCCGGGTCCCGAGCGCGGTGTAGAGGTCGCGCAGCACCTCGGAGCCGAACTTCTGCTCGGCCGCGATGCACACCCGGACCGGCCCCCAGGCGGTGTCCAGCCACTCCCGGTACCAGGGTTCCAGGCCCTCGCGGCCCTCGTTCAGCAGTGCCAGGCTCATCACGTGGAACCGCACCTCGACGTCGCGTACCCGCTCGACCTCGTGCAGCCAACGGGAGTTGATCCAGGCCCAGGGGCACTTCGGGTCGAACCACATGTCGACGGTGGTGGTCATGATGCTGTCTCCTCAGGGGTTCCGCGGTGCTGGTGTCCTTGCCTCCGAGTACTACGGTAGAGGAGTAAAGAACCGCCCAGAAGGTCCATTCGGAGCCGGAATCAGTGGGCCAATTTCGACCGGCCGGAGATGGGAGGATGGTGGGGTGACTCTCCCGGATCTCGTTCGGCTGCGCCAGGTGCGCGACCTGATGGACCGCGACTACGCGGAACCGCTCGACCTGGCCTCGCTGGCCCAGGCCGCGCTGATGTCCTCGGGGCACTTCTCCCGCAGTTTCCGGTCCGCCTTCGGCGAGACCCCCTACAGCTATCTGATGACCCGGCGGATCGAGCGCGCCAAGACGCTGCTGCGGCGCGGGGACATGACCGTCACCGAGGTCTGCATGGCGGTCGGCTGCACCTCGCTCGGGTCGTTCAGCTCGCGGTTCACCGAGCTGGTCGGGGAGACCCCCAGCGCGTACCGGGCCCGTGGGCACGAGCAGGGCCGGGGGATCCCGGCCTGCTACGTGAAGATCATGACCAGACCGGTCAGGAATCGAGAAGCCGGGAGCACCGCTCCGCCGGTACCGTGAGTCGCATGGATCTCAAGCTGTCGCACTGCTTCCTGGCCGTCGACGACCACGACAAGGCCGTGGCCTTCTACCGTGACGTGCTCGGATTCGAGGTACGCAACGACGTCGGGTTCGAGGGCATGCGCTGGGTCACCGTGGGTGCGCCGTCGCAGCCGGACGTCGACATCGTGCTGGAGCCGCCGGCGGCCAGCCCGGACATCTCCCCGGCCGACCGCCAGGCGATCGCCGAACTGATGGCCAAGGGCATGCTGGGCCGCCTGGTGATCGCCACCGACGACTGCGACGCCACCTACAAGCAGATCCACGCCTCCGGGGCCGAGGCGATCCAGGAGCCGATGGACCAGCCCTACGGCGTACGGGACTGCGCCTTCCGCGACCCGGCCGGAAACATGCTCCGCTTCACCCAGGCCCGACCGCGCTGAGGACGGCACTTCCGTCCCACTCTTACCTGTGTCAGCACTGTGGTCTCTCGGCTGTTCGCCTTTCGGCCACGTGCCCGCCACTGCGGGCTGGAAGAACTTGGGTCCTCCGCTCAGACCATCTCCTGTTCGAGGACCCTGATGACTATTCGTCCGACAGCGTCGCGCCGCGTTCTGGCCGCCGCGAGTGTCTCCCTGCTCGCCTCCGGCGCCGTGTTCGGCGCGGCGTCCGCGGCCCTCGCCGCGACCGGTGCGCAGAGCGCCGTCACGGTGCCGTCCGGCTTCGCCGTGCGTCAGCTCGCCACCGCCCCGGCCGGGCAGTCCAGCCCGGACGACATCACCCGGCTCGGCGACCACCTGTTCGTCACCTACCAGAACGGCATCGGCCCCGACGGGAAGCCCGGCCCGTCCGGTGCGACCAAGAGCACCGTGGTCGAGTACACGATGACCGGCCAGCAGGTCGCGTCCTGGTCCATCACCGGCAAGGTCGACGGCTTGGGCGCGGACGCGGACGGCAACCGGGTGTTCGCCTCGGTGAACGAGGACGCCAACTCCAGCCTCTACGTGATCACCCCCGGTGCCGCCGGTGCCGCGCAGCTCACGCACTACGCCTACCAGGGCCTGACCCACGGCGGCGGGACCGACAGCATCCTGGTCGATGGCACCACGGTCTACGTCACCGCCTCCAACCCGGCCGCCGACGCCGACGGCAAGACTTACAGCAAGCCCGCCCTCTACACGGCGAAGCTCACGGCCGGCGCCCACGGCAAGGACGGCAGCGCCACCCTGACCCCGGTGCTCGCCGACAACGCGTCCGCCACCGACGTCGTCACCGGCAAGAAGACCACGCTGAACCTGTCCGACCCGGACTCCAGCGAGCTGGTCCCCTCGTCGGTGCCCGGCCTCGGCGGCACCCTGCTGCTGGACAGTCAGGGCGACAAGCAGCTGGTCTTCCTCAAGCACGGCGCCGACCCCAAGGTGCTGAACCTGACCACCCAGGTCGACGACACCGCGTTCGCCACCAACACCACCGGCACGCTCTACGTGGTCGACTCCTCGACCAACCGGCTGCTGGCCGTGACCGGGCACTTCACCGTGGGCGAGGCGTTCACCGCGGTGCCCAACGACTCCGACACCCTGCCGGGGACGCTGGGCCGGCTCGACCTGGCCACCGGCAAGGTCTCCGCCTTCGCCGCGATGGGCTCGCCCAAGGGCCTGCTGTTCGTCGACGACCCCCTCCCGGCCGCCGGTTCGCCCTCGACGGCCCCCTCGGCGGCGTCCTCGGCCACCGGCTCCGGCTCCACCCCGGCCTCGGCGTCCGCGTCCGGCCCGGCGCTGGCCGAGACCGGTGGCGGCAGCGGTACCGGCACGATGGCCGGCCTGGCCGCCGGCGTGATCGTGCTGGGCGCCGGCGCGGTGGTCGTCAGCCGTCGCCGGTCCGCCGCGCGTCACAGCTGATCCACCGTCACTCTCCTTGCGGGGGCCGGAACGAGTAACGGGCGGGGGTTCCCCATGGGGAACCCCCGCCCGCGCCGGGCTGGTCGCCGTGGCGACTAGTCGTCGGCCTTGAGCATCCGGCGGACCTGTTCGAGCACCGCGCCGGCGTCCGGCTCGTCGTCGGCGAGCGGGTCGCCAACACCGCGCAGGGCGTCCGCGATCTCCTTGAACTGGGCGTCCCAGTCGTTCTGGTAGACCTGCTCGCGCTCCTCGGTACCGCTGGGCTGGCGCAGTCCCACGGTCAGGTCGACGACCTTGCCGATGGCGGCCGTCATCGCGAACGAGAACAGGCCGACCACCAGCACCGCGACCAGCTGCTTGCCGAGCAGATCCCAGGAACCGCCGTAGAACAGGCCCTTCTTACCGGTCATCAGACCGGTCGCGGCGAGACCGGCCATCACCATGCCGAACAGCCCGCCCCAGCCGTGGATGCCGACCACGTCCAGGGTGTCGTCCACCCCGAAGCGGTACTTCCAGCTGATGGCGAAGGCGCAGGTCAGACCGGCCAGGAAGCCGATGACCGCGGCCCACACCGGGGTCACGTCGCCGGCCGCGGGGGTCATCGCGACCATGCCGGTGACCGCGCCCATGCTCATGTCCAGCAGGCCGACCCGCCGGGTGCGCCAGTAGCTGGTCACCGCCCAGCCGGCCATCGCCGCGCCGGCCGCCATCTGGGTGTTGACGAAGCCCATCGCGGCCGCGCCCGGAACGCCCAGCGAGGAGCCGGTGTTGAACCCGAACCAGCCGAACCACAGCAGGGCCAGGCCGATGACGACCAGAGGCAGGTTGTGCGGACGGATCGGCTGCCGGTCGAAGTCCTTGCGCTTGCCCGCGACCAGCGCCAGCGCCAGTCCGGCCGCGCCGGAGCCCAGCTCGACCACGGTGCCGCCGGAGAAGTCGACCGCGCCGATCTGCTTGGCGACGAAGCCGTCCGGCGAGAACACCCAGTGCGCCATCGGCACGTAGACCAGCAGGGTCCAGGCGGCGACGAAGGCGATCCAGCCGCGCATCCGGGCCCGGCCCGCGATCGAGCCGCTGATCAGCGCCACGGTGACGATCGCGAAGGACATGTGGAACACCGAGAAGATCACGGTGGGGGTGTCCCCGGTGCGGCTGTTCAGCCCCACACCCGACATGAAGGCGTGGTCCAGGGTGCCGATCACGCCGAGCCCGCCGGCGTCGCCGCCGAAGGCCAGCGAGTAGCCGACGGTGAACCAGATGATGCTGACCACGGCCACGCAGACGAAGCACATCTTGAGCATGGCGATGACCTGACCGGTCTTCACCATCCCGCCGTAGAAGAAGGCCAGCCCCGGTGCCATCAGCAGCACCATGGCCGCCGCCATCATCAGCCAGGCGGAGTCGCCCGTGTCGAACAGCCCGGGAGTCACTTCTCCTGCTCCCGTCGCCGCAGCACCTCGCGGAGCTCGGCCAGCAGTTCGGCGTCCGTGCCGGCGCCGGTGTCGCGCTCGGCACTGGCGCCGACGGTCACCGGGACCCGGGCCTCGGACAGCCGCTTGCGGATCTCGGCGATGGTCTCGTCGTCGTAGGCCTGCTCCTCCTCCTGGCCGGGGACGTCCTCGTACTCCTCGGCGGCCCGGAAGCCGACGGTCTTCTCCACGGCCTTGGCGATCAGCCAGGTGACGCCGAAGGAGAACGCACCGCAGGCGACCACCGCGACGGCCTGCCGCCACAGCAGGTCCACCCCGCCCCCGTAGAACAGGCCCTTCTTGCCGCTCATCTGGGCGGTGGCGAACAGACCGATGGCCAGCACGCCGACGATGCCGCCCCAGCCGTGCACGCCGACCACGTCGAGGGTGTCGTCGTAGCGCATCTTGTACTTCAGGTTGATGGCGAAGGCGCAGACCACACCGGCGACGAAGCCGATGACCAGGGCGCCGCCGGGGGAGACCTCACCGCAGGCGGGGGTGATCGCGACCATGCCGGCCACGGCCGCCGAGGCCACGCCGAGCATCTCCACGTGGCCGAGCCGCCACTTCTCGATCAGCGGCCAGCCGACCATCGCGCCGCAGGCGGCGAGCTGGGTGTTGAGGAACGCCATCGGGGCGGTGCCGCCGTCCTCCAGCGCGGAACCGGCGTTGAAGCCGAACCAGCCGAACCACAGCAGTGCCAGGCCGACCACGACCAGCGGCAGGTTGTGCGGGCGGATGGTCTCCCGCTCGAAGTCCTTGCGCTTGCGGACCACGATGGCCACGGCGAGCCCGGCCGCGCCGGAGTTCAGCTCCACCGGCAGGCCGCCGGCGAAGTCCAGCGCGCCCAGGTGCGTGGTGACCCAGCCGTCCGGGGCGAACACCCAGTGCGCCATCGGCACGTAGACGAAGAGCGTCCACAGCACCACGAACCACAGCCAGCCGCGCATCGTGGCGCGGCCCGCGATGGAGCCGCTGATCAGGGCGACGGTGATGATGGCGAAGGCCATCTGGAAGCAGGAGAAGACCACGGTGGGGATGGAGCCGTGCAGGCTGTTCATCCCGACGTCGTGCATGAACCAGTGGGCGGGGGTGCCGATCAGGCCCCAGCCGCCGACGTCCTTGCCGAAGGCGAGGCTGTAGCCGATGGCCAGCCAGAGCAGGGTGACCAGGGCCAGGCAGACGAAACTCATCTTCAGCATGACCAGGACGTGCTTGGTCTTGACCATGCCGCCGTAGAAGAAGGCCAGGCCGGGTGTCATCAGCAGCACCATCGCGGTGCTCGCCATGAGCCACGCGGTGTTGCCGGTATCGAGACCGTGGGGCATACGGGTTCTCTCCGTAGAGGTCGGGGGGTGGACAGGGGGATCGGGAGGTGGAGGGTTCGGGGGCGGTGGTTCAGCGGGGAGGGCTCGGAGGGGCGGAGGGTTCGGGGGTCAGGACTTGCGGATCACCGGGGCCGGGACGCCGATCAGCAGGCGCCGCACCGCGTCCCAGGCCCGGCGCACCGCGGCGTTGACGCCGGGGGAGTCAGGACCCAGCACCCGCGCCCAGGCGCCGCAGTCCTGCGGCAGCACGCTGACGCCGAAGCGCAGCCCGCCGTCCCGCAGCGCCTCGTGCAGCACGTCCGCCACCTCGGCGGCCGGGGCCAGCGGGGTGACGGCGTAGAAGGTGGACATCACGTCGTGGCCGGCCAGCACCGCCGGACCGTCGACCCCGCCGGCGGCCGGCTCCAGCCGTACCGTGTCCAGGGCGAGCAGCCGGCCGTCGGGACGGCGCCACTCCAGGTCGGCGGCGAACACCTGGTACGCGTGCCGCTCGCCCCGGGCCAGGCGGCCCGCCGAGACGGTCTCGGACGCCAGCACGGTGGCGCTGGGCGCGGCCGTGATGACGGTGCGCTGGTAGAAGCGCGCGTCGGCGTAGGGGATGGTCGCCTCGGGCAGGTACTCGACGTAGCTGTCCGGGCCGGCGTCCAGGTGCACCAGCTGGGTCGCGTAGTCGGTGTCCATCCGGTGCACCTTGGTGGCGGCCTGGGTGGTCAGGTGCACCGCGGTGCCGGCGCCGCAGCGCAGGTCCATCCGCAGCCGGTCGGCCTGGACGATGCCGCCGCCGGTGGACATCAGGTAGGTGACGGCGAGGTCCGGCCGGGCCGGGTCGAAGTAGAACGGCCGCATGATCTGCAGCGGCGACTTCTGGTACTGGCTGACCAGTTCGGTACGGTCGCCGAGGCGTTCGAAGCGCAGCTCCAGCAGGCCGATCTTGCCGGGCGCGCCGACGCCCAGGGTGTCCGGGCGGCCGGCGTACCGCAGCACCTCGCGGGGCACCCGGGCGGGTTCGTAGTGCGCGGGGGTGAGCCGGTGCGCCCCGGTCGAACCCACGGCAGCCGTCGCCACCGCCGGCGCCGGCGCGGTCGCGATGGGGGGCGCGGCTGTCACCTCCGTGGCGGCCGTCGCGCCCGGGGTGGCGCCGGCGCGGCCGACCTGAGCGGCGGCGACCGGTGCGGGTTCGACCGGGGTGGCGGCCGCGATCACGCGGGCACCCGGCGGTAGGTCTCCAGCAGGTCGGCGACCCGGTCCAGGCCCTCCCCGGTCAGGCTGTTGGTGAGCACCACCGGGCCGCCCTCGCGGACCCGGTGCGCGTCCCCCTCCATCACGGCCAGGTCGGTACGCACGTACTGGGCGATGTCGATCTTGTTGATGACCAGCACGTCGGAGTCGGTGATGCCGGGGCCGCGCTTGCGCGGCATCTTCTCGCCCTCGGCGGTGTCCAGGACGAAGAAGAACATGTCGACCAGCAGCGGGCTGAAGGTCAGCGTCAGGTTGTCGCCGCCCGACTCGTAGAGCAGCGTGTCGACGTCGGGGAAGCGCTCCAGCATCTCCGCGCCGGCCGCCAGGTTCATCGTCGGGTCGTCGCGGACGGCGGTGTGCGGGCAGGCGCCGGTCTCCACGCCCACCACCCGTTCCGGCGCCAGGATGCCGGCCAGGTTGCGCCGGACGTGCTGGGCGTCCTCCTGGGTGTAGATGTCGTTGGTGATCACCGCCGGGCGGCGACCGCGGGCGATCAGCACCGGCACCAGCGCCTCGATCAGCGCGGTCTTGCCCGAGCCCACCGGCCCGCCGATGCCGACCCGCAGCACGTTGTCCGTCATGTCCTGTCTCCCTGCTCCGGTCCGGTCGTCACGACGCGAACATCCGTGCCTCGGCCCGTTCATGACGGCCTGACATCACATCGGCGACCGGGACGCAGCCGCCCAGGTCGGCGAGTTCCCGCCGCAACGCGGCGGCGGTCACCTCCGCGATCACCGGGGCCAGCTCGCGAAGCGTGACCTGGGCCCGGCAGTGGTCGGTCAGCCGCAGCCGCAGCGCGGCGCCGACGAAGTTGGCGGCGAAGCCGAACAGGTCGCTCGCCACGGCGGGCCCGACCGTCACTCCGGCCGCGGCGTAGCAGACCCCGGTCACCACGGCCTGGCTGCCGGGCGTCCGTTTTGCCGTCACCAGCTCGGCGTAGCGGTCGACGGCGGGACGCCCGAGCGCCGCCCGGGCGGTGTCCAGGGTCTGCCGTCCGGTCCTGGTGGACGCCAGCCGCAACTCGCGGTTGAGCTTGGTGGCGTTCAGCCGTTCGTCGACCTCGACCACGGCGTCCCAGTCGCCGGCGGTGACCGCCCGGTGCGCCAGCGCGAGCGCGGTGGCGTCCGAGGGGCCGACGGAGTAACGCAGCAGGTCGGCCAGCAGCACCGGCAGGCTGTCCCGGTCGACGGCCTTGGCCTGGGCGTACCCCTCCAGCCCCTGTGAGAGCGTGTAGCGGCCGCTGGGGAAGGCCGAATCGGTCAGCTGCAGGCCGACCAGCAGCGCGTCCAGCTCCCGCGCGTCCTCGTCCACGGGGATCACGGGGATCACGGCGTTCACGGGTGCGCCGGTCATGCGAGGTAGAAGAGGTGGTTGAGCGGCAGGGTCCGGGCCGGTTCGATGGTGGCCGGGAAGCCGTCCAGGGTGACCCGGTAGGTCTCCGGGTCCACCTCGATCACCGGCGTGGCGTCGTTGCGCACCATGTGCTGCTTGCCGATGGTGCGGCAGTGCCGCACCGGCAGCACCCGGCTGTCCAGGCCGAGCTGCTGCGGGACGCCGAGGTCCACCGCGGCCTGGGACATGAACGACACCCGGGTCGCCGTCCGGGCCTTGCCCATGGCCCCGTACATCGGGCGGTAGTAGATCGGCTGGGTGGTCGGCAGCGACGCGTTGGGGTCGCCCATCAGCGCCCAGTTGATCATTCCGCCCTTGATCACCATCTTGGGCTTGGCGCCGAAGGCGTTGATCGGCCACAGCACGATGTCGGCCAGCTTGCCCGGCTCCAGCGAGCCGATGTGCTCGGCGGTGCCGGAGGCGATGGCCGGGTTGATGGTGAGCTTGGCCAGGTAGCGCAGCACCCGCTGGTTGTCGTTGCGCTCGGAGTCGCCGTCCAGCTTGCCGCGCTGGTCCTTGCAGTGGTGCGCGGTCTGGAAGGCCCGCGCGAAGGACTCGCCGATGCGGCCCATGGCCTGCGAGTCCGAGGAGAAGATGCTGATCACGCCCTCGTCGTGGAGCACCGTCTCGGCGGCGATGGTCTCCACCCGGACCCGGGAGTCGGCGAAGGAGACGTCCTCGGGCACGTTGTGGCTGAGGTGGTGACAGACCATCACCATGTCCAGCAGCTCGTCGACCGAGTTGACCGTGTAGGGGAGGGTCGGGTTGGTCGACGAGGGCAGCACGTTGGGCTCCCCGGCGATCCGCATGATGTCCGGGGCGTGGCCGCCGCCCGCGCCCTCGGTGTGGAAGGTGTGGATGGTGCGGCCGTCGATCGCGGACAGGGTGTCCTCGAAGAAGCCGGACTCGTTGAGGGTGTCGGTGTGGATCGCCACCTGGACGTCGTACTCGTCGGCGACGCGCAGCGCGGTGTCGATGGCGGCGGGGGTGGTGCCCCAGTCCTCGTGGATCTTCAGCCCGCAGACGCCGGCCTCGACCTGCTCGCGCAGCCCCTGCGGCAGCGAGGCGTTGCCCTTGCCCAGCAGCCCGACGTTCACCGGCAGGTCCTCCACCGCCTGGTACATCCGGCCGATGTTCCACGGCCCGGGGGTGCAGGTGGTGCCGTTGGTCCCGTCCGAGGGGCCGGTGCCGCCGCCGATCAGGGTGGTGATGCCGTTGCTCAGGCCCTCCTGGACCTGCTGCGGGGCGATGAAGTGGATGTGGGTGTCGATGCCGCCGGGGGTGGCGATCAGGTGCTCGCCGGAGATCACCTCGGTGCCCGGGCCGATCACCAGCTTCGGGTGCACCCCGCTCTGCAGCCGGGGGTTGCCGGCCTTGCCGACGCCGACGACGAAGCCGTCCCGTACGCCGATGTCGCCCTTGACGATGCCGAGCACCGGGTCCATCACCACGACGTTGGTGATCACCAGGTCCAGCGCGCCCTGCAGTGAGGTCGCCGCCGGGTCCTGGGCCATCCCGTCGCGGATCGCCTTGCCGCCCCCGTACACGGCCTCGTCGCCGTAGTGGCCCTCGTTGTAGTCCTTCTCGACCTCGACGAGGAGATTGGTGTCGGCGAGGTGGAAGCGGTCCCCGACGGTCGGGCCGAAGAGGTCGGTGTACTGCCTGCGGGGGATGACGGCCATCAGAGTCTGCCTTCTCGGACATCGGGGTGGTCTTCGGCGTGCCCGGAGCCCGGGTTCGAAGAGCCGGGGTTCGCGGCCGGCTCGGCGCCGCGTTCGGCGCCCCGGAAGCCGAGTTCGGCGGCGCGGCGCAGGGCGCGCTCGCGGGTGTCGGCGGAGCCGAGGCCGCCGTCGACCAGGCCGCTGAAGCCGACCAGCCGCCGGTTGCCGGCGAACGCGGCCAGCTCGACCTCGCGGGTGTCGCCGGGCTCGAACCGGGCGGCGGTGCCGGAGGGCAGGTCCAGGTGCATGCCGTAGGCGGCGGCCCGGTCGAACTCCAGGGCCCGGTTGGCCTCGAAGAAGTGGTAGTGGGATCCGATCTGCACGGCCCGGTCGCCGGTGTTGCTCACCCGGAGGGTGGCCTTGGCACGTCCGGCGTTGATCTCGATCGGGTCGTCCCCGTAGAGGTAGGCGGCTCCGCCTGACATGGTGACTCCTTCTCTCAGGGGTGGCTCAGGGGTGGCTGTGACTGGGGTCGTGTGAGGGGCCGTGGGTGTGGCCGTGCGCGTCGCCGTACCGGTGCAGGGCATCGGCGATCCCGTCCGTGCCGTGGCCCAGCCGGTGCAGCGCGTCCCGGGTGCGGGCCCGGATCACCCCCGCCACGGCGGGACCGCTGAGCAGCGGACCGCCGTCCTCGGCGCCGGGTACGGCGGCCGGGGCGAAGGTCGCCGGGACGGCGACCACCCGGCGGGCGCCGAGCCTGCGGCAGCGGTCGACGCCCTGGCCGGGCTCCGGGTCGCCGCCGTCGAAGGCCACCTCGACCCAGCGGTGCCGCCCGTACTGGTACACCAGCCGGGCGATCCGGAACAGCTCGGCGTCCGCGTCGCGGTCGGCGGCCGGTCCGGTGAGCAGCAGCGCGGTCGAGTCCGCTGCGCTGTTGCGTACGGCGGCCGCGCGGAGGTAGCCGATCAGGTGCTCGGTCGTCCCGAAGGGGTCGGCCAGCGCGATCCGGCCGGGGGGAACCGAGCGGGCCAGCCAGGCGAGGGTGCGGGCGGTGTCGGCGAGCAGGTGCGGGTCGCGGCCCAGGGACATCGGGACCACGCAGACCGGGCCGGGCCCGGCCAGGGCCTCCTCGACCGCTCGGACCAGCGGTTGCCCGGCGGCCACGGCGCGGCCCTCGTCGGCCCAGGCCCGCAGGTTCCGGCCGTCCGCGCTCTCGTGGCCGCCGACCAGGACCACCGCGGCGGACACTCAGGCGCTCACAGGATTGGCGCTCACAGGATCGGCGCTCACGGGGTCGTGGCAGGAGACCAGCTTGGTGCCGTCCACGAAGGCGGCCTCGATCTGCAGCAGCGGCAGCATCTCGCGGACGCCGGGCATCACCTCGGCGCCGCTCACCACGGTCCGGCCGAGCTCCATGCACTCGGCGACGGTCAGGCCGTCCCTGGCCGCCTCCAGGATCGCCTCGCTGATCAGCGCGACGGCCTCGCTGTAGTTCAGCTTGACGCCCCGGGCGCGGCGTTTGCGGGCCAGTTCGGCCACCACATAGAGATGCAGCTTGTCGATCTCGCGTGGAGACAGGTTCATGGGGGACCTCCTGGCGTGCATGACCCGACAGACGAGGCCACAATTCCGCTATGCGAAATAAATATTTCGCTCGAAGGAAAAGGTAGGAGTCCCAGGGGTTCGCGTCAACAGAGTGTTGAACTTCTTGAAGGAGTCTTGACGGTCTCACCGGGAAGGATCACGGTATGAGCGACTCAGAGACGGTCCGCGCGGCCGAGCTCCGCGACGACCTCACCGACCTGCTGGTCGCCGCCGGATCGATCCGGTCCGAGGCGGTCGAGGCCGCCTTCCGCACCGTGCCGCGGCACCGCTTCGCGCCGGAGGTGTCGCTGCGTACGGCCTACGCCAACGAGGTCGTGGTCACCAAGCGGGACTCGCGCGGCGTGGTCACCAGCTCGCTGTCGCAGCCCGGCATCCAGGCCGTGATGCTGGAGCAGGCGGACATCCGGCCGGGTATGCGGGTGCTGGAGATCGGCTCCAACGGGCCGAACGCCGCGCTGATCGACGAGCTGGTCGGCCCGCGCGGCCGGATCACCACGCTGGACATCGACCCGCAGGTGGCCGAGCGGGCCCGGCGGCTGCTGGACGACGCCGGCTACGGCCGGATCGCCGTGGTACTGGCGGACGGCGAGGACGGCTGGGCCGAGCACGCGCCGTTCGACCGCATCGTCGTCACCGTCGGAGCCTGGGACATCCCGCCCGCCTGGGCGGCGCAACTCGCCCCGGAGGGACGGCTGGTGGTCCCGCTGCGGTTCCGCGGGCTGACCCGCTCGCTGGCCTTCGAACCGGCGGGCGACTGCCTGGTCAGCCGCTCGTCGGTGATGTGCGGCTTCGTCGCGATGCAGGGGGCCGGTGAGCACCGGGACCACCCGGTGCTGCTGCGCGGGCGCGGGGTCCTCCTGGAGCTGGACGAGGAGGGGGCACTGCTGGACACCGAGCGGCTGTCCCGGGCCCTGGACTCGGTCCGGACCGAGGTCTGGTCGGGTGTCGCCGTCTCCCGGATGGAGCCTTTCGACTCCCTGTCGCTCTGGCTGGCCGGCGTGCTGCCGGGTTCCTGCCAGCTCTCGGTGCGCCGGGCCGCGCACGCGGCTCGGGTGGATCCGGCGACCCCGAACTCCTGCCCGGCGACGGTCCAGCGGGGGTCGCTCGCCTACCTGGCGCTGCGCCGAGGCCACGGCGGCTGGGAGCTCGGCGCGCACGGCTACGGCCCTTCGGCGGACCGGCTCGCCGGGCTGATGGTTGAGCAGATCCGGGCCTGGGACCGCGACCACCGCTACGGCCCCGGCCCGCGGATCGCGGCCTACCCGGTGGGCACCGCCGACGACCGGCTGCCGCAGGGCCTGGTGATCGACAAGCGGCACATCCGGCTCTCCGTCAGCTGGCCCGACTCCTGAACCGGCAGCTTTTCGGGGGCCGGGGGTCTCGGGGACCGGCAGTCTCGGGGACAATGATCGCCATGGGAATCGACAGCCGGCTGCGCCGGGTGACCGGCTATCCGCGCCGGAACCCCGCGACCTTCGGCTACCTGGTGCTGCTGGCGCTGGACGCGGTGCTGGTCGACCATGTGCTCCCGGCCGCTTCGGCGGACCGGCTGCTGCTGGGCATCAGCACCAACCTGGACAACATGCGGCAGCACCCGCTCCGCAGCCTGCTGGGCAGCATGCTGGTGGTCGACGGTGGCGGGCCGTTGAACTTCCTGCTGGTGGTCGTGGTCGGCCTGGTGGTCTGCCTGGCCCTGCTGGAGCGCCGGTTCGGGACGCGCAGGGCCGTCGCCGTCGTCCTGCTCGCGCATGTCGGCGCCACCCTCACCACCACGGCCGTGATCGCGGTGGCCACCGGCGACGGTGCCTACCCGGCCTGGACCCCGCACGCGCTGGACTACGGCGTCAGCTATGTGTCGATCGCCGCCGTGGCCGCGGTCACCCCGCTGCTGCCGCGCCGGCTGCGGCCGTGGTGGGCGGCGGCCGTCCTGCTCTACCCGCTGGTGGACGCCGACTGGTACGGGGCACTGCCGGACTTCACCTCGATCGGGCACTGCACGGCGGCACTGATCGGCCTGGCGGCCACGAAGTGGACGGCCGGACGAGCCGCCGGGCGGGTGACCGGGGAGGCGACCGGGCGTGCGACGGGGGATGTCACCGGGACGGCGGGGACCGCTCCGGACAGTGACGACGTCACTGTTTCTCCCCATGAATGACACACCGCGCGTCTGTTCGATCATGTTCTGGTCACCGTAGGGTGCGAAAGGCACACCCCCACCGGCGGCACGACCGCAACCTGCACGGAAGACCGCATGAACTTCTGCTCAACCTGCAGGCGCCATCTCAACGGTGCCCTTTCCTGCCCCGGCTGCGGGCGGCCCGCAGAAATGCCGGCCCCCGCGGCGGCGTGGCCGGGCCAGCCGCCGCGCCCGCCCCTCGAACCGACGGCCGTGCTTCCCGCCGTGCGGTCGACCGGGCTGCCCGCGACACCGGCCACCGACCTCGGTCCGCGCCGGGCGGCGGCCCGGCGACGAGGGCGCAAGCGTGCCGCCCGGGGACGGTCGCTGCTGTTCGCCGCGACCGGGCTGGTCGTGGTCGGCGGGGTGAGCGCGCTGCTGATCGGCTCGGCGCAGACCCCCGCCACCGGGGCATCGGCCGCGCCGGCGCAGGGGACGGCCACGGCCGACCCCGGCGCCGGCCCGTCGGCGGACGTCACCACGGGCGCGGCGGCGCCGGTTCAGCCGGTGACGCACAGTCACCGAGCGACCGCGAAGCCGTCCGCGTCCGCCTCGCAGTCCGCGCACCCGAGCACCTCGCCGTCGGCGTCCGCAGGCTCCGCCACGGTGGAGCCCCGGGGGGCCACGGCGTCCCCGGGGGCGTCCTCGGGGGCGTCCGCCCCGGGCGCTCCGGGCTCCGGATCGCCGTCGGCCGCCCCCTCGGCCACGCACTCGCCCGGCTGCACCTCGCACTTCCTGTTCTGGTGCACCGGCTGACCGGCTGACCGGCTGACCGGCTGACCGGGTGACCGGCCGTCAGGGCCGGGCGCGCGAGCTGATGTCCGCGGCGACTCGTCGGTCATCGCCGGGGTGACGGTCGGTCGGCACTGCTCCAGCGCGGCCGGGTAGTCCGCCGTACCGGCCCCGGGCGGGTCCTGAGCCGTCGGGCCCCGAACCGTCGAGCCCCGAACCCGGTCACCGGGCGGGGCCGGTCACACCCAGACGTCCCGGCCGCCGCCGTGCCATCCCACCAGTTCCTCGTCGTCCAGGTCGGCGTCCGGGACGCCCGCGCGGCGCAGGAACTCGACGACATCCTCGGCGCAGTAGGCGACGCCGACCTCACGCCCGTAGATCTCGACGCGACGGAACGGCGTCGCCGCCGCGGTGACCGGCTGGACGATCACCGGGGGGTGGAACGGGTCCTCGAAATCCGGCCCCGTGGGTTGGATGTCCATGCCTCCATCGTCGGCGAGGTGGCAGCTCAATGCCAACGCGCCGGGCCGTGTCCATGTGCGGGATGTGAACCAGTCATGAAAGAGCCCTTGACATGTCTTGAGCCGACCACTGTGATGTGGTGCGCAAAGTTGTTTTCTGTCTGAACCTGTTGGTTCTGCTCATGGCTTCGCCCATCCCCACCCGGAGGCACCCCCTTGCGTAGATCAGCCCTACTCGCCGCGCTGGCTGTCGCCCTGACTGCCGCTCAGATGACCTCACTCGGCGCCGCCCCGGCCCAGGCCCAGGCCAACGGAGCCGCGCTGACCCCACCCATGGGGTGGAGTAGTTGGAGCTTTCTGAGGAAGAATCCAACAGAAGCCAATATCGAGGCACAGGCCAAGGCCATGGCGGACAGCGGGCTGGTCTCCCACGGCTACCGCAACGTGAACATCGACGACTTCTGGTACCTCAACCCGGCCAGCACCGTCGACGCCTACGGTCACTGGGCCACCGACCCGTCCCGCTTCCCGGACGGCATGGGCGCGGTGGGCGGCTACGTGCACGCGCTGGGTGAGAAGTTCGGGATGTACCTGACGCCGGGCATCCCGGTCGCCGCCTACAACCAGAACACCCCCATCCAGGGCACGTCCTTCCACGCCCGGGACATCGTCTCCAACACCAGCAGCTACGAGACCAACTACAACTTCGGCAACGGCTCGATGTACTACATCGACTACGCCAAGAACCCCGCCGCCGCCCAGGCCTACCTCAACTCCTGGGCCGACCAGCTGGCCTCCTACGGCATCGACTACCTCAAGATCGACGGGGTGGGCGACTGGGACACCGCCGACATCGAGCACTGGTCGCAGGCGCTGAACCAGACCGGCCGCACCATCAGCCTGGAGCTGTCCAACTCCCTGGACGTCAACAACGCCCCGACCTGGAAGCAGTACGCCAACGGCTGGCGGATCGACGGCGACGTCGAGTGCTACTGCAGCGCCTCCTCCTACCCGCTCACCGACTGGACCAACGTCGCCTACCGCTTCGGCGACGTCCCGCAGTGGACCAAGTACGCCGGCACCGGCGGCTGGAACGACCTGGACTCGCTGGAGGTCGGCAACGGCTCCAACGACGGCCTCACTCCGGACGAGCGGCAGAGCCAGCTCACCCTGTGGGCCATCTCCGGCGCGCCGCTGCTGCTCGGCACCGACCTCACCAACCTCGACAGCGGCGACCTGTCGCTGCTCACCAACGACGAGGTGATCGCCGTCGACCAGGCCGGCCACCCGGCCCGCCCGGTGGACCGGCTCACCCAGCAGCAGGTCTGGTCCGCGCCCAACGGCGACGGCAGCTACACCGTCGCGCTGTTCAACCTCACCGGCTCCAGCGCCCCGGTCACCGCGCGCTGGTCCGACATCGGCTTCAGCGGCTCGGCCACCTTGCACGACCTGTGGAACCACACCGACCTGGGCAGCGCCACCGGCAGCTTCACCGCCACCATCAACCCGCACGGGGTCCGGCTGCTCCGGGTCACCCCCACGGCCGGCTCCGCCGCCACCGCGCTGCACTACAACCTCGTCAACGTCGCCACCGGGAAGTACCTGGACGTCAGCGGCGGCTCCGGCGCCGACGGCGCCGGGATCGTGGAGCAGTCCGCGAACGGCGCCGCGGACCAGCAGTGGCAGCTGCTCCCGACGGGTGACGGGCACTACAAGCTGAACAACGTGGCCAGCGGCAAGCTGGTGGACGTTCCCGGCGGCTCGACCACCCAGGGCACCGCGCTGATCCAGTACCACGACGACAACTCGGCCGGTTCGCAGTGGGCGGTCACCCCCACCGGCAGCGGCTCCTACACGCTGACCGCCCGCTCGGACGGCCAGAACGCGGACCTCTCCGGCGACACCGTGGTGCAGCAGGCGGCCGGAAGCGGGGCGAGCCAGCAGTGGAAGCTGGTCCCGGTGCCGACCCCGGGCGCCCAGTACAAGCTGGTGAACGGCGCCAGCGGGGGCCGGATGGACGTCGGCCAGGACTCCACCTCCGACGGCGCGGGCATCCTGGAGTGGCAGGACAACGGGCAGTCGGACCAGCTCTGGACCTTCAACGCGCAGGGCGGCGGCGTCTACACCATCGCCAACGTGAACAGCGGCAAGCTGCTGAACATCCCGGGCCCGACCACCTGGCAGGGCACCCAGCTGATCCAGTACCACGACGACGGCAACTCCAACTCGCGCTGGACCCTGGTCGACGCCGGGCCCAACCAGGTGCAGCTCAAGAGCGTGTACGACGGCCAGCTGATCGACCTCGACAACAGCTCGCTCTACGACGGCGGCACGGTGCTGCAGTGGCCCGCCGACGGCGGCGCCAACCAGCTCTGGTCCCTCGTCCCCCCGAAGTAGGGGGCTCCGCAGTAACTGAGAGTACTGAGAGCGGGGACCGTCCGGCGGAGGGTGCTTCGGCGCCGTCCGCCGGACGAACGGCCGGTGGGAGGGGATTGATAAGCCGGAGATAGGGGTTAAATGGATCATCACGGCTTCTTACCGTGAAATAGGCCATAGATCACTAAACTTCCCATACGGCAACTTCTGGGCGAAGGTTTCATCAGTCCTTCTCCCGGAAGCAAGGTCTCCGTATGTACGCACCCTCCCCCCGCTGCGGCGGTCCGTTCGCGGCGATGGGTCGGTTCTGCTACCGCCACCGGCGCTGGGTGCTCGCTCTGTGGGCGGTGCTCCTGGTCGGGGGACTTCTCTTCGGCACCAAGGTCTTCGACGCCGCCGCCCCCTCGGCCGCGGCCGCGGGATCGGAGTCGGCGACCGGGAGTGCGCTGCTGGCGGCGTCCAACGCCTCCGACCACACCCTCACCGCACTGGTGGACGGCCGGTCGGTGGACGACCCCGCCGTCAAGGCCGCGGTCACCGCGGCCGCCGCCGACCTGACCCGGATCCCCGGGGTCAGCGCCGTCAGCGACGCCTACCAGACCACCTACCCGGCCGCCGTGTCCCAGAGCGCCGCGTCCCAGGCCGGCGCTCACCAGACCGCCGCTCACCAGACCGGGGGTACGGACCCGGCCGCGCTGCGTTCCAGCGACGGCAGCGCGAGCCTGGTCCAGGTGCAGCTGGCCGACGGCCAGGCGGGGAAGAGGGCGCTCGCCGCCGCGTCCCAGCGGCTTGCCGCGATCCCGCACGCGGCGCCGGGCACCACCGTGAAGCTCGGCGGACAGCAGGTGCTGGACAGCCAGGTGCAGCAGCAGACCAAGCACGACACCGAACTCGGCGAGTTCGTCACCCTGCCGCTGACGCTGCTGGTGATGGTGCTGATCTTCGGCGGCTTCCTGGCCGCGGGGCTGCCGCTGATCGGGGCCATCGGCTCGATCGCCGGGGCGCTGCTGGCCCTGCTCGGCTTCAGCCGGATCATGCCGATGGACACCAGCGTGCTGCCCATCGCCACCATCCTCGGGCTCGGCCTCTCCATCGACTACGCGCTGCTCATGGTGAACCGCTTCCGGGAGGAGCGCAGCCGAGGCGCCGACGTCCCCGCCGCGGTGGAACGCACCGCCGCCACAGCCGGGCGGACCATCGCCTTCTCCGCGCTGACCGTCGCGGCCGCGCTCTCCGGCTTGTTCGTCTTCGTCAGCCCGATCTTCCGGGCGGTGGCGGCGGCCGGGGTGAGCGTGGTGGTGATCACCGTGCTCTCCGGCCTGACCCTGATCCCGGCCCTGCTGGGTTTCGTCGGCGGCCGGATCAAGGCCCCGGCGACCCCGGTCGCCGACGACGGCGTGTTCGCCCGTACGGTGCGCCGGGTGCAGAAGCGTCCGCTGCCGGTGGCGCTGGGCGTCGGCGCGGTACTGCTGGCCCTGGCGGCCCCGTTCTTCACCGCGCACGCGCAGAGCGCCGGCGCCGACGTGCTGCCGAAGTCCTTCAGCAGCCGGGCCGTCGCGGACGCGCTGGCCACCCGCTTCCCCGAGCAGCGACAGCCCGCAGTCACCGTCGCGGTGCAGGGCACCCAGGCGCAGGCCGCCGCCTACGCCGTGCAGATCCGCTCGCTGCCCGGCGTCGCCGCCGCGACGGCGGAGCCGGGCGACGGTCTGGTCAGCGTCGCGGTGGACGTCAACGGCAGCGCCCAGGGGGCGACGGCGCAGCACGTGGTGGACGAGCTGCGCGCCGACCGGGGCGGGCTCACCACCTGGGTCACCGGCGACGCCGCGACCGTGGTGGACTTCAAGCACGAGGTCGCCACGCGCGGCCCGTGGGCGCTGGGGCTGGTCGCGGCGGTCACCTTCCTGCTGCTGTTCCTGATGACCGGGTCGGTGCTGGTGCCGCTCAAGGCGCTGGTGATGAATCTGCTCTCGCTGGGCGCCTCGCTCGGGGTGATGACGCTGGTCTTCCAGGACGGCTGGTTCAGCGGGCTGCTGGGATTCACCCCCACCGGCGGCCTGGAGGCCTGGATCCCGGTCCTGGTGTTCGCCTTCGCCTTCGGCCTGTCCATGGACTACGAGGTGTTCCTGCTCTCCCGGATCAAGGAACTGCACGAACTGGGCTACACCTGCCGTTCGGCGGTCGAGCTCGGCGTGCAACGCAGCGGGCGGATCATCACCTCGGCCGGCCTGCTGATGGTGGTGGTGTTCGCGGGCTTCTCGACCGGCAGCATGCTCGACATCAAGGAGATCGGCCTGGCCCTGGCCGTGGCCATCCTGGTCGACGCGACGCTGGTGCGCATGCTGCTGGTGCCGGCCACCATGACGCTGTTCGGGAAGCTCAACTGGTGGGCCCCCGGGTGGCTGCACCGCCTGCACGCGCGCATCGGCCTGCGCGAGCACCAGACCCTTCCGGCCCTGGGCGCTCTGGTCCTGCCCCGGCAGCTGACCCGGATCGCGGCGGGCGCGGCGGGCGCCGCCGCGACGGCGGCCAGGGCGGCGGCCCCGGCCCGCCAGTAGGCCGCCCGGCGGCGGGCGGCGGGGCGGTGGCGGGCAGCTGGGGTCGGCTGCGGTCGGCGGGGGTGGGCGGTGCTCGGCGGCGGAAGCCAGCGGGACAATTACGGCCGCAGCAGGGCATACGGGTGATCGTGTGCCCCGCTCCGGCGTTGCGCCGAGACTCATCCGACCAGCGAATATCACGATTAGACGACTTTGCTGACGTGGACGTGCCACCAGCGGTGACATGGGACACCAACCGTCGAGGACGGGCCCTCCACAGTCAAGGAGTCCCATGCGACGCACTTCCGCCGTAGCGCTCGCCGCCGGAGTCACCGCTCTGGCCCTGGGCACGGCAGCCGTTCCCGCCACCACCGCAGTGGCGGGTGCCAAGGCCGGCAACAGCAGCGCCGGACACATCGGGGCGGCCATCCGTCCCGCGTCCGCCGGCTTCTTCAAGCTGGCCCGCACCGCCGCCGCACCGATCCCCACCAGCCAGTGCGTGACGCAGATCGGCATCCACTGCTACTCGCCCGTGCAGTACCGGAACGCGTACAACCTCAACCCGCTCTACGCCCGGGGCATCACCGGCAAGGGCCGCACCATCGTGATCGTCGACTCCTACGGGTCGCCCACCATCCAGAACGACCTGCAGGTGTTCGACAAGCAGTGGGGGTTCCCCGACACCAAGGTCGACGTGGTGAAGTGGGGCAACGTACCGGTGTTTGACCCGGGCAACGCCGACATGTCGGGCTGGGCCGGGGAGACCACGCTGGACGTGGAGTACGCGCACTCCATCGCCCCGGACGCGAAGATCGTCCTGGTCGAGACCGCGGTCTCGGAGACCGAGGGCACCACCGGGTTCCCGGAGATGATGAACGCCGAGAAGTCGATGATCGACTCCGGGGTCGGCGACGTCATCTCGCAGAGCTTCGGCGCCACCGAGAACACCTTCCCGGGCTTCGCGCAGGGCGACTACTCCTCGCTCACCAACCTGCGCTACGCCTTCCAGGACGCCCTGAAGCACGGGGTCACCGTCCTCGGCGCCTCCGGCGACAACGGTGCGACCGACTCGGCGCTGGACGGCTCGCTGTTCCCGTACAAGGTCGACTCCTGGCCGTCCTCCGACCCGCTGGTGACCTCCGTCGGCGGCAGCCAGCTGCTGCTCGACGACCAGGGCAACCGGCTGGCGCCCGACACCACCTGGAACGACGGCTACGGCGCGGGCGGCGGCGGGGTCTCCGCCGTGTTCTCCCGTCCCTGGTACCAGACCGGGGTGAAGGGAGTGGTCGGGACCCATCGCGGTACCCCCGACATCAGCATGAGCGCGGCGGTCGACGGTGCGGCCTGGACGTACGCGTCCTACGACCCCAACGCGACCGGCTGGGGCCTGGTCGGCGGCACCAGCGAGGCCACGCCGATCTTCTCCGGCGTCGTCGCGCTCGCCGCCCAGATGGCCGGACACCGCCTCGGCCTGATCAACCCGGCCCTGTACGGGCTGTCCTACCTGCCCCCGAAGATCAGCGGTGAGGTGGACATCACCACCGGCAACAACTCCTTCGGCGGGGTCACCGGCTACACCGCCGGCCCCGGCTACGACCTGGCCTCCGGCCTCGGCACCGTCGACGGCACCGCGTTCGTCAAGGCGCTCGCCACGGTGGGCTGACCCCGCATCAGGTCGGCACAGCAGGCCTGCGCATCGGGTCAGCACGCCAGATCGGCACCGCAGATCGGCACCGCAGATCGTTAGCGCAACGGGCCCCGTACTCCCGCCCGGGAGTGCGGGGCTCCGCCGTGTCCTGGCCGCCGCTGCCGCCGCGGGCGACTCCCGGCACGCGGCCGGCCGGGGTCCGGGGGCGGCGATTCCGCCGAACCGCCGCCCCGGCAGTGCCGGGTGTATCGTCGCAAGGGCGGACATGGGGTGATTTGTCCTACGGCCTGGAGGACGCGGGAGATCACAATGAGCGAACTGCGCACCGCACGGTCCCCCCGTGTGCCGTGCCTCCCCGGGACGCCCAGCTGGATCAGCCTGCTGGCGCAGGACTCGGAGCTGGCGCAGGACTTCTACGGTCCGCTGCTCGGCTGGTCGTTCGAGGCAGGCCCGGAACAGCCCGGGGAGTACGTCTACGCGAGCGTGGACGGGATCAGGGTGGCTGGGATCGGCTCCCTGGCGGACACCGGTGCCCGCTACGCCTCGACCTGGACCACCTTCTTCGGGGTCAGGGACGTGGACGCCGCCGCCCGCCGGGTCCGGGAGCGGATGGGCACGGTCGGGGTGGGCCCGATGGACATCCACGGCGGGCGGATAGCCCTGGCCGTGGACCCGTCCGGCGCGGTCTTCGGCCTCTGGCAGGGACGGATCGGCTCCGCCCGCAGGCTGCCCATGCCGGGCGCGCCGACCTGGATCGAGCTCTCCACCGACGCCTTCGCGGCGGCGCTGTTCTACGGCGACGTGCTGGACTGGGCCGCGCAGGACCCCGCGCACCTGGACGTGTCCTGGGAGAACGAACGGGTGGTGCTGCGGATCGAGGGCCACAAGTTCGCCGCGCTGCGGACCGCCCCGCGCGAGGCCGGGCCGATGCCGGAACGCCCGCACTGGCACGTCTCGTTCGGGGTCACCGACATCCAGCAGGCCACCCTGCACGCGCTCCGGCTGGGCGCCACCCTCGTCGAACCCCCGACGACCACCCCCTACGGCGAGACCGCCTCCCTCCAGGACCCCGACGGCGCCCCCTTCTCCCTCACCGTCCAACTCGTCGAGAACTGACCGCCGTTCCCTGCTGCCGAGCCGCTGTGTCCTGCTGCGGGATCGGGCCCGCTCCGCAGGAGCGGCATCCGGCGGCAGGACGACTTCAGGTACGCCATCTGAGGATCACCCCCCGACCAGTCGCGGCCCACGAGGTACGTTGCCAGTACAGGCTGGAGGGCAGGGCATTGACAATCCTCGATCGCCCCCGTGCTCGATTCGCCTCACTGGGCCGACTGGTCGGCGGCACAGGGACGGATCTCTTCGCCGGAGTGGGCTACAGCGCGATCGCCCAGGCCGCGCCCCTGGTCGTCAACGTCGCGCTCACGCCCTATCTGATCCGTCACCTCGGACTGGACCGCTTCGGCGTCTGGTCGCTGATCCTGGTCCTGCTCTTCACTCTCACCTCCCTGGACGGCGGCGTCAGCGCCTCGCTGGCGCGCTTCTACGCGTTCCACCAGGCACACGGCGACCGGGCCGGGACCGGGCGCCTGGTTGTGGGGTCGCTGGCACTGTTCGCCGCACTCGGCCTGCTCCTCAGCGGCCTGTGCGTACTGCTGGCGCCCTCCGCCTTCCTGCTGCACATCTCGCCGCAACTGCGGGGCGAGACCGTTGAGGTACTGCGCTTCCTGGGACCGCTGGTCACCCTCGCGCTGGTCACCAACTCGGCCACCTCGCTGCTGCAGGCCAACGCCCGGTTCCGGGGCCTGGCAGGTGTCACGCTCTGCTCCTGCGCCGTCTACGCGGCGGGCGTGGTGCTGGTCATCGGGCACGGCGGGTCGCTGACCGCGCTGGCCGCCGTCACCGCCCTCCGGTTCGTGGTCCTGTTGGTCGGCGGGTTCGTGCTGGGGGCGCGGCACGTCGTCATCCGTCGTCCGCTGCTGCCGCCCTCGCGCGAGCGCCGCGATTTCGGCGGCTACGCCCTTCGGATGCAGGTCTCCGGCCTGACCGTGTTCCTCAACGGCGAGATCGACGCCTTCGTGATCGCCGCGCTTCTGCCGATCCGCTACGTCGGGATCTATGCCGCCGGACTCCAGGCGGCGTCCGCGGTGCGCAGCCTCCCGCTCTACGCCTTCCCTCCGATCCTCACCCGCATGACCACCGGCTTCGCCCAGCACGGCTTGCCAGGCGCGGTACGGGAGTTCCACCTGCTGCAGCCCCGCTGGCTGGGGGCCGTGCTCGCCTACGGAGCGGTTTCGACCGCCGCCGTGATCTTCGCCGTGCCCGTGTGGCTGGGCCCGGGGCTGCGGCTGAGCGGGGTGGTGGCGGCCACACTGCTGGTGGGGTACACCGTGCACGTCGCGCTCACCGGGATGCGGACCTGCCTGGTCAGGGCCATTGGGCGACCCGGCCTGGAGACCCGCTACTCCTGGCTCGCGACGGTGGTCAATTCCGCGTTGACCGTGCCGCTGGCGCTGATGTTCGGGGTGGTCGGGGTGGTCGCCGCCACCGCCATCGGTCTGGTGGCTGGATCGCTGTATTTCGTGGTGCTCTGCGGCCGTGTCGCCGAACTCCACCGGCAACGCATCCCCCTGCGATGGATCCTGGCGATCGCGCTCGCGGTGCTGGTGGCTGTCGCGGGCGAACTGCTCGTCGCGGGCACCGGGTGGCACGGCATGGCGCCGCTCACGTTGGCCGGCCTTCCGGTGGTAGCCGGCCTCGTCGTAGCCGCGATCGTCGCGGTGCCGCGGCGAGATTCTCGGTGATTGCGGGGAGATGTCGCCGCGGGTGACAAGCTGTGGGCGACAGGCCGCGGGTGACAAGGCAAGTGGCGGCGGATCAGGGACGAACCCTGTGCCCAGGCGCGCTGACCGGCGTGGGACGAGGCTCTCCGCCCGTCGGAGTCCACGGTGGAATCGTTGACCGGCCGACCGGTGGGGCAGTGAGGGCATGGGCCCCAGACAGCCACTGGCGCCTCCTCCGGTCCGTCGGCCCGGTGCCGGCGCGCCCCGCACTGCCGCGCGCCGTCACCGGGATCAGTGTGGCGGCAACCAGGGTGAAGCTGAGCCAGTCGTTGATGCCGAAGGACCACGGTCGCTCCAGGCTCCCGGTGACCAGCACCGGGATGATGACGCAGGACGCGACCGCGAGGCCGGAGCTGCCGCCGCGCAGCAGCAGGTAGCCGAGCAGCGCGAGGAAGCCGGCGAGGCCGATGATCCCGCCCGCGTAGAGGACGTCGAGCCACTGGTTGTGCAGCGAGTAGGTGAGCGCCACCGGGATCTGCCCGACCTGGTAGAGGTCGGCCCAGGCCTTGGCTCCGAACCCGATGATCGGCGAGGATTGCAACTGTCCCCTGGCGAGGCTCCAGTAGGCCTCCCGCTGCGACAGCGCGTCGGGGCCGAGGTTCAGGAACGGCAGGACCACACTGGTGCCGGCCGCCACGGCGATGCCTCCCAGCGCCAGCCAACTCCTCCCCGTCGAGCCGGATCTCGCGTCGGCGTCGTCCCCGCTCCTCGGCTCGCGCAGGCGGGGGGCGAGGAGGAGCAGGAACAACAGCGCGGCGACGGCGGTCGCGGTGGCCTGTCGACTGCCGGTCACGAGCACGACAGCGCCCACGTAGAACGCGAGGACCACCCGGACCGGGCCGCGCAGCGCGATCCAGATGAACGGGATGGAGAGTGCCAGCGCCAGCCCGAAGGTGTTCTCGTTGGGGAACACGCCGGTGTAGAGGACCCCGAAGACACTGCACTTGTCGGATCGGCAGTCGCGGAACACGGCGTTGGCGTTGATCAGCGCGCGTACCCCACCCATGAACGTCAGCAGCAGTCCGGTCGCGGCCGCGCCGAGGAAGGCGGAGCGACCCGGTCGGGCGACAGCGGCGGCCAGGAGTACGGCCAGCAGCACGACCTGCCTGCTCACGAACATCTGATGGCCGTTCAGCGCGTCGGAGGTAGCGGTGACCAGACAGATTCCGGCGGCGATCAGCGGGGCGACGTTGATCCGCACCCTGCCGCTGAAGCACCTCAGCGCGAAGAAGAGCACGCTTCCGGCGAGCAGCGCGGCGTTGCCGGCCTGGTCCAACCGGTAGGCGCCGGCTGACAGCCCTACTTCGACATTGCCGAAGGCGTTCGTCGTCACCGGCTGGGACGAGCCGAGGCTGGACACGATCGTGGGCAGACTCGCGACCACCCCGACGGCGAGGACGAACGTCGCGGTCAGGTCCCAGTCGCCGAACGCCAGTGCGTGGCGGGCCGCAGCCAGGATCGGGATCACGGCCAGCAGAGCGGTGATCCCGAGGACCAGTGCTATCGATTGCGGTGACATCGCTGCCTGACCTGGGCGGATGCTAGGTGCGGCGTTTGCCGGCGCGAGTGCTCGGGGGGTCGAGCGTCAGGACCGGCACGCCGTTCACCGTCGTCGACCGGGGTGGTCTGGGTCCGCCGTTCCGGTCAGCCTTCCAGGGGGTCGGACGCGGTCCGGAGCGTGCCGCGGTCCCGTCCGAGGCCGCACCGCGGCCGTGGCGGACATCGTCCGACCGCTCCCCGGCCGCCGTGGTGAGGACGACGCCCAGCATCCGGGCGTCGACCGCCGCCAGACTGTCCAGGGCACGCCGTGCCTGCGCGCGGGAGGTCCGACCGGCCCGCACGACCAGGCAGGCGTCGCCGGCCTCCGCGGCGAGCACGGCGGCGTCGGTGAACGGCAGCAGAGGCGGACTGTCCAGCAGCACCAGGTCCGCGCGCGTCTCCAGGGCGCGCAGCAGGTCGCCCAGGGCGGGCCTGGCGAGCAGTTCGGTGGGGTCGGCCGCGGTTCCGCCGCTGACCACGACCCGCAGCAGCCCGTCGCCCCAGTCCTGCACGGCGTCGTCGAGTTCGGCCGTTCCCAGCAGGACGTCGGTGAGCCCGACCGTTCCCGGCAGGCCGAGCAGTTCGGCCAGCCGTGGCCGGCGAAGATCAGCCTCGACCAGCACGACCCGGCGGCCGGCCTGTGCCAGGCTCAACGCCAAGTCGACGGCGGTCGTGGTTCTGCCCTCGCCGGGGAGCGCGCTGGTGACCACCAGCGACCGGGCCGGATCGCCGCCGCCGAGGTACCGGATGCTGGTGCAGAGCTGATCGACGGCCTCGGTCCGCGCCGACCGGGGCGTGTCCTCGGTCTGCGGCCTGCGTCGCGACGAGGAGTTGGCGGGCACGGCGCCGAGCGTCCTCAGGCCGAGTTCCTGGCGGACGTCGTCGCGGGTCTTGATCCGGGTGTCGAGCGCCGCACGCAGCAGCGCGCCGGTGATGCCGATGGCGAGGCCGGCCAGGGCCCCGATGCCGAGATAGAGCGCCGGCTGGGGGCTCGTCGGCGAGGTCGGCGCCGCGGACGGCCCGACCGCGCTGACCTTGACCAGCGGGACTCCGCTCGGCGATGCCGGCTCGATGCTCGACACGAACCTGGTGAACTGGGTAGCCGTCGCGTTGGCGATGGCCTGTGCCTGATGCGGCGAGGTGTCGGTCACCTTGATGTCGATCAGGACGGTGTCCAGCGGCGCGGTGGCGCTGATCTGTCCGGCGAGCTTCTCGGCCGTGGTGTGCAGACCCAGCGTGGAGATGACGCCGTTGATGACGGACGGACTGTCGATGATCTGGGTGTACGACTGGACCCGCTCCTGGGAGAACAGGCCGCCCTGGTAGGCGTTGGCGCTGTTCGTGTCGCTGGTGGCGACGAAGAGCTGGGCATGCGCGGTATAGGTCCGCGGTGTCAGGGCGATCGCCGCTCCGGCGACGCACAGACCGATCAGCAGGCTGGCGATGACGAACCTCCACCGCTCGCGTAGCACTCTGACGTAGTCGCGCAGGTCCATCGGACTCCTCCGTCCCGGCCGGGGCACGGTGACTACCGGATGCCTTCACCGTACGAAGCCGCGGTCGAGGCAGGATGCGCCAGCGGCGGGACTTCGGCTACGTCATTTGCGCGACAGCAACGGCGGACCGGCTCAGCGGACCCTCTGCGCCCCGCGGAAGGTCACGGAGGGGTGGGGCGGAAGGCGTCGACGACGGGGGTCACCGACGCGGCGTAACCGGCGTGGGGGAGCTGGAAGGCGTCCTCCAGGGTGCGCAGCAGGCGGTAGTGGTCGACGGTCTCGGCATACTGCCCGGGGCGGACCTGCTCGCCGATGAAGAGGGTGGGGATCTGGTTGGCCTGGCTCTGGTCGTCCTCGTCCCAGGTGACCACGAGCAGGCTGTTGTGGGTCTTCGCCCAGGTGGCGTAGCCGCCGAGGTTCTGGCGCAGCCAGCTGTCGCCCTGCTGGACCGATCCGTCGTGCATGTCGTGGTCGAGGTTGGGGACGACGAAGGACAGCGTCGGCAGCCGGGTGTAGTCGTGCGGGAACGCGGTCCAGGGCTGGTTCGCCGTGCCGGGCACGTCGGTGAAGTTCAGCCAGGGGTTGTGCTTGCGGGCGTACGCGCCGCTGTCGCAGCTGGTGGAGCCGGTGGCGGGCAGGTCCTCGGAGTAGCCGGCGAAGCTGAGCCCCGCACCGGTGAGTTCTGAGCCGAGGTCCGGTCCGGCGAAGGAGTGCGGGCAGGAGTCGTCGGTCACGCCCTGCGTCGAACCGGAGAACAGCGCCAGGTAGTTGGGCTCGCTGGGGTGGGTGACGGCGAACGAGTGGGTGAACGAAGCTCCCTGCCCGGCCAGCGAGTTGAGGTACGGCGCGGCCGCGGTGTTGCCGATGATGTCGGCGTAGGAGTGGTTCTCCTCGACGACCACCACCACATGGTCCGGCCGGGGCACCGCTGCTCCGCCGGTGGCCGCGACGGAGGTGCCGGGACGGGGGGTCGTCGGCCCGGCCGAGCTGCAGCCGCTGAGCAGAGCGGCGAGCCAAACCGCGGCGGCGGCCACGGCCGTGACACCGGCCGGCCGGTCGCGGCGGGCGCTGCGATCGCGGTGGTCGTGGTGGCGGGTCGGACCGGTGGCGGAGTGTGCGGAGATCATCGGCCCACTCTTGGGCTGTGTGCGCCCATGGTCAAGCTCCTCGGCCGGCGGGACCGTGCCGGACGCGGCTCCCCGCGCGGGCGTCACGGTGCGCGGGGGGATCACGACGGTCAGGGGGATCACGACGCGCGGCCGGGGTCGTCGAGGGGCTGGGCCAGACCGACCCGGTTGGCCAGGGCCACTGCGGCGACCGAGGAGTGCACGTCGAGTTTGATCATCAGGTTCTGCACATGGGTGCGCACGGTGTTGGTCGACAGGAAGAGCCGCCGCCCGATCTCCGGCCGGCTCAGCCCCAGGCAGAGCAGGCTCAGCACCTCGCGTTCGCGGCTGGTGAGGCCGGACAGCAACTCCGCGCCCTGCTCCTGGGTCTCCCGCAGGGTCAGCAGTTCGTCGAGGACCCGGGTCAGCAGCGGCGGCGGGATCCAGGTCTCCTCCCGCAGCACCCCGCCGATCACCATCACCAGGTGCCGCAGCGAGCTGTTCTTGGGCACCCATCCCCGGACCCCCGCGCGGACGGCCGCGCAGGCCAGATCGTCGCTGCCGCCGCCCTCGCTGAGGACGATCACCGGCACGTTGAGTTCGCGGACCCACGGGAGGCCCTCCTCGGGGAGGCCGTCCGCGTTCAGCAGGCCGATGTCGGCCACCACCACGTCGCCGTGCCCGGCCGCGACCAGACTGCGCGCCTCGGCCATTCCGGTGACGGCGCGGCTCGCCATCCCGCTGTGCTGCAGCCCCGTCGCGAGGACCTCGGCCACCGTACGGCGCCGGTCGGCCACCACGATGCTGATCGCGCCCGACATGCCTTCGAGGCTGTCACGGGGTGCGCGGGCCCGCCACTGGTGGCCGGGTCGGTTCCGGTCTGCTTCTCTGAAGGGGACGCAGCCGGAAAGGATGCAGCCGGGGAGGACGCAGCCCGGGAAGGGCACACCGGCAGCGTCCGCCCCGGAAGGAGGGCCCGTCGTGGAACTGATCGTGGCCGACGCGCACCGGCTGCTCGCGGACGCTCTGGCGCTGGCCCTGGTCGGCCGGGGCCACCAGGTCAAGGCCACCGCCACCTCCCGCAGCGGGCTGATGCGCGCGGTGCTCGCGCACCGTCCGGAGATCTGCGTCCTGGACCTGTACCTGGAGGACGGCCGGGCCGTCGACGTGATCGGGCTGATCCACCGCTACGAGCCGGAGGTCCGGATCCTGGCGCTCTCCCGGGACCCGGACCCGGTGCTGGTGGCGGCCGCCATGGAGGCCGGCGCGGCCGGCTACCTGAGCAAGGACCAGGGCATCGACGTGCTCGACGGCGCGCTCCGGCGAGTCGCGTCCGGCGAGCTGTTCATCGAACCGGTGCTGGCCCTGGAGACCATCCGGCACGCCAGAAGCCGGCGGAACGGCCCCAGCGAACCGTTCCGCTGGCTGACCCAGCGGGAACTGGAGGTGCTGCGGCGGCTCACCCAGGGCGACGGCACGACCGAGATCGCGCATGCGCTCAGCATGACCACCAACACCGCCCGCACCCACGTGCAGAGCGTCCTCGACAAGCTCGGCGTGCACTCGCGGCTGGAGGCCGTGGCGCTCGCCAACCGCCTCGGCGTGGAGCTGGCCTCCCCGCCGGTGCGCCGCTGAGACGCGATGGTGCCGCTTCACACGTTCACCCGTTCGGCGGGGCGCACCTTCACCCGTTCGGCCGTTCACTGCACTGCGGCCGGAAGCACGGTGTCGCCGCCGTACTGGTGGATCCAGGACGGCAGGCTGTCGTGGCTGATCGCCTGCCAGAGCTGCGGGGTCCGGCTCGGGTCCAGCGTCAGCGCGTCCTGGCCGTCCACGGTGATGAACTGGCCCAGCGGAGCGCTGGCGAAGGTCACGTTGCCGGCCTTGAGGCCGACCAGGCTCAGCGCGAGATCGCGCAGGTCGCCGTTGGACAGCTGATCGTCCACGCTGACCGCCTTGGTGACCGCGTCCAGCACCCGGTTCACCCCGAACGGGTTGGTCAGCGAGAACTCGCCGGAGGTCTTCGACATCAGCGCCCGGAGGAAGTTCTGCTGCCGGGCGATCCGGTCCAGGTCACCGTTGGGCAAGCCGTAGCGCTGCCGGACGTAGGCCAGGGCGGTGGTGCCGTTCATGGTGTAGGTCCCGGCGGTCCAGTGGATGTTCTGCTCGGAGTCGTAGGAGTTGCTCGGGATGGTGATGGTCACGCCGCCGACGGCGTCGGTGAGTGCCTTGAAACCGCTCCAGTCGATCGCGCCGAAGTGGTCGATCCGGACGTTGGTGAGCTGCTCGACGGTCTGGATGAGCAGCGGCGGGCCGCCCCAGGAGAACGCCGCGTCGATCTTCGCGCTGCCGTGGCCGGGGATCGGCACCCAGGTGTCGCGCGGGATCGAGATCACGTACGCGTTCTTCCGGTCGGCGGTCAGATGCAGCAGCATGATGGTGTCGCTCTGCTGCGCCCCGTACACCCACAGTGGGGCCTTGGCCGCGTTGCCCGTGGTCGGCACCGTCGACTCCGAGTCCGTGCCGATCAGCAGGAAGGTCACCGCGCCGGCCTCGGCGGCCGGCTTCACCGGACGCTGCGAGGCGGGGACGGTAGGCAGCGCGTTGGGGATCCGCTGCACCTGGCCGGCGTAGTGGTTGACGCCGTACCAGACTCCGCCGGCGCCGAGCGCGAGCAGCACCACCAGCGCGGCGAGCAGCGAGAGCAGGATGCGGCGCCGACGTCGGTGCCGCGATACGCCACCGAGGGTGTCCGCACCCTCCACGCCCGGAGCCTCAACACCCGGACCTTCCACGCCCGGACCTTCCTCGCTTCGGCCTGCTTTGCGGCGGCGCAGCATCAGATGCCTCCCGCGTACGGAGTGGCAGCCGGTACCAACTGCCGCTCGGCGGTGGCCGACGGGGCCGTACGCTCCGGCGGCGGGAATCCCGGGAGCAGCCGGGCGAGCCTGCTGCGTACCTCGGCGGCATTGTTGCGCTCGGCGGCGGCGTAGAGGCCGGGCAGGCCGAGCGGTATGAAGCCGAGCTCGCGCGGCGAGTACGGCACCGCGGCCCGGATCCGGGGGTGCGTGGTGGGACGGCGCCGCTCGCGTTCGGAGAACAGCGCCTCGTTCAGCTTCTCGCCCGGCCGCAGTCCGGTGAACCCGATCTGCGGCTGCTCCGTGCCGAGTTGCTCGGCGAGTCGGTGCACCAGGTCCAGCGCGCGCACCGGTGCGCCCAGCTCCAGGACGAACACCTCACCGCCGGTGGCCAGCCCGGCAGCCTCCAGCACCAGCGCGGTGGCTTCATCGACGGTCAGGTAGAAGCGGGTCAGGTCCGGGTGGGCCACGGTCACCGGCGCCCCCGACCGCAGTTGGGCGGAGAGGGCGGCGAGCGGTGAACTGCGGCTGTCCAGCACATCACCGAGCCGGACGGCGGCGAAGACGGTGGACGCGGTGTGCCGGGCCTGCACGAGCGACTCGGCCAGCCGCTTGGTCGCCCCGAGCACCGAGACGGGATCGGCGGCCTTGTCGGTGGAGACCAGGACGAAGCGCTCGACGCCGGTCTTCATGGCGACCTGGACCAGGTGGTCGGTGCCGAGCACGTTCGACTTCACACCCTCGCAGGGATGGTGTTCGAGCATCGCCAGGTGGTGGTGCGCGGCCGTGTGGAACACCAGGTCGGGTCGCAGCTGGTGGAACACCTGTTCAAGCCGGGCACGATCGCGGATGTCGGAGATCACCACGTCGTCGTCGCGGGCCTGGCCGTAGAGGTTGCAGCCGTAGAGGTTGGAGCCGTCGTGGTCGAGACGGAACAGTCGCTCCGGCCCGAGGGCGCGCAGGGCGCGGCACAGCGCGCTGCCGATCGATCCACCGGCGCCGGTCACCAGCACCCGGCGCCCGGCGACGGCGTCCCGCGCCTCGGCACTCACCGCATCGGGGCCCACGGCCTCAGGGCCTGCGGCGGTCGGGTCCTGGCGGCCGATCAGGCGGCTGATGTCCAGCGTGCCGCCACCACCCGAGCCGCCGAGGGCGCTGCGCGGGTCGGGGAGGCGATCGGTACCGCGTGGGTCGTGCCGCAGCGCGGCGGTGAACGAGGGCAGGTAGCGCACGCTGGCTCCGGCCGTCGCCCCGGCCGCCGCCACCTGGTGGAAGCGCTCGGCGGGCAGCCCGGGGATTGCCACCACGACGGCCTCGATCCGGTGCGCCGTGACCGCCGGTCCGGTCTGGTCCAGCGCGCCCAGCCGGGGCAGCGGGCCGCTGCCCGGCTTGTCCGGGTCGTCGTCCAGGAAACCGACCGGCGCGAGGCCGAACTCCGGCACCCGCAGCAGGTCGCGGGCCAGCGCTCGACCGGCCTGGCCGGCCCCGACGATGAGGGTCCGCAGGCCGGTGGTTCCGCGCGGCGGTCGGCCGTCAGTCATGAGGGCTCCGCTCCGGATCCGGCCCCGGCGCGGACTCTGCCCACACGGACTCTGCCCACACGGACGCGGCCTGCGCGGAATCTGCCGGCACGGGCGCGGCCTGCGCGGACGACGCGTGCGGGTGCGGCTCCTGCGCCTGCGGGGCCGGGGTGTCGGCTCGCTGCGTGCGGGGCTGCTGTGCCTGCGGCGCCGCCGCGAGCGCAGCGCAGACGCGGTCGACCTGGTCGTCGGTGAGCCCTGGGTGCAGCGGCAGCGAGAGCAGCTGCGGGAAGAGCGCGTCCGCCCCGGGCAGCCCCTCCGGGGGGCGCAGCGCGGTGCGGCGGAAGTACCAGAGCTGGTGCAGCGGGATGAAGTGCACGGAGCTGCCGATGCCCCGCTCGGCCAGCCAGGACAGCAGCTCGTCCCGGGACATCCCGTACCGCTCCAGGACGCGGATCGCGTACAGGTGCCAGGCGTGGCGTCCGATCCGGGGGGCCGACGGCGGCACCAGCCCCGGCACGGACCGCAGCTGCCCGGTGTACCGGGCGGCGAGGACCTCGCGCCGGTGCTGCCAGTCGCCGAGGTGGTGCAGCTGGGCGCGCCCGATGGCGGCCTGCAGATCGGTCATGTTCGCCTTGAGTCCGGCCTCGTCGACGGTGTACTGCCAGCTGCCGCCGGGGAGGTTGCGCCGCCAGGCGTCCGCCGACATGCCGTGCAGCCGGGCCCGGCGCACCCACTCGGCGAGATCGTCGTCGTCGGTGGTCACCATGCCGCCCTCGCCGATCGGCAGGTTCTTGGTGGCGTAGAAGCTGAAGCAGGTCGCCTCGGAGAGGGAGCCCACCGGGCGGCCGCCGACGGACGTGCCGAGGGCGTGTGCGGCGTCCTCGACGACCCGCCGCAGCGGCAGTCCGGCCGCCTCGGCGAGCTCCTCCACCGGCGCGGGGGACCCGCCGTAGTGCATCACCATCATCGCCTGGGCCGGCCCGCAGTCCCGGACCGCGTGGGCGACGGTGCCGGGCGTCGGCATCGCCGTCCCCGGATCGACGTCGACCAGCAGCGGCCGCAGTCCCGCGTGCACCACGGCCTGCGCGGCGCCGCAGAAGGTCAGGGTCGGGACCAGGACCACGCTCTGCGGCGGCAGTCGCAGTGCCCGAAGCGCGAGTTCGATGGCGGCGGTGCAGGAACTCACCGCCACGCCGTGCCGGGCCCCGACCCGGTCCGCGAACTCGCGCTCGAACAGCCCCGTCTGCGGTCCGGCGCTCACCCAGCCCGACTCCAGCACCAGCCGCGCGGCCTCGCGCGCCTCCGGGCAGATCTCGGTGCGCGCGAAGGGGATCGGCGACTCGTCGACCTCGGACGCCACTGCTGACGCTCCGCCGTCGACCACCGTCGCGTCGACCATCGACACGTGCATCGCGGGCCTCCTCAGAGCGGACGTGACCTTGTCCACAACCTAGGCACGGCCCGCGAGCCCGGGATCCGGTGGCAGGACGACTTCTCGTACGCCATCTACGGATCACCCGCGACCGGCCCGGCTCCGTCCACGTAGGGTGACGGCAGAGCGGTGCGATGGCGGCACGGCGGTGCCAACGCGGGCGCCGCCGCCAAGCATTGGCCACGCCGCGCACCGGCAAGGGAGCAACGGCACCGGAGAAGGCAGGTGCGGGATGACTGCCGCCACACCGACCACCGGGGAGGGACCGCGGACCGCCGCGGAGGAACCGCGCCCGGCGGGCAAGCGGGTACTGGTCGTCTGCCAGCTGGACGGCTATGCCAACCAGCTGAAGCCGCTCCAGGTCCAGCGCTTCCTGCGGGAGCGGGGCCACCAGGTGACCCTGGTCGACACCTACCGGCTCAGCCGCGCCTCCGCCCGGCCCGGCAGCGTCGGCAGCCGGCTCCCCGCCCCGGCGCCGCGCAGGCTCGCCCTGTACGCGACCGAGGCGGCGTCCGCCCTGCTGCTCCGCCGCGAGGGACTCCGCCGGACCCTGTCGTACCACCTGCTGCTGGCCGACCAGAGGCTGCGCCGGGGCATCCTGCGCTCCTCGCTGCCGCTCGACGAGTTCGACCTGATCGTCTGTGAGGAGCCCTACGACGCGGGCGTGCTGACCGGGGCCGGTCCCGCCCGCACGCTGTACGACTGCCCCACCCCGTGGGCCGACGAACTGCTGCTGGAGGGCAGGCTCACGGGCCGCCAGCACCGCAGCCTGCGGCGCCGGGAGGCGGCACTGTTCGAGGGCGTGGACCATCTGGCCTTCCACTGGGACTCCTACGCCCGCTACGCCGTCGAGCACTACGGGATCAGCGGACGCAACCTGCTGACGCTGAACTTCGGCTGCGTGCCCTCGCCGCGGCGGGCCCGGTTCCGTGACCCGCCGCGGATCGCCTACCTGGGCTCGCTGAGCTCGCGGTTCATCAACCTCGACCTGCTCGCGCGGCTCACCCGGCTGTACCCGCACATCGACGTCTACGGCGGCCCGCCGCCGGACCCCCGGCTGGGCCTGAGACACCTCGGCTACGCGTCCCCCGAGGTGCTCGCCGACTACCAGCTCGGACTGGTCACCTGCACCCGGGACGAGCTGCGCCGGGACGGCTTCTCGGCCAAGCACCTGCAGTACTTCGCCCACGGCCTGCCGGTCCTGGTCCCGTCCTGGCGGCGCCACCTGGAGGGGCTGCGCGGCTCGGTCCCGTACGACGAGTCCACCTTCGGCCCTGCGGTCGCCGCGCTCGGTGACCCGGCCGAGTGGCAGCGGCTCAGCGACGAGGCCTACGCCCAGGCCGGCCGGCTCGCCTGGGACCGCACCCTGCAGCCGCTGGAGTCCCTGCTCGTCTGAGCGCTCACCCGCGTCAGGCCTTCACGATGTGCGGGCCGTGGTAGGTCGGGCTTGCGGTGAGTTGGGCGGTGACGTTGCGGGTGTCGACGACCAGGGCGGCGTGGGTGATCAGGTCTGCCCAGTCGATGTCGGAGTGGTCCACCAGGATCAGTACCGCGTCGTAACTCCGGATCGCCTCCGGCGACAGCGGGACGGACTTCACCGCGTACCGGCCGACCAGGTGTTCGGCCAGTTCGGGGACGTGCGGGTCGTGGTAGTCGACCAGGGCGTGCCGGTCGTGCAGCATGCGCATCACGGTCACCGCCGGGCTCTCCCGGATGTCGTCGATGTCGCGCTTGTAGGCGACGCCGACCACCAGCAGCCGGGCCCCGGCGAGTTGCCCGCCGCCGGCCCGCAGGGCCTCGGCGGTGCGCTGGACCACGTACTCGGGCATGCGGTCGTTGACGCTTCCGGCCGCCGACACGAAGCGGGCCTCAAGGCCGAGCTGACGGGCGTTCCAGGCCAGGTAGTACGGATCGACCGGGATGCAGTGTCCGCCGACGCCGGGGCCGGGCTGGAAGGGCATGAAGCCGAAGGGTTTGGTCGCGGCCGCCGCGACCACCTCCCAGACGTCGATCCCGAGGCGGTCGCAGAGCATCTTCAGCTCGTTGACCAGGCCGATGTTGACCCAGCGGAAGGTGTTCTCGAAGAGCTTGCACATCTCGGCGGCGCGGATCGAGGAGACCGTCTCGACGGTGCTGAACACCTTGGCGTACAGGGTCTCGATCGCCTCCCGGCACAACGCCCCGCAGCCGCTGACGACGCGGGTGATCCCGGCCGGCGCGAAGCGCGCGTTGCCGGGGTCCACCCGCTCGGGCGCGTAGCCGAGCAGGAAGTCGCGGCCGGCCAGCAGGCCGCCGCGCTCCAGGATCGGCTGCAGCACCTCCTCGGTGCAGCCCGCGTAGGTGGTGGACTCCAGCACGATCAGGCTGCCCCGGCGAAGCAGGGGCTGGATCAGCTCGGCCGCGGCCTTCACATGGCACAGGTCCGGCTGGGGCACCGGCCCCTCGTGCCGGACCGGTGTCGGCACGCAGATGAGGATGCAGTCGAGTTCCGCGACGACGGAGAAGTCGGTGGTGGCGGTGAGCCGTCCGGCTGTCACCTGGCGTGCGACGTCCCGGTGCGGGACGTGCTCCAGGTGGCTCTCGCCCCTGCCGATCCGGGCCACCCGGCTGGGTTCGACATCGAGCCCGACCACGCGGAACCCGGCCTCGGCGAAGGCGATGGCGTTCGTCAGTCCCACATATCCCAGTCCCACCACGCCCACCACGGCGGTGCCGCGCCGGATGTCAGCGACGAGAGTCATGGCACCCTCCTTCGTCCGTCAAGGCAGCCCTCTTTCGGCCCGTGGGTCAGCGGACCGTGGTGAGGCGCCGACGGGACGGCCTGGACGGCCTGGCCGGCCGGACCGGCCGTGCGTCCGTGCGCGTCGCCTCGATCACGGCCGCTACGCCCGGCACCAGGCCCACCGTGGGCCGGTATCCCAGCACCCGGCGGGCCTTGCCGATGTCGGGGGCACGGTCGACGACGTCCGCGGTCCGGTCGCCGCGCACCTGGACGGGTGAGCGGGAACCGCTCTGCTCCACGACCAGCCGGGCGAGTTCGAGGATCGACAGGGAGGTGGCGTCGTTGCCGATGTTGAAGGTCTCGCCCAGCGCGGCGTCGCTGCTCAGGCAGCGGATCGCGCCGTCGAGGAAGTCGCTGATGAAGCACCAGGAGCGCCGTTGCGCGCCGTCACCGGTCACCACGATCGCCTCGCCGCGGAGCGCGCGGCTGACGAAGGTCGTCATGGCGTTGCCCTCGGAGCGGTACGGACCGTAGATGTTGAACGGGCGCACCAGCGACACCGGTACCCCGCGCTCGGCGTGGTAGGCCATGGCCAGGAACTCGCCCGCGGCCTTGCTCGCCGCGTAGCTCCAGCGCAGCGAGTCGCGGTCGAGCCGGATGGACGCGGTCTCGGCGGCCCCGCCGGCGTAGCGGCCGTAGACCTCGCTGGTGCTGAGGACCAGGATCCGCCGCAGCGCGCGCTGCCGGGCGGCGAAGTCCAGACAGAGCTGGGTGCCGCGGATGTTGACGTCCAGTGTCAGGATGCTCTCGCGGCACACCCGCTCGACGCCCAGTACCGCCGCGGCGTGGACGATGTACTGGTAGTCCTCGCCGAGGAGACGGAAGGTGCGCCGGTCGGTGATGTCGCCCCGGACGCAGCGGACCCGGGGGTGACCGGTCACGCCGAGCGCCTGCGCGGTGGACCCTTCCGGCCCGGCCGCGTCGAGCAGGGTCACCGAGTTGCCGCCGTCCAGCAGTGTCCTGGCGAGTGACGCCCCGATGAATCCCATGCCACCGGTGATCAGAACGTGTTGCCCAGAGATCTGGTTCTGCATGGAAGTCTCCCGACTGCGGCGGCGCGCGGGCCCTCTCCCCGGGTACGGGTGAGAAGCCCGACTCGATCGGCGGTCCCCAGCCTAGGAGCGGACCCATGGCCTCCGGATCCGGCGGGGGGACCAGTCGCGCTAGGCCTTATGCACGACCGCCCTTGCGCGACAGGGGCCCTGCGGCCGAGGGTCGGCGGTGAGCAGGCATCAGGCAATGTGCGGTGGACGTGCTACCGCGAACGGCTGCCGGAATGTCGTCCGAATGCGGGAGCCGTCGTCGTCGTGCTGCTGCCTAGCGTGGGTGTCCCATCCGCCGGTGGAGGCAGGCCATGCTGGTCCGGGACAGACACGCACAGGACGTGTCCACGCGGGACGACCGCGCAGCGGTGCCCGCGCAGGAGCTGCCCGCGCAGGAACTGCCCGCGCAGGACCCGGGGATGCGGGACGCGCCCGCGCCCAACTGCGCGGTCACGCCCTACGGCCGTGGCGCGGGGAGCGCGCGGGTACGGGTCTTCGAGTGGCTGGACCGGGTCGACGCCGACTTCGTGGTCAGCAGCTACCTGTCCCGGCGCGACGCCAGGCCCGCGCAACTGGCCCGGCGCCCGGCCGCGGTGGCCCGTGCCGAACGGCGGCTCCGGGAACTGGCCGACGCCCGGCCGGAACGGCTGCTGCTGCACCGGGAGGCGTCGCCGCTGAGCCGTGGCGGCCTGGAACGGCGGTTGATGGCCGCCGCAGGCTTCGCGGTGTACGACTTCGACGACGCGCTGCAGTGGGACCACGGGGACGGCGGCCTGGCCCGCCGCTGGGCCCCCAAGGCGGCCAAGGCGCTGGCAGCGGTGGGCGCGGCCGACCGCGTGGTGGCGGGCTGCCCGGTGCTCGCGGACTGGGCGTCGGGATACCACCACGACGTCCGGATCATCCCCAGCTGCGTCGATCCGGCCAGCTATCTGCGCAAGACCGGCTACGAGCTGCACGATCCGCCCCGGCTCGGCTGGCTGGGTTCGCCCGGCAACGAGTGCTACCTGCTGCTGGTCGCGGACGCGTTGGCCGAGGTCCATGCCAGGACCGGCGCCAGGCTCACCCTGATCGGCACCACCCGCCGCTCGCTCGGGCCGCTGGAGCGGCTCATCGACCGCGTCGCCTGGTCCGAGGCCGTGCAGCGGACGGTGCTCGCTGAGCTCGACCTGGGGCTGATGCCGCTCCCCGACACCCCGTACAGCCGGGGCAAGTGCGGATACAAGCTGCTCCAGTACGGCGCCGCCGGGGTGCCGGCCGTGGCCGACCCGATCGGGGTGAACGAGGAGATACTCGACCGCTTCGGCGCGGCCGCACCGCGCGAGCCCGGCGAGTGGACCGAAGTCCTGCTCGGCCTGCTGGACTGCTCGTCGGACAGACGCGCCCGGCTGGGCGCACGGGCCCACGACGTCACCCGCCGCCAGTACTCCTTCCAGGCCTGGCTCCCCGCCTGGCGCTCCGCGCTGGAACTGCCACCGCCCGCCGCCCCCGAGCCCCCCACTCCGCCCTCCCCCGCACCGCTCCACGTCCACCCCGCACCGCCGCCCCCCGCGCCGTATGCGGCGGGGCCGGGATGCTCCGGGCTCACCGCTGTGCGCAGGCCGCCGGCCGGGCCTCGGCGGCCGGCGTCCGTGCGGCGCGCGGTGGACGTCGCCGTCGGCTCGCTCGCCCTCGTCGGGCTCTCGCCGCTGCTGGGCGGGATCGCACTGCTGGTGCGCGGCAGCAGCCGGGGCCCGGCGGTCTACCGCCAGCAGCGGGTGGGGGAGGGCGGAGCAGAGTTCACCCTCTACAAGTTCCGCTCCATGCGCTGGAGATCGGAGGGGCCGGAACTGACCGGCGCCGCCGACCCCCGGGTGACCCCCGTCGGCGCCCTGCTGCGCCGCGCCCACCTGGACGAACTGCCGCAGCTGGTCAACCTGGTACGCGGCGACATGACGCTGGTGGGGCCGCGTCCGGAGACCCCCGGAATGGCGCGCCGCTACCCCCGGGACTGCCGGTGGGTGTTCGACCACCGGCCCGGGATCACCGGCCCGGTGCAGCTCAGGGCGAGTGAGCTCGCGGCGCCGCCCGACGGCGTCCCCGACCCGGAGGGCTACTACCTCGACGTCCTGGTGCCGCGCCGGGTGGCCCTGGACGCGGAGTACCTGGCCACCCGCTCGCCGCTGCGCGACCTCGGCCTGGTGCTGCGGACGCTCCGCCAGGTCCTGGGAGCGGTGGAGCCGGCTCGCGCGGATGACGTAGCCGATCTCGTGCCGGGACGGGATCACCCGGAGCAGGCGCTGACCTAGCGTCAGAGGAGGCTGGACCGGGCGTCTCGACCGAGCCGACCGGCAACCGTCGTGATCCGTGGAGGTGGTTCCGGGTGCGAGCCCTCGTCACCGGCGCGGCCGGATTCATCGGGTCCCACCTCTGCGAGCACCTGCTCGCCGGCGGGGACAGCGTCGTGGGGGTCGACGCGATGACCGACTACTACGATCCGCTGCGCAAGGAGCGCAACCTCGCCGGGCTGCTGGGCCGGGAGCGGTTCGGCTTCGTCCGCGGCGACCTGCTGGAACTGCCCCTGGAACCACTGCTCGCCGAGGCCGAGGTGGTCTACCACCTGGCCGGGCAGCCGGGGGTGCGCGGCTCCTGGGGCGAGCAGTTCGCCGTCTACCTGGAACGCAACGTCCAGGCGACCCAGTGCCTGCTGGAGGCCGCCAGGACGGCCCCGCCGCGCCGCTTCGTCTACGCGTCCAGTTCCTCGGTCTACGGGGACGCCGAGAGCTACCCGGTCACCGAGACCCTGCGCCCCCGGCCGCTGTCGCCGTACGGGGTGACCAAACTCGCCGCAGAACACCTGTGCGAGCTCTACCGGACCTGCCACGGGATCCCGACCGTCTCGCTGCGGCTGTTCAGCGTCTACGGGCCGCGCCAGCGGCCCGACATGGCGTTCGCCCGGCTGGTCCCGGCGGCGTTCAGCGGCGAGCCCTTCCCGTTGCACGGGGACGGCGAGCAGACCAGGGACTTCACCTATGTCCGCGACGTGGTGACCGCCATGCGCAGGGCCGCGCTCTGCGACTGGACCGGTGTGGCCAACGTCGGCGGCAGCGGCCGCGCGGTGTCGATGAACCAGGTCATCGCGATCGTCTCGGAGTTGGCGGCGCCGGTACGGCTGCTGCGGACCCCGGAGCAGGACGGCGACGTCCGGCACACCTCCGCCGACACCTCGGTGGCCCGGCGGGCCTTCGGCTACCGGCCCACCGTGGGGATCCGCGAGGGTCTGGCGGCGATGGTCCGGGCCGAACGCGAGGAGCGCTGGGCACGGGCGCGGGCCGAGCCGGCCCCGCGTGCGGCGGTGCCGGGATGACGGCCTGGCCGGCCGCGCCGAGCCCGGTGGCACCGGTCGGACTGCTGCCGCCGCAGTCGGCCCCGCCCCGGGTCAAGGTGCTGCACGTGATCACCCGGTTCTGGGCCGGCGCGGGCGGGAACACCCTGCTGACCGCCGTGGGCATGGACCCGCGGGTGTACGAGGTGTGGGTGGTCGGGGTGCCCGGCGGAGACCTGTGGGAGCGGGCCAGGGCCGCGGGGGTCCGCACCGTGGAGATCCGCGGGTTCCGGGAGGTGCTGACGCCCGCCGACCTGCTGGTGCTGGTCCGGCTGGTACGGCTGATCCGCCGGGAGCGCTTCGCGGTGGTGCACACCCACTCCGCCAAGGGCGGCTTCCTGGGCCGGCTGGCGGCCCGGCTGTGCCGCACCCCGGTGGTGGTGCACACCTTCCACGGCATCAGCTTCCACGACCGGATGCCCCCGGTCCGCCGGGCCGCCTACCGCCGTCTGGAGCGGTTTCCGCGCCGCTTCACCGACGCGTTCCTCGCGGTGGCGCCGCAGCTGGCCAGGGAGGTCGTCGAAGAGCGGCTGGCCCCGCCCGGGAGCGTGCAGGTGGTGCCCTCGGCGGTGGAACTCGGCTCCATCCCGCTGGACTTCGACGCCGGGGCGCGCCGCGAGCTGGGCGTGCCCACCGGTGTCGCGCTGGTCGGCACGGTCGGCCGGATCGACCACCAGAAGGCGCCGCTGGACTTCGTCCGGATGGCGGCCGCACTCCGGGCCACCCACCCGGACACCGCGTTCGTGATGGTCGGCGGCGGTCCGCTGGAGGACGAGGTGCGCCGGGAGGCCGCCGCGCTGGGCGTGGAACTGCGGGTCACCGGATACCGCCCGGACGCGGCCCGGCTCGTCGCCGGACTGGACGTCTTCGTCATCTCCTCGCTGTACGAAGGACTGGGCCGGGCCCTCACCGAGGCGCTCGCCGCCGCCCGCCCGACCGTGGCCACCTGCGTGAACGGCGTGCCCGACCTGGTGGAGCCCGGCGCGACCGGCCTGCTGGTGGACCCCGCCGACCCGGCGGCGATGGCCGGTGCGGTCGGCTGGCTGCTGGACCATCCGGAGCAGGCCGCCGCGATGGGCCGTCAGGGCCGCACCCGGGTCCGGGCCACCTTCGAACCGGCCGTCATGTGCGCGGCCATCGACCAGTGCTACCGGCGGCTGCTCGGCCTCGCCGATGCGGGGTGAACGCGGATGACGCAGAGGCACTCCGACGACCCGCCGGTCCTGGACATCGTGATCGTCAACTGGAACACCGGGGCGTGCCTGCGCGAGTGCCTGCGCTCGGTAGCGGACGCCCGCCGCACCGCGTACACGCTGCATGCGGTGGTGGTGGTGGACAACGCCTCGACCGACGACTCGATGGACGCCGTCGCCGACCTGAACCGGCAGCCGGGCCTGCCGCTGCGGTTCCTCCGGAACCGGGACAACCGCGGCTTCGCCGTCGCCTGCAACCAGGGCGCGCGGGCCGCGAAGGACGCCGGCCCGGCCGGGTACGTGCTGTTCCTCAACCCCGACACGGTGCTGTTCCCGGAGACCCTGGACCTGGCGGTCGGGTTCCTGCACCGCCCCGAACAGGCCCGGGTGGGTATCTGCGGGGGTCAGATGGTCGGCGACGGCGGGGAGTTCGAGTCGTCCTGCTCGCGCTTCCCGACCCTGCCGATGGCCCTGGCCAAGACGACCGGCCTGGCCCGGCTGATGCCGGGACGCGTCCCCCGGCAGCGGCTGTCACCGGCCGAGACCGGCGGCAGCGGCCCGGTGGACCAGGTGATCGGCGCGTTCTTCCTGATCCGCCGGCCGCTGTTCGACCGGCTCGGCGGCTTCGACGAGCGCTACTTCGTCTACTACGAGGAGGTCGACCTCGCCTACCGGGCCCGCCGGGCCGGTTACGGCTGCTACTTCCTCGCCGACGCCCTGGTCCGGCACCGGGGCGGGGTGAGCACCGGCCAGGTCCCCGGCCGCCGGCTGTTCTACTCGCTCCGGAGCCGGACCGAGTACGCCCGGGCGCACTGGCCGCGCAGGCAGGCGTGGGCCCTGATGGCGCTCATCCTCGGCGTGGAGCTGCCGGTCCGGGCGGTGCGGGCGCTGGGGCCCGCGCCGGGCCCTGCGGGAGGTCGCACCGGAGAGCTGCGCGCCGTCGCCGAGGCGGCCCGCTGCTACGGCGGCTACGCGGTCGGCCTCACGGCCTCCGCCCTGCGCCCCGCCCGCGGCTGAGCGCCCGCGGGCGCCGGCCTTGACCGCGTCCGGCCTTGAGCTCGTGCGGCCGTGACATTGGGTAGCCGTTAACGCCGTCCGGGCGTCACGTTGGGCTGCCGTGATGTCGGGCAGCCGTAACGCCGGGCCGGGGGACGGCGGGAAGGGTCATTTGGCGGGGCCCCGACGGTCGGGGCCGGAGAGCCCGCTGCGTCAGGAACGGGGGTGGCCGAGGCCGGCGACGAGGCGGCGGTAGGCGCGTCCGCCGCGCTGGCGGAGCGTCTCGCCTGTCCGTGCCGACGGGGCGCCGTGCCCCTCGGTCCAGAGCCGGAACGTCTCCGGCGGGGTGTCGGCCCGCACCGTCAGCCGGGCGATCCGCAGCGGGTCGTCGGTCGTGGAGCCGAGTGCCCCGCCCAGGGCGCAGCCCGAGGTCCAGCCCGCCCGCTGCACCTTGCGGCGCACCGCCGGGGTGGAGTAGCCGTGCGGGTACGCGTAGGCCGACACCGGCCGGCTCAGCACATCCTCCAACTCGCGCTTGCAGAGCGCGATCTCCTCCCACAACCGGTGCCCGGACAGGGTGTCCAGCTGCGGGTGGGTCCGCGAGTGGCCGCCGATGTCGATCCCGTAGGCCTCCAGGCCGGCGACCTGACGCCAGTTCAGCATCGGCGCCGGCGGCAGCAGGCTGCCGCTGGGCCGGCCGCCGGGCGGGTGGATCGCCCCGGTGGTCACGAAGAGCGTGGCCGAGAGGTCGCGGTCGGCCAGCAGCGGGGCCACCGTCCAGTAGAAGTCGGCGAAGCCGTCGTCGAAGGTGAGCACGACCGGCCGGGGCGGCAGCGGTGGGCCGCCGCGGATCGCCGACACCAGCCGGCGCAGCGGCACCACCGTCCTGCCGCCGTCGGTGATCCGGTCGAGCTGCTCGGCGAAGGTCCTGGGCGTGACCGTGCGGGGCGCGATCCAGGAGGGTGGTTCCTCGGACACCGAATGGTAGGCGAGGACCGGCACCACGGTCATGGTGGTTCGCCCCCCGCCCGGTCGCGACCGCGGGCCCCCTGACGGGCCGCGTCGACGCCGAGCGGGTGTCCGTGCGGTCGCACCAACGCCCGGACGCGCCCGTCGGTTTCGACGGCGGTGCAGAGCGAGTCGCGGGCGACAGGGCAGGGGCAGGCGGCGGTGCGCCGGGCGGAGCCCATCGGAGATGCCTCTCCGGTAGAGGGATTCGGCTCGCCGCGTCGGACGGGACGTGGTCCGGCCCGCAGCGCGACTGGTTCGATCTCGGACGCTGACGCGTCGACCACCACATGGCGCACATAACCGGTGCCAGGCACATTGTCCTGCGCACTGGAGCAGCAATCAAGACATACCGCTCTTTTCGCCTGCCTTCATGGTAGTCCGGTCGCGCCCCGCACCGGTCCCTCGGCGATCCGGCGGTCGATCTCGGAGGGCGGGACCGGGCGGCCGAAGTGCCAGCCCTGGCCCCAGTCGCAGCCCAGGCGCCGAAGCCGCTCTGCGGTGGCGGCGTTCTCGACGCCCTCGGCGGTGAGGGTCAGCCCCAGGGTGTGGGCCAGCGAGACCACCCCGCTGACGATGCGCCATCCCACGTGATCCTCGCTGCCGGGCCCCGTCGTCCCGTCCTCCTCCTGGCCGTTCAGGTCCTCCTGGCCGTTCAGGTCACCGATGAAGGAACCGGACAGTTTGAGCGCCGAGACCGGCAGGTCCCTGAGGTAGGCGAGGTTGGACCAGCCGGTGCCGAAGTCGTCCACGGACAGCGAGACCCCCAGCCCGACCAGGGACTCCAGGATCTCCACGGAGGCGTCCTCCGGGCCCATCGCGGCGCTCTCGGTGAGCTCCAGCTGCAGTCGGCCCGGGTCCAGGCCGCTGGCCCGCAGCACCCGGTTCACGTCCGTCACCAGGCCCCGGCTCCGGGCCTGGTGGGCGGTGATGTTCACGTTGACCTGCGGCGCGGCCGCGCCGAAGCGGCGGGACCAGTCGGCGGCCTGGCCGCACGCCTGCTCCAGCACCCAGCGGCCCAGCGGCAGGATCAGCCCGGTGTCCTCGGCGGTGGACACGAACTCGTCCGGGCCCAGCACCCCCAGCAGCGGATGCCGCCAGCGCACCAGTGCCTCCACCGCCGTCAGCGAGCCGTCCGCCAGTGCGCACAGCGGCTGGTACTCCAGGAAGAACTCGCCGCGCTCCAGCGCCAGCGGCATCCGCACCGACACCGTGTAGCGGCTCACCGACTGCGCGTTGCTCTCCGCGTCGAAGAGGGTCCACTGGCCCCGGCCGGCCTCCTTGGCCCGGTAGAGCGTCAGGTCGGCGGCCCGCACCGCCGCGTCCGGGGTGGTGCTGGCCACCCTGCGCTCCAGCACGCCGATGCTGGCGCCGACCGCCAGCCGGTGCCCGCCGAGCAGCACCGGCTCGTCCAGGGCCGCCAGCACGGTCTGGGCGGCGCAGACCGCCTCCTGCTCGTCGCGGCTGTCCTCCAGCAGCACCACGAACTCGTCGCCGCCCAGCCGGGCCACCAGGTGCCCCATCGGCGTCAGCGCGGAGCGCAGCCGGCCGGCCACCCGGATCAGCAGCTGGTCGCCGGTCTCGTGGCCGAGGCTGTCGTTGACCACCTTGAAGCCGTCCAGGTCGACGTAGCAGAGGCCGAAGCGGGTGGTCGGCCCGGCCTTGTCGAACAGCTGCTCCAGTTGCTCGAAGAAGGCGGCCCGGTTGGGCAGCCCGGTCAGCGGGTCGTGGGTGGCCTGGTGGCGCAGCCGGTCCTGCAGCCGGTAGCGGTCGGTGATGTCCTCCATCATGGCCACCTGGTAGTTCGGCGCGCCGCCCTCGTCCCTGATCAGCGAGACGGTCAGATGGGTCCAGAGGACCTCGCCGTCGCCCCGGTAGTACGGCTTGTCGCACTGGAACGAGTCCCGGGCGCCGCGGACCAGCTCGCGGTAGGCGGTCCACACCACCGGGGAGTCCTCCGGGTGCACCAGCTCCTCCACCTTGCGGTCCTTCAGGTCCTCCAGCCGGGCCCCGAACATCTCCAGCAGCGAGCGGTTCGCCGCCAGGATGTTGCCCTCGATGTCGCCGATGCCGATGCCGATCGCGGCGGTCTCGAACAGCGCCCGGAACCGGGCCTCGGAGGCCTTCAGCGCCTGCTCCACACCCCTGCGGGCGGAGTCCACGGCGAGCCGGATGGCCTCCTGCTCGCGCAGCGTGCGGTCGCGCAGCGCGCTGGCCCAGCCCGCCGCGAACGCGGCCGCCAGCTCGCCGCCGCGCCCGTCCGGAAGCGGCAGCCCCTGCAGCAGCCGGACCGCACCGCTGAGCATCCGGGGGTCGGTGAAGTGCGCCTCCACCAGCTGCGCGGCCGCCGCCTCGACCGGCGCCGGGTCGATCGGGGAGGCGCTCACGGCCCGGTGCAGCAGGTCCGAGGTGGTGGCGGCGACCCTGCGCAGCGCCCGCGGGTGCATGGACAGGGCCTGCCGGTCCAGCAGTTCGGCCCAGCCCTCGTGCAGCGCCGCGGCCGCGCCGGGTGCGGCGTCCGGTGTCGCGGTCACGGCCTTCGCCCCACTCCGACCAGGCCGGTCATCCGCTCGGGGTGCGGATCGACCGACTCCGGATCGTCCGGCCGCCACTGCGGCAGGTACACCACCCCGGGATCGACCAGGTCGAAGCCGTCGAAGAAGGCGGTGATCTGCTCGACGCTGCGCATCGTCAGCGGCGTGGCGGTCCTCGCGTAGATCTCCTGGTGCGATCCCGCCTGGTCCGGGCGGCCCTCCAGGGCGGCGTGGCAGAGTACCAGGGCGCTGCCCGGCGGCATCGCGTCGCGCAGCTCCGCCACCAGGAGGTGCGGCGCCTGCTGGTCCGTGACGAAGTGCAGCACCGCGACCAGCAGCACCGCCACGGGTTCGCCGGGGGCCAGCAGCCGCCGCACCTCGGGCCGGGCGAGCAGGTCCGCCGCATCGGTCAGGTCCGCCTCGACGACCTCGGTCAGCGGATCGTCGGCGACCAGCATCGTGCTGTGCGCGACCGCGACCGGGTCGCGGTCCACGTAGACCACCCGGGCCCGCGGGTCGACCTCACGGGCCACCTCGTGCACCGAGCCCAGGGTCGGGATCCCGGAGCCGATGTCCAGGAACCGGTTCACCCCCTCCGCGGCCAGGTACTGGACCGCGCGGCGCATGAAGGCCCGGTTGGCGCGCATGATCAGCGGGAGCTCCGGCCAGAGCGCCATCGCCCGCCGGGCGGCCTCGCGGTCGGCCGCGAAGTTGTGCGAGCCGCCCAGGTAGTAGTCGTACATCCGGGCCGCGTTGGGGGTGTCCAGGTCGATCCAGCCGGGTGTCCAGTTCTGGCGTCGCACGATGCGGCCCCTTCCGGCATGGGCTTCTCGAAAGACTGTGGCGTCTCGAAGGAGCAGGGCACTAGGGGGCCTCATAATATGACATAGATAAACTATCGGGCATTGCGGACGCGGACGGGGGGCGATGCGGATGGCCGGACGCATCGAGGACTACGCGCTCATCGGAGACTGCGGGACCGCCGCGCTGGTCGGGCGCGACGGTTCGGTCGACTGGCTCTGCCTGCCCCGCTTCGACTCGCCCGCCTGCTTCGCCGGGCTGCTCGGCGACGACCGGCACGGCCACTGGCGGCTGGCCCCGTACGGCGCGAAGGAGTGCACCTCGCGCCGCTACCGGGGCGACACCCTGGTGCTGGAGACCTGCTGGGAGACCGCCGACGGCGCGGTCCGGGTCACCGACTTCATGCCGCAGCGGAACCGGACACCCCGGCTGGTCCGGGTGGTCGAGGGGCTGCGCGGCAGCGTGGAGATGCGCGGCGAGCTGCGGCTGCGGTTCAACTACGGCCGGATCGTGCCCTGGGTGCGCCGCACCGAGCACTACCGGGTCGCGGTGGCCGGGCCCGACTCCGCCTGGCTGCGGGTGCCGCCGGGCGTGCACACCTACGGCGTGGACGGCTGCACCCGCTCGGAGTTCACCGTGCGCTCCGGGCAGCGCACCGCCTTCGCGCTCAGCTGGCAGCCCTCGCACCAGTCGGCCGCACACCGCTTCGACCCCGAGGCGTCGCTGCTGCAGACCGTCGACCAGTGGCAGCGCTGGGCCGACGGCTGCGGCTACCAGGGCGAGTGGCGCGAGGCGGTGCTGCGCTCGCTGCTGACCCTCAAGGCCCTCGCCTACGCCCCGACCGGCGGCATCGTCGCCGCCACCACCACCTCGCTGCCCGAGTGCCTGGGCGGCGAACGCAACTGGGACTACCGTTTCTGCTGGCTCAGGGACTCCAGCATGACCCTCGCCGCGCTGCTGCGCGGCGGCTTCCGCGAGGAGGCCACCGCCTGGCGGCAGTGGCTGCTCCGGGCGATCGCCGGTGATCCGGCCCACCTCCAAGCCCTGTACGGGGTGGCCGGGGAGCGCGCCGTCTCCGAGACCGTCGCCGGCTGGCTCCCCGGCTACCGGGGTTCCACCCCGGTGCGGATCGGCAACGCGGCCGTCGACCAGCTCCAGCTGGACGTCTACGGAGAGGTCGCCGACACCCTGCACCTGGCGCTGCTGGCCGGGATCCCGATGGAACGTCAGGTCTGGCGGCTGTTCCGCACGCTGATGTCCTTCGTCGAGGAGAACTGGCAGCGGCCGGACGAGGGGCTGTGGGAGGTCCGCTCCGAGCGGCGGCACTTCGTACACTCCAAGGTGATGTGCTGGGTCGCCGCCGACCGCGCGGTACGGATGGCCGAGGCCACCGGGCTGCCCGCCCCGCTGGAGCGCTGGCGCGCACTGCGGGAGGCGGTGCACGCGGACGTCTGCGCGCACGGGTACGACCGGGAGCGGGGGGTCTTCGTCCAGCACTACGGCGGCCGCGAGCTGGACGCGGCCACCCTGTTCATCGCCAAGACCGGCTTCCTGCCGCCGGACGACCCCCGGGTGGGTGCGCACCGTCGAGGCGGTCTGGAGCGAGCTGGGCGCCGCCGGCCCGGTCCGCCGCTACGCCGCGGCACGCGCGGCAGACAGGGGCGGGGTCGGGGACGGGCTGCCGGGGGTGGAGGGCGCGTTTCTGGCGTGCTCGTTCTGGCTGGCCGAGGCGCTGTCCGCGATCGGCCGCCGGAGCGAGGCCGCCGACCTCTTCGCCCGGACCGTCGCCCTCGGCAACGACCTGGGCCTGCTCGCGGAGCAGTGGGATCCGCTGGCCGGCCGCCAGCTGGGGAACACTCCGCAGGCGTTCACCCATGTCGCGCTGATCAACGCGGCGTTCGCACTGCATGGAACCGGGCGTCCGGAGCTCAAGGTGACCTGACGGCGTCGTGAGGTGACGGCGCCGTGAGCCGATGCTGTCGGCGGTCGACTCCCGAGGTCACCGCCGACGTGCGCCGGCGCCCCGCCGGGCCTGGGCCGGCGGGGCGTGCGGGCGTCAGTGCCGCAGCACGGCGGCGATGCGGCCGCGGTCCGCCAGTGCGTCGTCCGGGACGAAGACCACGTCGGCGCCCTTGGCCAGGGCCTTCTCCACGATCTCGTCGACGATGTCGGTGCGGATCCTGGCCCCGTTGGTGCCCGCGGCGGTCAGCTCCTCGGTGACCGGCTCCAGGTGTTCGCCGGTCATCAGCACGTCCTGCTGGTAGTGCTCCTCCACGGTCACCAGCCCGGCCCTGGCGTCCAGCGCGCTGCGCCAGACCTCGTCCAGGCCGGCGGCGAGCACTCCACGGCCGGCGGCCCGGTCCAGCCGGTCGGCCACGTCCCGTTCGATCCGGGCCGACCGCTCGTCGAAGGCGGCGTGCAGGGCCTCGTGCAGCGCCCGGCCGGGTCCGTTGACCAGCCCGCCGGTGAGGGTGTGGCCGGCGCTGCGCTTCACGCTGTCGCCGGTCTCCTCCAGCAGGGTGAGCGCCTCGGCGAGTCCGACCAGGTAGAGCGGGTCCGGGGAGGCGTGCAGCAGCTCGGCCATCGCGGTGTTGACGGCGCGGAAGAAGGACCGGGTCTGCTCGGAGGAGAAGCTGTTCGGGACGTCGCCGACCCGCTCCTTGCGCTGGACGTCGTTCTCCTCCGCCCAGGGCTCCACCGTCATGGGGAAGCCGTGGTCGCGGCTCTCGCGGAGGTTCTCGTCCGAGCCGTGCCACAGGGTCGCCCGGTCGGCGGCGACGCAGAGCACCCAGTACGGCTCGGCGTGGGCATGGGCCGCCACCAGGTTGCGGGTCAGGTAGCTGTCGCTGAGGACGACCCGCTCCGGGACCTGGTGGGCCACGTACCAGAGCTGGTGCTCGTCGGTGCTGACGAAGACGACCAGCCCGTCCAGGGCGTGCCGCAGGTCGGCCTCCCCGGCGATCAGGTCGAGCCGGCGGTGCAGCTCCAGCCGCACCGCGCGGTCCACCGCCGGGTCGGCGTCCACCTGCCGCTTGGCCTCGGTGACCAGGGTGCGCAGCCGTACCGGGTCCTGGATGTTGTCCGGCTCGCGGCGATGCGTGGGCATCGTCAGCGAGACGGCCGGATAGGTCCGGGGTGCGCGCAGGTCGGCCAGCACCTGCGCGGTCAACTCGCTGGAGTACACGGAGAGCCCTCCCGTTGCAGCGGATTCGACGGCCCGGGCCGGTGACGCCGGGGCTTGCACCCCATCGTTGGCCCAAGTCCGCACCGGCGCGACCGGAGCGGCCGACGCCCCCGCGGGCTCCTTCTCAACCGACCGGTTGACCGGGAGCCCGCGGGGGCGCCGTGCCCGGCGTCAGCCGACCTGGCCGTACGGGGCCGAGCCGTCACCGGTCTCGGTCGCGGGGCCCGTGACCTGCGGCGCGAGCGCCGACCGGGTGGTCGAGCCGCCGATGTCGCGGTGCACCGCGAGAGCGATACGCTCTATGGTCGTGATGCCGTAGCCCATGGTCGCGTTGTCGTCGGTGAGCACCGTCATCCGGTAGTCCTTGCCCTTACCTGTGAAGACCCCGATGCTGTGCACCCGCCAGCCGTGCGTGGCGCGCGGCAGCCAGCCGTTCTTGTTGTGCGCGGTCACCCCCGACGGCGTCCCGTACGGGGTACCCCACCGCTGTGAGGGGGTGACCTCGGACATCAGGTTCAGCGCGTAGGCGCGCCAGTGGGCCGACAGCACCGAGTGGTCGTCGGTGAAGTGGTCCAGCAGCTTCATCTCGTCCCGCGCGGTGATCTGGGTGAGTCCCCAGTAGCCGCCCGGGCCGGGGACCGTGCTGGTCATCCCGGTCATCCGGAGGAACGCGGAGAACCGCGCCCGGCCGAGGCTGCCCCAGAGGTTGCTCGCGGCCGTATTGTCCGACTGGGTGATCATCGCATGCAGGTTGCTGCTCTCCCAGGAGGTCAGCCCGCGGTGCTGGTCCTGTGCCCGGCGCAGCACCGCGCCCATGATGGTCGCCTTGACCACGCTGGCGGAGTCGAAGTGCGCGGACGCGTTGACCGCACAGTAGACGCCGGTGTTCGCATCCCAGACGTCGACGGCGATGGTGTCGTGACGTCCCGTCATGGCTGCCCTGATGTCCTTGGACAGCTTGGCGGCGAGCGCCTTGTGGCTGCTGGAGCTGCAGATCGGCGCACTGGACGCCTGCGCCGGGGCGGCCAGGCCCAGCGGCATCAGAGCCGCGACGGCGGCGCTGCCCAGGCTGAGCGCCAGTGCGCGGGTGATGCGAGTCGAACGGGGTGATGCCATGGATGTCGACCTTCCTGTTGTGGCTCGGGCGCACGTCAGTGGCACATGGTTTCGATACGAAAATAGCGTCTTGACGCCCCATCAGGTCGGAGGTTGCCCCTGTGGGGTCGGCGGTGTCAGTCCCCGGGCCGTCGTCGCGGCCCCCACCGCCTCGCCACGACGGTTCGGCCCCCGGTTCCCCCCGGCGGTTCGGCCAGATGCCCGACGCGCTCGACGCCCCCTCGGCGTCGAGCGTAGGGACGGCGGATCAAGCCCCCCGGTTCCCTGTCGACGCCTGGCCGGGGGAGGCGCGGCGGGGGACCCTGGAGGGAAGAACCGAGGAGCCGATATGACCGATCACCAGGGACCGCTGCTCGACCCGGGCGTCTGGTCCGGGAGGATCCGGACCGCCGGGGGATGGGGGCCCGGCGGGGACGGCGAGCTGGCCGTGCTGGAGAAGGCGACCGGCGCGACGCTGGGGCGGATCGGGTTGGCGTCCCTCGGGGACGTGGCCGATGCGGCGCGGGCGGCGCGGGCCGCGCAGCGGGACTGGGCGGCCGCCTCCCACGAGCGCAGGGCCGCGGTGCTGCGCGAGGCCGGCCGGCTCTGGGAGCGGCACGCGGCCGAGGTCGGCGACTGGCTGGTCCGTGAGGGGGGCTCGGTGCCCGCCAAGGCCGAGGTGGAGACCGCCGCCGCAGCGCAGGAGTGCTACTAGGCGTCCGCGCTGCCCGCGCTGCCGTCCGGCTCGGTGCTGCCGAGCAACGAACCGCGCTGGAGCTTCGCCCGGCGCCTCCCGGCGGGGGTGGTCGCGGTCATCGCCCCGTTCAACTTCCCGCTGATCCTGGCGATCCGCTCGGTGGCCCCGGCGCTGGCGCTCGGCAACGCGGTGCTGCTCAAGCCCGATCCGCGCACCACGGTCGGCGGCGGGGTGGCGCTGGTGCGGGTCTTCGAGGAGGCCGGACTGCCGCCGGGCCTGCTGCAGCTGCTGCCCGGGGACGCGAGGACCGGCGCGGCCCTGGTCACCGCGCCGGAGGTGCGGGTGGTCTGCTTCACCGGTTCCACGGCCACCGGCCGGACCGTCGGCGCGCTGGCCGGGCAGCACCTCAAGCGGGCGCACCTGGAACTCGGCGGCAACAACGCCCTGGTCGTGCTGCCGGGCGCGGACCTGGGACGGGCGGTGTCGGCGGGAGCCTTCGGCTCCTTCCTGCACCAGGGCCAGATCTGCATGAGCACCGGCCGCCACCTGGTCCACGAGAGCCTGCACGACGCCTACGTGGCCGGGCTCGCGGCCACTGCCGAGGCGCTGCCGGTGGGCGACCCCGCGACCGGGGCGGTGGCCCTGGGGCCGGTCATCGACGCCGGGCAGGTGGCACGGATCGACGGCCTGGTGCGCCGTACCGTGCGGGCCGGCGCCCGGCTGGCGGCCGGCGGCAGCCATGACGGACTGTTCTACCGTCCGACCGTGCTGGCCGGGGTCACCCCGGAGATGCCCGCCTATGCGGAGGAGGTCTTCGGCCCGGTCGCCCCGGTGGTGCCGTTCCGCACCGTGGACGAGGCGATCGAGCTGGCCCGGGGGAGCGAGTACGGTCTGTCGCTCGGCATCCTGGGCGAGGTCGGCGCGGCGATGGCGGTGGCCGACGCGGTGCCCAGCGGGATCGTCCACATCAACGGCCAGACCGTGTCCGACGAGGCCAACGCCCCATTCGGCGGTGTCGCGGGATCCGGCACGGGCTCCCGTTGCGGCGGGCCGCAGGCCGCCGTCGAGGCGTTCACCGAGACCCAGTGGCTGACCGTGCGGGCGGAGATCGCGGGCTACCCGTTCTGAGTACGCGCGGTGACGGTCCGGCCATTCCGGGGGCGATTGCTACTAGGCAGTAGCTTTCCTCGTCGGTAACATCGCCGCTGCTACACCGCGAGTGCTGTCACACCGAGCGTGTCCGGCATGGCGTATGCGGTCCGGTCGGCGATCGATGAGGAGACCGATGTCCGAAGAGGCGTTCATCTACGACGCGCTGCGCACACCGAGGGGGCGCGGCAAGCCCAACGGCTCGCTGCACGGGGTGAAGCCGGTGACGCTGGTCGCCGACCTGATCGGAGAGGTCGGGCGGCGCAACCCCGGCCTGGACCCGGGCCGCATCGACGACGTGGTCCTCGGCGTGGTGACCCCGATCGGCGAGCAGGGCTCCGACATCGCCAAGACCGCCGCGCTGGCGGCCGGGCTGCCGGAGACGGTGGCCGGGGTCCAGCTGAACCGGTTCTGCGCCTCCGGCCTCGAAGCCGTCAACACGGCCGCGCAGAAGGTCCGTTCGGGCTGGGAGGATCTGGTCCTGGCCGGCGGCGTCGAGGCGATGTCCCGGGTGCCGATGGGCAGCGACGGCGGCGCCTGGGCGATGGACCCGGAGACCAGTCTCGGCACCGGCTTCGTCCCGCAGGGCATCGGCGCCGACCTGATCGCCACCATCGAGGGCTTCAGTCGCGACGACGTGGACGCCTACGCGGTGCGGTCGCAGACCCGCGCCGCCGCGGCCTGGGCCGAGGGCCGCTTCGCGCGGTCCGTGGTCCCGGTCCGGGACCGCAACGGTCTGGTGGTCCTCGACCGCGACGAGCACATCCGCGCCACCACCACGGTGCAGGGCCTCGGCGGGCTGAAGCCCTCCTTCGCCGACGTCGGCGGCCTCGGCTTCGACGCGGTCGCCCTGCAGAAGTACCACTGGGTCGAGGCGATCGACCACGTCCACACCGCGGGCAACTCCTCCGGCATCGTCGACGGCGCCGCGCTGGTGCTGATCGGCGGCGAGCAGGCGGGGCGCGACCTCGGCCTGACGCCGCGCGGGCGGATCGTGGCCACGGCGGTGTCCGGCGCCGACCCGACCATCATGCTCACCGGCCCCGCCCCGGCCTGCCGCAAGGCGCTGGCCAAGGCCGGTCTGACGATGGACCGGATCGACCTGGTCGAGATGAACGAGGCCTTCGCCGCAGTGGTGCTGCGGTTCATGAAGGACATGGACGTGCCGGCCGAGAAGGTCAACGTCAACGGCGGTGCCATCGCCATGGGCCACCCGCTGGGCGCCACCGGCGCGATGCTGGTCGGCACCGTGCTGGACGAGCTGGAACGCCGCGACCAGCGCTACGGCCTGGTCACCCTGTGTGTCGGCGGCGGCATGGGCATCGCCACCGTGATCGAGCGGATCTAGGGGATGTCGATGACCGGGACGGAAGCCATGACCGCTGACCATGCTGACCACGACCGCGAGGTCGTCCGCTGGGAACAGGGAGCCGACGGGGTCGTCGTGCTGACCCTGGACGACCCGGCCCAGTCCGCGAACACCATGAACACGGCCTACCTGCGTTCGATGGGCCGCACCGTGGACCGCCTGGAGGCGGAACGCGAGTCGATCACCGGGGTGATCGTCACCTCGGCCAAGAAGACCTTCTTCGCCGGCGGGGATCTGCACGACCTGGTCGCCGCCACGCCGGAGGACGCGGCGGCGGTCACCGAGCTGACCACGACGATCAAGAGCCAGCTGCGCCGGCTGGAGCGCCTCGGCCGCCCGGTGGTGGCCGCGGTGAACGGGTCGGCGCTCGGCGGCGGGCTGGAGATCGCCCTGGCCTGCCACCACCGGATCGTGCTGGACGGTCCGGCGACCCGGCTCGGCTTCCCCGAGGTGACGCTGGGTCTGCTGCCGGGTGCGGGCGGGGTGGTCCGCTCGGTGCGGCTGCTCGGCATCGCCGACGCGCTGCTCAAGCTGCTGCTGAAGGGAACCCAGTACCGGCCCGGAGACGCGCTGGGCATCGGCCTGGTGCACGCGGTCGTGCCGACCCGCGAGCAACTGCTGGCCGACGCCCGCGCCTGGATCGCGGCCAACCCGGACGCGGCCCAGCCCTGGGACCGCCCGGGCCACCGGATCCCCGGCGGCACCCCGTCCACCCCGGCGCTCGCGGCGATGCTGCCGGCCTTCCCGGCCGGGCTGAGCAAGGAGCTCAAGGGCGCCCCCTACCCCGCCCCGCGCAGCATCCTCTGCGCGGCGGTCGAGAGCGCCCAGGTGGACGTGGACACCGCGCTGACGGTCGAGGGCCGCTACTTCGTCGAGCTGGTCTGCGGCCAGATCTCCAGCAACATGATCAAGGCGCTCTTCTTCGACCTGCAGCAGGCCAACGCCGGGGCGAGCCGCCCGGAGGGCCACCCGGAGTTCCGTCCGACCAGGGTCGGCGTGCTGGGGGCCGGGATGATGGGCGCGGCCATCGCCTACGTCTGCGCCAGGGCCGGCGTCGAGGTGGTGCTCAAGGACGTCACCGTGGAGAGCGCCGCCAAGGGCAAGGGCTACTCGGCCGCCCTGGTCGAGAAGGCGGTGGCCCGGTCCCGCAGCACCAGGGAGCGGGCGGACGAGCTGCTGGCGCGGATCACCCCGACCGCCGACCCGGCCGACCTGGCCGGCTGCGACCTGGTGATCGAGGCCGTCTTCGAGAGCGTCGAGCTGAAGCACCGGGTCTTCGCCGAGACCGAGCCGCTGGTGGCCCCGGACGCGCTGCTCTGCTCCAACACCTCCACCCTGCCGATCACCTCGCTGGCCGAGGGCGTGAAGCGGCCGGAGGACTTCATCGGCCTGCACTTCTTCTCGCCGGTCGACAAGATGCCGCTGGTGGAGATCATCCGTGGCGAGCGGACCAGTGACGCGGCGCTGGCGCGGGCGGTCGACGTGGTGCGGCTGATCCGGAAGACCCCGATCGTGGTCAACGACAGCCGGGGCTTCTTCACCAGCCGGGTGATCGGCACCTTCCTCAACGAGGGCCTGGCGATGCTGGCCGAGGGCCTGAGCCCGGTCTCGATCGAGCAGGCCTCGTTGCAGGCCGGCTACCCCGCGCCGGTGCTGCAACTGCTGGACGAGCTGACGCTGACGCTGACCCGCAAGGTCACCGACGCCACCAGGGCCGCGGTCGTGGCCGAGGGCGGCAGCTGGCAGCCGCACCCGGCGGAGGCCGTGGTCGGGCGGATGCTGGACGAGTTCGACCGCGCCGGGCGCGCGGCCGGCGCCGGCTTCTACGAGTACGCCGGCGGCCGGCGCGGCCGGCTGTGGCCGGGACTGGGCGAGGCCTTCGCGGTGCCCGGGGCGGGTATTCCGTTCGAGGACATGAAGGAACGGCTGCTGTTCATCGAGGCGCTGGAGTCGGTGCGCTGCCTCGACGAGGGCGTGCTGACCTCGGTCGCGGACGCCAACATCGGCTCGATCCTCGGCATCGGCTTCCCGCCGTGGACCGGTGGGGTGCTGCAGTACGTCAACCAGTACCAGGGCGGCCTGGCCGGATTCGTGGCCCGGGCCGAGGAGTTGGCCGCCCGGTACGGTGACCGCTTCGCGCCGCCGGCCGCACTGGTGGCCAGGGCGGAGCGCGGCGAGGAGTTCTGAGGCAGGCTCAGGCAACCCCCGGCTCGGACGCGACGAGGCGGGGGCGAGGCGGGGGCGAGGCGGCGGCTGACCGGGTTGACGACCACCGGTCCGCCGCCGCCTGCTTCTGCATGCCCGGGTGACGGTCGGCTCCGCCTGCGACCAGAGAAACAATCAGGGTTGACTGTTTCCCAACCGGCGGGCCATGCTCGCTCCATGGCGCATTCCGCAGTACCGCCGCCGACGTCCGCGCTGCCCGCTCCTGCCGCTCCGTCCGCTCCTGCCGCTCCGTCCGCTCCGCTCGGCAACCGGCAGGAGGCCAGGAGCAGGGCCACCCGGCTCCGGCTGATGGACGCGACGATCGAGTGCCTGGCCGAGCTCGGCTGGGCCGGGACCTCGACCACGGCCGTGTCCGCCCGGGCCGGGGTCTCCCGGGGCGCCCAGTTGCACCACTACCCGACCCGCAACGACCTGGTGGTGGCCGCCGTCGAGCATCTGGCGTCGGTGCGGATCGAGGAGATCCGGGCCGGGGCCGCCGCCATGCAGGGCGGTCCGACCCGGGTCCTGGACGTGCTGCGGCTGCTGGCCTCGCTCTACACCGGGCCGCTGTTCGAGGCCGCGATCGAACTGTGGGTCGGTGCCCGTACCGATCCGGCGCTGCACGCCGCGCTGGTGCCGCTGGAGGCCCGGATCGGCCGCGGCGCCCACCAGATCACGCTCGAACTGCTGGGCGTGGACCCGGACTTGCCCGGGGTGCGGGACGAGGTCGCGGTGACCCTGGACTTCATCCGGGGCCTGGCCCTGGCCAACATCCTCACCGACGACAGCGCCCGGCGGGACCGGATGCTGCGCCACTGGGCGGACAACCTCGCCCGCACGCTCGACCTCACCCCGCCCGCCGCCACCCCTCCTGCCTCCACCCCGCCCGCCCCCACCAGGAAGGACCGTCGATGAGCCGGCCCGGGACCACCCCGCCCCCGCTGCGCGTGGGCAACGCCTCAGGCTTCTACGGCGACCGCTTCAGCGCCGTCCAGGAGATGATCGAAGGCGGCCCGCTGGACGTCCTCACCGGCGACTACCTGGCCGAACTCACCATGCTGATCCTCGGCCGGGCCCGGTTGCGCAACCCCGACGCCGGCTACGCGACCACCTTCCTCAAGCAGATGGAGCAGTGCCTGGGCCTGGCGCTGGACCGGGGTGTGCGGATCGTCGCCAACGCGGGCGGCCTCAACCCGGCCGGGCTGGCCCGCGAGCTGCGGACGCTGGCCGAACGCCTCGGACTCGCCCCCCGGATCGCCCACGTCGAGGGCGACGACCTGCTGCCGCGTGCCGAACCCCTGGGCCTGGGAGGGCCGTTGACGGCCAACGCCTACCTCGGCGGCTGGGGGATCGCCGCCTGCTTGGAGGCCGGCGCCGACATCGTGGTCACCGGACGCGTCACCGACGCCTCGCTGGTACTGGGCCCCGCCGCCGCGCACTTCGGCTGGGCCAGGGACGACTGGGACGCCCTGGCGGGCGCCACCGTGGCCGGGCACATCCTGGAGTGCGGAGCGCAGGCCACCGGCGGCAACTACTCCTTCTTCCAGGAGCACGACGTCCGGCGGCCCGGATTCCCGCTGGCGGAGATCCACGCCGACGGATCGTCGGTCATCAGCAAGCACCCGGGCACCGGCGGCGCGGTCACCGTCGGCACCGTCACCGCGCAGCTGCTGTACGAGATCGCCGGGCCCCGCTACCCCGGGCCCGACGTCACCACCCGGTTCGACACCGTCCGCCTCGACCCGGACGGTCCCGACCGGGTCAGGGTCCACAGCGTCCACGGCGAGCCGCCGCCGCCCGACCTCAAGGTCTGCCTGAACCACCTCGGCGGCTACCGCAACGAGACCGTCTTCGTGCTCACCGGCCTGGCCGTCGAGGAGAAGGCCGAGCTGGTGCGCGAGCAGGTCGAGACGGCCCTGGCGGCCCGGCCGCCCAAGGAGCTCCGCTGGTCGCTGACCCGGACCGGCCGTCCGGACGCCGATGTCGAGGAGGAGGCGGCCGCGCTGCTGCGCTGCACCGTCAAGGACCCCGACCAGAAGGTGGTCGGACGGGCCTTCAGCGGCGCCGCGATCGAACTCGCGCTGGCCGGCTACCCCGGCTTCCATGTCACCGCGCCGCCCGGCGACGCCTCCCCGTACGGGGTCTACACCGCCGCCTACGTGGAGGCCGGCGCGGTGGAGCACACGGCGGTGCTGCCCGACGGCACCCGGCGCACCATCGCCCCCGCCGCCCTGACCCGCCGCCTCGACGAGCCCGCCGCCCAGCCTGCCGAGCCTGCCGAGCCCGCCGAGCCGCTCGCGCCGACGGGGACGGCTCCGGACGCGATGGCGTCGGCAACGGCGGTTCCGACAGCGGAGGGTGGGCCGACCCGCCTGGTGCCGCTCGGCACCCTGGTCGGCGCCCGCAGCGGCGACAAGGGCGGCACGGCCAACGTCGGCGTCTGGGCCCGCACCGACGAGGCCTGGCACTGGCTGGAACGCAGTCTGACCGTCGATCAGTTCCGGTCCCTGCTACCCGAGACGGCCCGGCTGCCGGTGCGCCGCCACGCCTTCCCGGCGCTGCGCGCGCTGAACTTCGTGGTGGACGGGCTGCTCGGCGAGGGCGTCTCCTCGACCACGCGGTTCGACCCGCAGGCCAAGGCCGTCGGCGAGTGGCTCCGGGCCCGCCCGGTGGACATCCCGGCGGCACTGCTGCCCGCCACCGGCAACGACGGTACGGAGGAAGCCCGTTGACCCGGCTGAGCAGTACCCACGACCCGGCCGCCCCGGACGCCGCCGCCAACCGCGCGGCGATGCTGGAACGCCTCGCCGAGCTGGACGCCGAGCACGCCAAGGCGCTCGCGGGCGGTGGTCCCCGCTATGTCGAACGCCACCACGCCCGGGGCAAGTTGCTGGCCCGCGAGCGGGTCGAGCTGCTGATCGATCCGGACTCGCCACTGCTGGAACTCTCGCCGCTGGCGGCCTGGGGCAGCGACTACCCGGTCGGCGCCAGTGTGGTGACCGCGATCGGCGTCATCGAGGGCGTCGAGTGCGTGATCGTCGCCAACGACCCCACCGTGCGCGGCGGCGCGTCCAACCCGTGGACGGCGCGTAAGGTCGGCCGGGCGCTGGACATCGCCGCGACCAATCGGCTGCCGCTGGTGAACCTGGTCGAGTCGGGCGGGGCCGACCTGCCCAGTCAGGCCGAGATCTTCATTCCCGGCGGCCGGATGTTCCGCGACCTCACCAGGCTGTCGGCCGCCGGGATCCCCACCGTGGCACTGGTGTTCGGCAACTCCACGGCGGGCGGCGCCTACGTCCCGGGGATGAGCGACCACGTGGTCATGGTCGCCGAACGGGCCAAGGTCTTCCTCGGCGGCCCGCCGCTGGTGAAGATGGCCACCGGGGAGGAGTCCGACGACGAGTCGCTGGGCGGCGCCGAGATGCACGCCCGCACCTCCGGCCTGGCCGACCACCTGGCGGCCGACGAGTACGACGCGCTGCGGATCGGCCGGCGCATTGTCGCCCGGCTCAACTGGCGCAAGCGGGGCCCGGTCCCGGCGGCTGAGGTGGAGGATCCCCGGTACGACCCGGAGGACCTGCTCGGCATCGTCTCCGCCGACCTGCGGGTGCCCTTCGACCCGCGCGAGGTGCTGGCCCGGATCGTCGACGGCTCGCGCTTCGACGAGTTCAAGCCGCTCTACGGCACCAGCCTGGTCACCGGCTGGGCCACCCTGCACGGCTACCCGATCGGCGTGCTGGCCAACGCCCGTGGGGTGCTCTTCGGCGCCGAGTCGCAGAAGGCGACGCAGTTCATCCAGCTGGCCAACGCCGCCGACACCCCGTTGCTGTTCCTGCAGAACACCACCGGCTACATGGTCGGCCGCGAATACGAGCAGAGCGGCATCATCAAGCACGGCGCGCAGATGATCAACGCGGTGTCCAACAGCACCGTGCCGCATCTCACCGTGGTCATGGGCGCCTCCTACGGCGCGGGCAACTACGGGATGTGCGGGCGGGCCTACGATCCGCGCTTCCTCTTCACCTGGCCGAACGCCAAGTCCGCGGTGATGGGCCCGGCGCAGCTCGCCGGGGTGCTGTCCATCGTCGCCCGGCAGGCCGCCGCCGCGCGCGGGCAGGACTACGACGAGGTCGCCGACCGGCAACTGCGCGAGATGGTCGAGGCGCAGATCGAGCGCGAGTCGCTGGCCCCCTTCCTGTCCGGGCGGCTGCACGACGACGGCGTGATCGACCCGCGCGACACCCGCACCGTGCTGGGCATCTGCCTGTCCGCGCTGCACAGCGCCCCCGTCACCGGGGCCACCGGCTTCGGCGTCTTCCGGATGTGAGGATCCCCACCATGACTGACCAGCATCCGGCACAACCAGCGGAACTGGTGGAGCGCCAGATCACCAGACTGCTGGTTGCCAACCGGGGCGAGATCGCCCGGCGGATCCAGCGGACCTGCCGGGATCTCGGCATCGAGACCGTCGCGGTGTTCTCGGACCCGGACGCCGACACCCCGCACGCGGCCGAGGCCGACCTCGCGGTCCGGCTGCCCGGCGCTGCTCCGACCGACACCTATCTGCGTGCCGACGCCATCATCAAGGCGGCGATCGAGGCGGGCGCCGACGCGGTGCACCCCGGCTACGGCTTCCTCTCCGAGAACGCCGACTTCGCCCGCGCCGTGTTGGACGCCGGACTGGCCTGGGTCGGGCCGCCGCCGGAGGCCATCGAGGCGATGGGCTCCAAGGTCGCCGCCAAGCGGCTGATGGCCAAGGCCGGGGTGCCGGTGCTGGCGGATCTCGACCCGGACCGGATCACCGCCGCCGACCTGCCGGTGCTGGTGAAGGCCTCGGCCGGTGGCGGCGGCCGCGGCATGCGCGCGGTGCACGAGCTCGACGAACTGGCCGAGGCCCTGGCCTCGGCGCGTCGTGAAGCCGCCTCCGCCTTCGGCGACGCCACCGTCTTCTGCGAGCCGCTGCTGGTCGACGCCCGCCACATCGAGGTCCAGATCATCGCCGACGGCCACGGAACGGTGCGCGCACTGGGCGAGCGGGAGTGCTCGATCCAGCGCAGGCACCAGAAGATCGTGGAGGAGTGCCCGTCCCCGGCCGTCGGCGACGAGCTGCGGGCCCGGCTGTGCGAGGCGGCGGTACGCGCGGCCACCGCGATCGGCTACACCGGCGCGGGCACCGTCGAGTTCCTGCTGGACGCGGCCGACCCGGCCGGGCGGTTCGTCTTCCTGGAGGTCAACACCCGCCTGCAGGTGGAGCATCCGGTCACCGAGTGCGTCTACGGCCTCGACCTGGTGCGGGCCCAGATCGAGATCGCCGAGGGGGCCGCGTTGCCGGCGGAGCCGCCGGTCGCCCGGGGCCACGCCATCGAGGTACGGCTGTACGCCGAGACCCTGCAACCGGACGGGGACGGCGCGGCGCAGTGGCGCCCGCACACCGGTACCCTCAGCCGGTTCGAGGTGCCAGGGACCGACGCGCACTTCACCGTGCCGCGCGCGTACGGGCTGCGGCTGGACTCGGGTGTCGAGGCGGGGAGCCGGGTGGGGGTCCACTACGACCCGATGCTGGCCAAGGTGATCGCCTGGGCGCCGACCAGGGCCGCCGCCGCGCGCCGGCTGGCCGCCGCACTCGCCGGGGCGCGCCTGCACGGCGTGCCGACCAACCGGGACCTGCTGGTACGCATCCTGCGGGATCCCGACTTCCGGGCCGGCCGCGCCCACACCGGCTTCCTGGACGGTGCCGGAGCCGACCCCGGCCGGCTGGCCGGCCTCGCCGCCCCGCTGGCCGGCCCGTCCGCGGTCCGGCTCTCCGCCCTGGCCGCCGCGCTGGCCGCCTCCGCGTCGGCCGGCGCCGACCGTCCGGCCGACCGCCCCGCCAACCGCCCGACCCTGCCGGCGGGTTGGCGCAACCTCCGCTCGCAGCCGCAGCGACGGTCCTTCGAGGGCCCGCAGGGGCGGGTCGAGGTCGGCTATCTGACGACACGTCATGGTGTCACCGCCGAGGGCTTCGACGACGTCACCGTGCTGAGCCGGAGGCCGGACCGGGTGGTGCTGGAGCAGGGTGGTCTGCGCCGGACCTTCGAGGTCGCCCGCCACGACGGTGCCAGCGTTACCGTGGACAGCCCGCTCGGGTCGGTCGTCCTCCGCGCTCTCCCCGCCCTGCCGGAGCCTCAGGTCCGGCTGGCCGCAGGATCGTTGCTGGCACCGATGCCGGGCCATGTGGTCTGGCTCGGTGTCGCCGAAGGGGAGCGGGTCGCCGCGGGCAGCCAACTGCTGGTGATCGAGGCCATGAAGATGGAGCACCGCATCACGGCCCCCGCCGACGGGACCGTCACCGCGCTGGGCGTCGCCGTCGGCGACCAGGTCGACGCGGGCTCCGTGCTCGCGGTCATCACCTCCGACACCTCCAAGGAGCAGCAGCAATGAGCTTTGTCGAGTCCGACGAGCACCGGCAACTCCGGGCCTCGGTGGCCGCACTGGCCGCTCGCTACGGTCACGAGTACATGACCCGCACCGCGAAGGCGGGGGAGCGGACCCACGAACTGTGGGCGGAGGCGGGCAAGCTGGGCTTCCTTGGGGTCAACCTGCCGGAGCAGTACGGCGGTGGCGGCGCCGGGATCCAGGAACTCGCCATCGTCGCCGAGGAACTCGCCACCGGTGGCTGCCCGTTGCTGCTGATCGTGGTCTCGCCCGCGATCTGCGGGACCGTCATCGCCAAGTACGGCACCCAGGAGCAGCGGCAGCGCTGGCTGCCGGGGATCGCCGCCGGAACCCTGACGATGGCCTTCGCCATCACCGAGCCCGACGCCGGTTCCAACTCCCACAAGCTCAGCACCACCGCCCGCAGGGACGGCGGGGACTGGCTGCTGGGCGGCCGCAAGTGCTTCATCTCAGGCGTCGACCAGGCCGACTCGGTGCTGGTGGTGGCCCGTACCGAGGACGCCGGGACGGGCCGGCTGCGTCCCGCCCTGTTCGTGGTCCCCACCGACGCGCCGGGTTTCGAGTTCAGCCCGATCGAGATGGCGATACCCGGGCCGGAGAAGCAGTTCCTCTGCTACTTCGACGATGTGCGGCTCCCCGCCGACGCCCTGGTCGGCGAGGGTGACACCGCGCTGGCCGCGCTGTTCTCCGGGCTGAACCCGGAACGGATCACCGTGGCCGCCCAGACCAACGGGATGGCCCGCTTCGCCCTGGGGAAGGCCGCCGCCTACGCCAACGAGCGCGAGGTGTGGGGCACTCCGATCGGCGCGCACCAGGGCGTCGCCCATCCGCTGGCCCAGGCGAAGATCAACGTCGAGCTGGCCCGGCTGATGACCGCCAAGGCGGCCTGGCTCTACGACGCCGGCCTGGACGCGGAGGCCGGGGAGGCGGCCAACATGGCCAAGTTCGCGGCGGGGGAGTACGCCCAGGCGGCGGTGGACGCCGCGATCCAGGCGCACGGCGGCAACGGGATGACCGTCGAGTACGGCCTGGGCGGGCTGTGGAGCGCGGTGCGGGTGACCCGTATCGCTCCGGTCAGCCGCGAGATGATCCTCAACTACGTCGCCCAGCACAGCCTCGGCCTGCCGAAGTCGTACTGAGCGGAAGTCGTACTGAGCGACGATCCCACCGCGCTAGGCGTGGGCGGTGAGGTGGGACAGCAGCTGGTCCAGGGCGGGGGTGGGGGTGAACTGGTGGTGCTGCCTGGCGGCGGCGAGCTGGACGTCGATGGTGTGCACCAGCCCGCGCACCACCGCCGCCTTGCCCTGGGCCTGCGCGGCCTGGGCCTGGGCGATGGTCTTCTGGACCGCGGCGTCGACGGGCGCCGCCAGCTGGCCCGCCCCGGCCGCCGTACGCAGCGCCCGGGACAGCTGGCCCAGCAGCACCGCCGGGTTGGTGGCGGCCGGGGCGGGCGTTCTGGAGGGTTCGTGGGTGGGCGCGGGCGCGGTGGTGAAGGACGGCTGGTAGTCGGGGGTGTGGGCGGCCATGCTCGCCGGGGCGTGACCCCGGGACGAGGCTGCCGCGCGGTTGCCGGCCGGCATCAGGGCCATCCCCAGCGCGACCGCGAGCGCGCCGCCGACCACGGTGGCGCCCGCGCCCACCATCAGCCGCGAGCGTCGCCGGGACGGGTCCGGTGCCCGCTCGCCCCGGCCGTCGACGCCGACCGACGGCTGGGCCGCGGTGCGGCCGAGGGCACGCCCGTCGGCGGCCGGCTGCTGCCCGCGCAGCCACTGCGCGACCTGGTCGGCGCTCGGCCGGTGGTCCGGGTCCTTGGCCAGGAGCCGCATCAGCCGGTCGGAGAACCCGGCGGGCAGCCCGCCGCGCAGCTCCGCCGGGGCCGTCGGTACCGCCTCGACATGCTGGAACAGCAGCCCCGGGGCGGTGTCGGCCTGGAACGGCGGGCGGCCCACCAGCAGCTCGTAGAGGACGCAGCCGAGCGCGTAGACGTCGGAGGAGGGGCCGGCCGGGCGGCCCAGCGCGCGCTCGGGGGCCAGGTAGATGCTGGTGCCCAGCACCATGCCGGCGCTGGTCAGCGCGGACGTGGTCTCGTCCGCGAAGCGGGCGATGCCGAAGTCGGCGACCTTGACCACGCCGTCGGTGGCGAGCAGCAGGTTCCCGGGCTTCACGTCCCGGTGCACCACGCCCTCGCGGTGCGCGGCGGCGAGACCCGCCGCGGCCTGCGCGCCGATGTCCGCGACCTCGGCCGGGGAGAGCGCGCCGCGCGCGGTCAGGTGGTCCGCCAGCGTGCGTCCCTCGACCAGTTCCATCACCAGGTAGAGACGGCCCAGATCCTCACCGAAGTCATATACCGAGACGACGTGGGGGTGGCTCAGCCGGGCCGCGGTCTGCGCCTCCTGGCGGAACCGGGCCGCGGCCAGCGGGTCGCCGACGCCGGGCAGCAGCAGCTTCACCGCGACCGGACGGCCGAGGACCTCGTCCCAGGCGCGCCACACCTCGCCCATGCCGCCCCGGCCGATGGTGTCGTCCAACCGGTACCGATCCGCCACCCGCACGCCGCACACCGTCCTCGTCGCCCTGCCGAGCCGCCCACTGTCGGGCGGCGCGGCACCACACAGTACCCACTCCGTACGTGGACGGGGCAGCTGCGGTGCGATCGGGGGTGACCTGCCGGTCCCGGCAGCGGCGCGCTACGTCACCGGCCGCTACATCATCGGGTAGGTGCGCAGGTGGCTTTCCTGGTCGATCTCGCCGCGCGCCTTGGAGAACAACTGGCTGGCCAGATCGTTGAGGGCGCGGGCGGCGGCGAGTTCCTCGCCGACCCTGGGCTGGTCCGCGTCGCTGGGATGCCGGCTGGTGTAGCCGTGGGCCCTGAGTTCGGTGCCGTCCGCGAGCCGCAGCATCGCGGCCGCGGCCGTCTTGTGTTCCAGCTCCTGGAACTCCATCTCGATGTGCCATCCGACGACAGTGTGCATGGTGATCGCCTCCAGCGGATTCACCCTCCACGGTGCGCCTTCGCCGCCCTGATCGCCATCGGCACGTCCCCGAGGGGTCAGAAGCCGAGGTGCAGGGTGAGGCCACCGGTGTGGGTCGCCAGCAGCACGCCGAGCAGGGCGAGGTCCGCGATGCCGAGGGCGACGCCGAGCAGGGCCCGTCCGCGCCGCCGGGTGCCCCGGGCGAGGGAGATGCCGCCGAGGACGATCGCCAGCGGGCCGAGCACGATGTTGAAGAAGAACAGCCCGAGCAGGCCGAGGATGAAGGAGGCGACGGCGGTGTCGTCGCGGGCGACCGGCGCCGCCCCGGTGACGGCGCTCATCGCGCGGCCCGGCGGGCGAGGCGCTCGCGCACGGCAAAGGCCACCAGCCAGCACGCGACCAGCGCGCAGCCGAGGACCAGTGAGGGCGAGCTGACGAAGGAGGCGGCGCCCCAGATCAGGGAACTGAGGGCGAGAAGCCCGAAGAGCAGAACCATGGTGCGTCCATTCGCGGCAGTTGAGAGTACATCTGTTCACTGACTTGCCTCAGACTACTCCCGTGCCCCGTTCGCCTTCTACAGAGAACAGTTGTTTACTGTATGAGATGAACCACACCGCAGGGGTCCGGCAGGCCCAGAAGCAGCAGACCCGGCAGTCCCTCCTGGACGCCGGGCTGCACCTGCTCGAACACCAGAGCCTGAGCAGCGTCGGCCTGCGCGAGGTCACCCGGGAGGTGGGGATCACTCCCAGTGCCTTCTACCGGCACTTCCGCGACCTTCCGGAGCTGGGGGTGGCGCTGGTCGACGAGTCCTTCGGCAGCCTGCGCGCACTGCTGCGCGCCATCCGCGCCGAACAGTCCGGCACCGACGAGGTGATCGACCGCACCGTGGACGTCATCGTCCAGTACGTGCACGAGAACCGCGCGCACTTCCGCTTCCTCGCCCGCGAGCGCCACGGCGGGGTGCAGCCGGTGCGGGACGCCATCGCGGTGCGGTTCCGCCAGTTCGCCGAGGACCTGGCCGGGGATCTGGCGCTGCAGCCGGCGTCCGAGGGCTGGGACCCGGCCGACGTCAGGATGCTGGCCGACCTCTACGTGGACCACGCCGTCCATGTCGCCGCGGCCCTGCTGGAGGCGGACGGGGACCCCGGCGCGGAGCGGCGGATCGCCGACACCGCGCGGCGCCAGCTGCGCCTGATCAGCCTCGGCCGCCTGCACTGGCGCTCCGCGCAGTGACCCTGCCGGGACGCGCCCGCGCCACCGCCGAAGCGATCCCGCGCCGCTGACAGGCGGTCAGGTCCGGTCGGGGGGCGCGCCGCCGAGGAAGGCGGCCGCCGCGCGGTCGCCCGGCTCACCGGCGAAGGCCACCGAGCCGCGGTGCAGGACGTAGACCAGGTCGGCGGCCATGCCCTGCGGCAGTGCCTGTTCCGCCAGCAGCACCGTGCGGCCGGTGGCGACCGCCGCCGCCAGCGCCGCGTGCACCCGGGCGACCACCGGCTCGGCCAGCCCGCGCCCCAGCTCGTCCAGCAGCAGCAGCCGCGAAGGACCGGCCAGCGCGGCGGCCAGGGCGACCATCTGCTGCTCGCCGCCGGACAGCGTGCCGGCCCGGCGTTCGAGCAGCCGGCTCAGCTCCGGGAACAGCTCCAGCGCGGCCGCATGAGCGGAAGCGTCGAGACGGGAGAGATGGTCGGCCACCGAGAGCGAGGGGAACACGGCGCGCTCGGCGGGGACCAGGGCCACGCCCATCCGGGCACGCCGGAAGGCGCCGAGGCCGGTGATGTCGCGACCGTGCGGCCCGCCGCCGAACCAGGTGACCCGGCCGTCCGCCAGCGGCTCCGTCCCGGCCAGGGCGTGCAGGGCGGTGCTGCGGCCGGCGCCGTTGCGTCCCAGCAGCACGGTGAGCCGTGCCTGCGGGATCCGCAGGTCCACGCCGTGCAGGGCCTCCAGCGGTCCGTAGCGGACCCGGGCCCGGTCGAGGGCGATCTCAACGGCCATCGGCGACGCTCCCCCCGTCCGGCCCTTCGCGGTACCCCTCGCGGTGCGGCCCGCCGCCGGCGCCGTCGGCGTCTGTGGTGATCCGTCCGGCGGCCATGGTGTGGACGCTGTCGGCGATCCGGTCCACCAGCTCGCGGTCGTGCTCGACCAGCAGCACCGCGAGGCCGTTCCCCGCGAGCGCGGTCAGCAGCACCGCCAGCCGCTCGGTCTCGTCCCGGTCCAGCCCGGCGGCGGGTTCGTCCAGCAGCAGCACGCCGGGGTCGGCGGCGAGCGCGCGGCCCAGCTCCACGAGCCGGAGGGTTCCGGTCGGCAGGGCGGAGGTGGGGTGGTCGGCGATGCGGTCCAGGCCGAGCAGCCTCAGCGTCCCGGCCACCGCCGCGGCCGCCCGCGCGGGCGGCAGGCGTCCGGCCTGCTCGGCGCCGACCCGCAGGTTGTCGGCGACGGAGAGGCCGGGGAACACCGCGATCTGCTGGAAGGTACGGGCCAGCCCGAGCCGCGCCCTGGCGTGCTCGGGCAGCCGGGTGACGTCGCGTCCGCCGAGCAGTACCCGGCCGGCGTCCGGCCGCTCGGCCCCGCTGAGGCAGCGGAACAGGGTGCTCTTGCCGGCGCCGTTCGGCCCGGTCAGCGCGGTGATCCGGCCCGGCGGCACCTCGATGGACACCTGGTCGAGCGCGCTCACCCCACCGTAGCGGCGGACCAGCCGGTCCGCGGCCAGCCACGTCGCCCGCGCGGTCACCGGACACCTCCGCGCGCCTGGATCCGGGTGGCGAGCCGCCGTCCCAGCGGGCTGAGCCGCACCCCCGGGACCACGGCCCCGTCGGTCGCCGCAGCGGGGCGGTCCTGGCCCGCCGGTGACGGTGCGGGCGCCACCGCGCCGGACCCCCGGCCGCCGGTCAACCGGCCGCGCAGCAGGGCCAGTACGCCCACCGCCGCCGCCGAGACGCCTGCCGTGGTCGCGGCGTCCACCGTGGTCAGTGCGACCGCCGCCAGCACCGCGCCGGACGCGCTGCCCGCGCCGAAGACGACCACGGCGGCGAACCACAGCAGGCCCAGCACCGGATCGAAGGCGTTGGGGTCGAAGGCCTGGCTGCCCAGCCCGAGCAGCCCGCCGCCGAGCGCGGCCAGCGCCGACCCGGCGGTGAACGCCAGCAGCTTCAGCCAGGGCACGTTCACCCCCGAGGCGTACGCGGCCGGTTCGTGGTCGCGCATCGCGCCCAGCGCCCGGCCCGGCCGGCCCCCGTGCAGTGCCCGTACCAGCAGCAGCGCCGCGCCCAGCAGCACCAGCTCGACGGCGTAGAAGACCCGGTCGTTGCCCCAGGCCCCGGTCCGGTCCAGCCTCAGCCCGCTGGTGAGGTACGGCTGCTGGAACACCAGCCGGCTCATCGCCGTGCCGACCGCGAAGGTGGTCAGCGCCAGGGCCAGCCCGCGCCGCCGGATCGCCGGCCAGCCGACCAGCAGCCCGAACGGGGCGGCGACCAGCACCGCCAGCGGCAGCGCCAGCGCGGCCGGCAGGGCCGGCACCCCGGGCACCGCGCCGCCGGCGAACGCCCCGGTCAGCAGCGCGCCCAGGCCCGCGTAGCCGGCCTGGCCCAGCGAGATCTGCCCGCCGTAGCCGGTGACCACGACCAGTGAGAGCAGCACCAGGGCCAGCGCCGGTCCCGGCAGCAGCAGCCGCAGGTCGTTGCCGCGCAGGCCGAGCGGGCCGAAGAGCATCACCAGGGCCGCCGCCTGCAGCAGGATCCGGGTCAGCGGCGAGCGTGGCCGGTCCCCGGGCAGCAGCAGTCCGGAGGCGGTCTCCGGCACCGAGAGCCTGCCCGGGATCAGCACCACGATCACCAGCGCCAGCACGAACAGGTTCGCGCTCACCGACTGCAGCACCGCGGCCGGTCCGCCGCCGAGGTGAACCGCCGTCAACTCGCTCTGGCCGATCCCCAGCGCCAGCGCTGCCCCGACCGCGAGCGGCAGACTGCGCAGCCCGGCCGCGACCGCCACCGCCATCGTCTCCATCACCAGCAGCGGCAGCCCGTACGGGTCGAGCCGCAGCCCCGGCGCCAGCAGGACTCCGGTGAGCCCGGCCGTGAACGCGCCGAAGGCCCAGCCGACCGAGGAGACCGCGTCGGCGTCCAGCCCGGACAGCTCGGCGAGGCGGCGGTTGTCGACCACCGCGCGCAGCATCGTGCCGAACGGGGTCCAGCGGTTGACCGCGCCCACGGCGGCGGTCAGCAGCAGCACGGCGCCGAGGTCCACCACCGTGTCGGTGGTCAGCCGCAGCCCGCCGGGGGCGACCAGCGGCGTCGACGGCAGCACGGAGGGCGCGTCGCCGAGCGGGGTCAGCCCCCACAGCAGTGCCGCGCCGCCGATCAGCAGCACGAACACGCCCAGCCCGGCCACCAGGGTCTCCGCCGTGCCCGCGTTGCGGCGCTGCAGTCGGCGGAACACCGCGACGTCCATCAGGAAGCCCAGGCCCGGTGCGAAGACCAGCACGCAGCAGGCGATCGCGAGCACCTTCGGCCAGTGCCACACCACCACCGTCTGCCGCAGGGCATAGGCGGTGACCATGGCGACGGCGCCCTGCGCCAGGTTCAGCACGCCGGTGGCGCGGTAGCAGACCACCAGGCCGACGCCGGACAGCGCGGCGGCACTGCCCACGGCGACGCCGGCGACCGCGAGGTCGAGCGCGAGCGGGGTGGCCATGGCTCAGCGCTCCGGCGGGTCGCACAGCGGGCACGGGCGCAGTCCGCGCTCGGCGATCCCGGACCGGGTGACCGGCTCCGGATCGAGGCGGCCCTCGATCAGCGGGCACTCCGGCCGGTGGTAGGTCCGCCCCCCGGGCACCGTCAACAGCCCGCCGTCCGCCCCGGACTCCCGTCCCGCAGCCTCCCGTCCCGCCGTCTCCTGCTCCGCAGTCTCCCGACGCGTCGCCGCCGGAGCCGTCGCCGCGCGAGTCGCGGACGTGCCGGGGGCCCCGGCCACGCCGGGAGCCTCGGCGGGCGGTTCCTCCGCCTCGGTCAGCAACCGGTACAGCAACGCGACCTGCAGCCGCATCCGCTCCTCCGCCGCGCCGCCCGCCGCGGACCTGCTCCGTGCGGCGAGCAGCACCAGACCGCCGACGATCAGCGCCACCCCGGGGGCGGTCGCCGACGCCAGGTACGGGATCTGCCGCGCGGCGTAGCGCTCCCCGGACACCCCGTACCAGCCGAGCGCACAGAGCAATGCCCCCGCCGTGCAGCAGATCCAGCCGAGATGCGGGCGCAGCACCCGCCCCGCGGCGACCGTCAGGGCCGTCACCTTTTCGGCGGATTCGCGGGGTCTCGTCATAGTCTCCCCTGATAAACTGACCCATCGGGCCACTTCGGTCGTCGGGCGGTGAGGGTTCCATGGTCAACGGATCCACGGGCGTTCGCAGATCAGCTTCGTTGATGTGTCTGGGTGCTGCGGCGCTGCTGGTCGCCACCGCCTGCAGTAGTGGTAGCAGCAGCACGGCCGGCAGCGGCAGTAGTTCGACACCGGGTAGTTCGGCTCCGAGCACCTCGGCGCCGAGCAGTTCCGCACCGGCGTCCGGTTCCAGTGGTTCGGCCCCGGCCTCCGCCGCGGCGTGCAGCAGCACCAGCATGCCCACTGTGAGCGGCAGCGGACCTGCTGACACGGCGACGGCGGGTACCCAGGTCGCTTCGGCCTTCACCAAGTTCTTCGACCCGGCCACCCCCTCCTCCGCGAAGATCGCCCTGCTGCAGAACGGCGTGCTGTTCGCGCCGGTGCTCCAGGGCTTCGCGGGCAACCCGCTCGCCGCCAAGGCCACGGTGACCGTGCTGACGGTGAACTTCACCGGCGCCACCGCCGCCGACGTGACCTTCAACCTGTGCGAGGGCGGCACCCCCGCGCTGCCCGGCGCCGCCGGCAAGTCGGTGCTGGAAGGCGGCACCTGGAAGGTCGCCGACGCCACGCTGTGCAGCCTGGTCAAGCTCAACAGCGGCGGGGCCGCAGTGCCCGGCTGCTCCTGATCCCGGGTGAGCCGGCCGTCGGGACTCGCGCGCGCCGCCGCGATGGCGGCCGTCGCGGCGCTGCTGCTCTCCGGCTGCGGCAGCAGGCTGCCCGAGCGTGACTTCTCCGGCGCGGCCCCCGCCCCGGGCAGCCCGTCCACCGCGTCCGCGCCGATCACCGTCGGCATCGTCACCTCGCTGAGCAGCCTGCTCGGCACCGACACCTTCAGCGGCCCGCTCTACGGCGCCGAGGCGTTCTTCCGGGCCCTGAACGCCTCCGGCGGCCTGAACGGCAGTCAGATCAAGGTGGTCACCTGCGACGACAGCGGCTCCGGCAGTGGCAACCAGACCTGTGTGCACCAGCTGATCGACCAGGACCACGTGGTCGCGCTGGTGGCGACCAGCGCCCTGGACTACGCGGGCGCCCCCTACGTCAGCTCCCAGGGCGTGCCCGACGTCGGCGGCGAGCCGATCGGCACCGCCTACGACCAGTACCAGCACCTGTACGCGATCAACGGCAGCTCCGAGCCGCGCGACGGCAGGTCCGTCGGCTGGAACGGCACCGAGTACCAGACCACCGAGGTCTACCGGTACTTCAGGCAGAAGCTCGGACTGCACAGCGCAGCCGTGATCTCCTACAACCAGGCCGACTCGGCCCGCTACGCCGCCCAGCTGGTCCAGGGCCTCAAGGCCGAGGGCTACCAGGTCCTCAACGAGACGGTGGACTTCGCGCTGCCCAACTTCGGCGCCGTGGCGGCCGGGATGAAGGCACAGGGGACGCAGCTGCTGCTGGACGCCATGGACACCCGCGGCAATGTCGCGCTCTGCCAGGCGATGACGGGGGCAGGGGTGTCGGTGGCGGCGAAGGTGACCAATGTGCAGAACTGGTCCGCGCAGACCGGTTCGGACTACGGCGGCGTCCCCGGCTGCCTGAACGCGCTCTGGGTGACCTCGGGCAGCCGCAACTACGAGGACGTCCGGTATCCGGCGGTGGCCGCCTTCCGCGCCGCGATGCGAAGGTACTTCCCGGACCGGGAGGCGAAGTTGTCGCAGTGGGAGCTGGAGGGCTACGCCGCCGCGCAGTGGTTCACCGACGCGGCCGCGTCCTGCGGCGCCACCGTGGACCGGGCCTGCGTGGACGCCTTCATGCAGCGTCCACAGCCCTACGACGCGCACGGGCTGCTGATCCCCGCGGACTTCGTGCCCACCCCGCCGCCGACCGGGCCGCAGCACGCCTGCCTCGACGTCGCCCGCTGGCAGAACGGCGGCTGGGTGACCCAAGTGCCCGACATGAACACCAACTGCTTCGAGGTGCCGGCCCTGCCCTTCCGGCCCTGACCGGGCTCCGAGATCGCCCGATGTGGCGCGTCTTGCCCCAGGGTGACTGATGATGCGTGAGGATTGGATCGTCCGCACAGGAACCGTGACTGCAAGAACCGCGATGGAGGCTGCGATGACCGCGAGCGTCGACCTGCTGACCGATGCCTTTGCCCGTGTGCGCGAGAGCGTTCACGACGTGCTGCGCGGCCTGTCGGACGGTGATGTCGACGTGCGTGTCGACGACGACGCCAACTCCATCGGCTGGCTGGTCTGGCATCTGACCCGGATCCAGGACGACCACCTCGCCGATGTCGCCGGCACGGACCAGGTCTGGCAGACCGGGGGCTGGCACCAGGCCTTCGGGTTGTCCTACCCGGTCGACGCCACCGGCTACGGCCACCGGAGCGCCGAGGTGGGAGCGTTCCAGGGGATCACCGCGCGTCAGCTGGCGGACTACTACGACGCGGTGCACCAGCACACCCTCACCTATCTGGCCGACATCCGCGACGCCGACCTGGACCGGGTCGTCGACACCCGCTGGAACCCGCCGGTCACCCTCGGCGTGCGGCTGATCAGCGTGATCGCGGACGACCTCCAGCACGTCGGGCAGGCCGCGCTGATCCGCGGCATCCTGCGCCGCCGCTCCTGACCGCCGCCGCGCCGTATCGGTGCCGCGCCGGTACCGCGTCAGTGGTTCCGGCCGCCGAAGTAGAAGAGCAGCATCACGAAGCCGGCGAAGACGTGGAACCCGATCACGTAGATGAACGCGCGGATCCACACGCCCCGGTTGGAGCGGACACTGCTGCCCTCGGTGGAACCGGTGACGATCGGCCGGTCGACAGGGTCGGACATTCCTGGGTCCCCTTCCAGGGGCTGCGGCTGCGCGGTGGCGTGGTTCGGGCGGACGGTCATACGGGCTGGCGCTCGGCCGGCGGCGCGCCTCCCGGCTGTGCCTCGGCCATGGTCAGCGATGTCTGCGGCAGCGATGTCTGCGTCAGCGGTGCCCGGGTCAGGGCGGCGTCGGCCGATGCGGTCTCGGCCAGGCGCAGTTCGGCGAGCAGGTCCTGCTGTCCGGCCAGCAGGTCGGTGAGGATGCGGCGGGCGGCCCGCATCAGGTCGGCGACGTCCGTACCGGCCAGCGCGTAGACCACGGTGTCGGCCTCGCGGGTGGCGGTCACGATGCCGGAGCGGCGCAGTACCGCGAGTTGCTGGGACAGGTTGGAGCGCTCCACCTCGATCTGCGCGAGCAGTTCGCGCACCGGTGTCGGCCCGTCCTGCAGCAGTTCCAGTACCCGGATCCGGACCGGGTGCCCCAGCATTCGGAAGAACTCGGCCTTGGCCTGGTACAGCGGGACCGGCACAGCCCTCAACCCCTCGTCAGCTCGTCGTCACCCCCCACCGGAGGCGCCTCGGTACCACTGTCCTCGGCGCCACTGCCTTCGACGCCGTTGCCCTCGACACCGTTGCCCTCGTCGCTGTCGCGGGCGAACCGGAGGGCGTCCTCCAGCTCGTCCAGCGAGTCGCGGAGTGCGACCGGGTCCGAGGAGCCGGCGGCCGCCTCCAGTGCGCTTCGGGCGGCCTGGACGCGGGCGTCTGCCTGCGCGCTGGGCTCATCGGGTGCGGTCTGCTCCGACTGCTCGGCGAATTCGTCCACAACAGTCCCCTTGCCAGGAGAAACGGGGCCTGCGCCGGGGCTCCGGCGAACCCTCGCACCTGCTGACCTCACCATGCCACCAGTTGAAAACTTCTTCAATTCGACGGGACGTGGACCGGCGGCGGACTCACCGCAGATCTGGGGTCCGGGCCGCGGGGGAGCGGGGGCTACCGGCCCCGGGGTGCGAGCGACTCGCCCACGTGGGCGTCCAGCCATTCGGTCAGCGGCCGGCTGTGCCGCAGGAAGTCCACCACGTGCCGCTTCGCCGCCGCCGTCCCCAGCCAGGGCTCGACCGGCCACTGCCGCCAGCCGACCAGGTCCTTGTTGCGCAGCAGCGCGATCCTCGGGTGGTCCTTGGCGTAGCCGCGCGGTGCGGTCTTCAGCGGGTCGCGCGAGCTGACCCCTATGCCGTGCGCCTCCACGCCGGCGATCACCCGCAGCAGCTCCTCGCCGGTGACCTCCTCGGCGACGGCCTCGCGGTAGCGCTCCAGCTGGTCGGCGCTCATCATGTGGTACCCGGCCCCGGCTCCGAGCCCGTCCGCCGACAGCTGGACGTAGCCGCCCCGGCTGAGGGTGGCGCCGATCGCGGTCTTGTACGGGGACTTGTCGGCGCTGAAGCGGACGTCGCGGTTCGGGCGGAAGATCTTCCCCTCGCCGAACTCGTCCTCCAGCTCGGTCAGCAGCTCGGCCATCGGCGTGTACACCTCGGCCTCGTAGACGGCCTTGTGCGCGGTCCAGAAGGACTTGGAGTTGTCGTCCTCCAGACCCTCGTAGAACTCCAGCGCCTCGGCGCGCCAGCCCTTGAACGTCACAGCGCCGAGCCTACGCGGAGCACCGCCCGGCGGCGCGCGGATGACACACCCGCGTCACGGCACCGGCCCCCCGTCGGCCGGTCTGCCGTCAGCCGAGCCCGCTCAGCCAGTCGCGGGCGATCGCCACGCCCTGGCGGATGACGTCCTCGCTCTGGTTGATCCGGCTCTCCACGCCCAGCTTCCGGTTGAGGCTCAGGTTTACCTCGCGCGGGTTCTCGCCGAGAGCGCGGGCGAGCTCCATCACCAGTTCGTTCAGCACTCCGGACGGATTCGGTCCGACCCTCTCGGCCAGCGCGTTCGCGCCGGTCGCGGGTCTGACGCCGGCGTCGGGAGAGGTCGTTTCCATGCCGTGGGCTCCGTTCGAGCGGGGGGATGTGGTGGATCAGTGTGCCCGATGCCATCGCCGCTGTCTGCACCTGCCCGTGAACTCACAGCAACGGTTCCCGGACCGATGTGTGAGACATGGCACAGCTCATGGCTGGACGTTGAACGAACAACGTCACTCTGCCTAACCTGCACATTCCGCCTCGGGCGGACCTCGCCGTCGGGACGCCGAATCCCGTCCACCCGTCGGCGGGCAACCGAGCACGAATCGGACGAGAGCGGGGGAACCAGGTCGGTTTGCCGTACCCGCGTCGCCTCCACGGCCGCGCGCGGGCCCGGGCCCGGCTCGGGGTGAAGCCGCGCCCCCACGCGGCCGGGCCACCTCAGGCCCGAACCCGACAGCTCACCTCGCAGGCGTGTCACGAGGACCCCTTTATGCGTCTCCCCGCCATGCCCGTACGCCTCGGCGTGAACTCCGCCGCCGTCATAGGCCTGGCCGCCGCCGCCCTGGCCGCCGTCCCGCTGGCCACGCAGGCCCAGGCCGCCACCCCCCGGGTCACCCAGGACCGGCTCACCCCCACCGCCCTGACCGCCGGCAGCACCGCCACCGCGTCCCTCGCGGTCCACTCCAGCGCCTGCTTCACCGTGAGGACGCTGGGCGTGGGGGTCCGTGACGCCGCAGGCCGCAACCTCGACTTCCCCGGCTCGTCCGGCAACGTCCGGATCTGCCCCGCCGGCGTCTCGATCACCACCGCCGCACGCAGCCTGCCGGCCGGCTCGTACACGGAGTTCGGCTTCTGGCAGGGCACCGACGGTGTCTGGCACAACCTGGCCTCCCACACCCTGACCGTCTCCGCCGCGAAGACCCCGCCGGTCACGCCCCCGGTGACCCCTCCGCTCACGCCCCCGGTCGCTCCGCCGGTGACCCCGACCGCACCGGCCACGGCCGCGCCGGTCGCCGGCAAGTCGCTGGTCTGGAGCGACGAGTTCAGCGGCCCGGTCGCCTACGGCTCGCGCTGGGTCGGCAGCACCACCCCCTCGTACCGGTACGGCAACCACAACCCGGACGACAACAAGCTCGACTGGCTCGACCCCAGCGCCGTGACGGTCGCCAACGGCGTCGCCACCTTCACCGCCTCGCCCTCCTCGCACACCCTGGAGAACGGCAACCAGGCCTGGACCACCGGCCTGCTCACCACCCAGGGCTCCACCGAGGGCTTCCAGGTCAGGACCGGCGACTACGCCGAGACCCGGGTCCAGCTGCCCTCCGCCGAAGGTGCCTGGCCCGCGCTGTGGACCTGGAAGAACGGCACCACCGGCAACGGTGAGATCGACTCCTTCGAGTACCACCCGGACAACCCCAACCTGCTGGAGCTGACCAACCACGTCAGCCCCGCCCAGGACTACTACACCAACGCCGCCGCCATCGCGCCCGGCACGTGGGTGACCATCGGAACCTACTACGGCGCGACCTCGGTCGACTGGTACGTCAACGGCGTGAAGGTCTACTCCGACGGCCACGGCGTGGGCAGCAACTGGTCCGCGTACCTGATCCTCAACCTGTCGGTCGGCGCCGGGAAGTACCACCCCGCCCCCTCCGGCACGGCCCCGTTCTCCTTCGCCGCCGACTACGTCCGCGTCTACCGCTGACAGTCCATCGCTGACCGCCGGACGAGGCCGACAGCCCCGTGTGACGCCGAACGCCCCCGCAGTGCGGGGGCGTTCGGCGTCACCGGGTCCCTGTCCCGGCGGCTGCGGGCGTCATCGCCAGCGGGACACCAGCGGGGTGCAGGCCAGGGCCAGGATGACGCCGCCGCCCAGGGACAGGGCCAGCAGGGACCACCGCACGGCGGCGCCTCCGGGCTCGTCGGGACGGCGACGGCGCAGGTCGGGGGCGATCAGCCGGGGCAGTCGCCACAGGTAGGCGACGACGTGGACGGTCATCACGGCGGCCCAGCAGACGAAGCTCGCCTTGTGCAGGAACAGCATGGGCAACGGCAGCGGACCGGGGTCGCGGCCGAGGAAGGCCAGGGCGACGCCGGTGCCGATGACGCCGACGCTGGTGAGGATGACCAGCGGGCCCAGCATTCGGAGCAGCGGGACCGGCGGTCCCTTCCGCCGGTAGGCGGGGGAGCCGGTGTAGTAGCGCGCGAAGCGGTAGCCGGTCGAGCCCAGCTTGAGGCAGACCGGACCGATCAGCAGCAGACCGATGAAGTAGTGCCAGCTGAGCAGTCGGCTCAGCGAGAGGATGGTGACGCCCTCCGCGGCGAACAACGCCAGCAGCACCGCGCCGGTGGTGGCGGTGAGCCGTTCGTTGCCCTCGGGGCCGTCCGGCTCGGGGGACGGGGCCGAGCGCGGGCCGCCGGTGGTGGCCGGGGCGTCGCCGATCGCAGACATGGAGCACCTTCCGCTGGTACGGGAACGGTCCCGTGTGCCGCACCGTCGCCGGCAGACCTGCGGTGGGACCGGGCAGCATTCTGCCCGGTCCCGGGCTAAGAAGTGGTTCAGACGGAGGGTCAGCACCGGCCCGGCAGACGGCTGCGGGCTACTTCCCGGACTCGGTCACGAGGCCCCCGAGGTGGTGGTCGCGGGCGCCTGGGTCGCCACCGGCGCCTGGGTCGGCTGCACCGGTTGTGGCGCGGTGGTGGGCGGCTGGAGGGCCGGGGTGGTGGTCACCGGCTGCGGTGCCCGGCCGGCCGGCGCGATCGCCGGTACCCGGGTCTTCGGCGCCGTGGTGCGGGTGGGCGTCCGCGAGGGCGACGGAGTCGGCGTCGTTGTTGACGGTGCCGGTGACGCGTTGACGGGCGTGGTCGTCGGCGTGGTCGTCGGCGTGGGCACGGCTGTGGGCGGGAGCGTGGGGCTCGGGGTGGCCGCAGCGGTTCTGCCGGGCAGCGACTGCGCGTATCCGGTGCTCAGCGCGATCGATCCGGCGGCCGCGGCGACCGCGATCCCGATGGTGGCGAGCCGGACGCGGCGCCGGCCCCGGTCGCGGCGGCGTATCGCGGATCCGCCGGGGACCTGACCGTGGTGCGGCATGGTGGGACTCCTCGCGCGTCGACGGTACGGACCAGGCCGGTGCCCGTGCCTCCGGTGCGGTATGCCGTTCGGAGGCCGGGTGCCCGGTGTCCAGAGTCCGCCATGGACGGTCGGGTTCCGGTTCAGAAAGTCTTCGGATCCGGTAAAGCCTCGGCCGGCTCAGTCCGACTCGCCCAGCCGGAATCCGCGTCCGTAGACCGTTTCCACCAGTCCGGGGACGCCCAGCTTCCGGCGCAGCGCGGCCATGTGCACGTCCAGCACCTTGGTGGGCCCGTACCAGTGCGCGTCCCAGGCCCGTTCGAGGATCTCCTGGCGGGTGACCACCCGTCCCGGATCGGTCGCCAGACACTCCAGGATGTCGAACTCCTTGGGCGTGAGTGTGACCTCGGCCCCGGCCACGGTGACTTTGCGGGTGCGCGGGTCCACCGTCAGCTGCCCGTGCCGCAGCTGCACCGGCTCGGACGGCCGGGTGCGGCGCAGCACCGCCCGCATCCGGGCCAGCAGTTCGGCCAGGCCGAACGGTTTGACCAGGTAGTCGTCCGCGCCCTCGTCCAGTGCGGTGACCCGGTCGCCCTCCTCGCCCCTGGCGGTCACCACGATGATCGCGGTCTCCGGACGTCCGCGCAGCCGCCGGCAGACCTCGACGCCGTCCATGTCCGGCAGCCCGAGGTCCAGCAGCACCACGTCGGGGACCGGGGCCACGGCGAGTGCGGCCCGGCCGCTGTCGACGCTGGACGCCGTGTACCCGGCCCGGGTCAGCCCCCGCACCAGGGACCCGGCGATCCCCTCGTCGTCCTCGACGACCAGGACCCGTACTCCGTCGGTGCCTGCGCCAGCCTCGTGCATGCGGCCAGCGTAGGCCACGGCGGGCCGGCGCAGGCGACGCGGGAACCCGGGTACGCCGCGCCGCCGAACCCGGGCGGCGGGCGCATGATGGGAGGGAACCCACCGGAAGGAGTCGCAGCCGTGAAGGCAACGATCGGTGACCAGGTACTGGTGGAGAGCTCCACCACGGGACGGGCCCGCCGCTGCGGTGAGGTCGTCGGGCTGCACCACGAGGACGGCACCCCGCCGTACGACGTCCGCTGGACCGAGGACGGCCATGTGTCCCTCCTCTACCCCGGACCGGACACGCACATCGAGCACCCGCGCCGCCTCGAACGCACCTGACAGTCGTCCCCCACAACCAGCCGTCCCCACACACCAGCCGTCCCCACACAGCCGGCCGTCCCGAGCCGGCCCGGCCGTCAGCGCCCGGCGCCGTCGAGGCGCTGGTGCAGGGCTAGCACGGTCAGATAGCGGCGGTGCACGTCCTCACGGTCGGCCGCTTCGGGGACGGTCCCGGTGCTCACCCGCTCGATCATCTCGGCCTGGGCCACCAGCACCCGGCGCTGCTCGGGGCCGGTGGTCTCGGCCATGATCTCGGCGAGCGCGTCGAGCTGCCGGATCAGGACGGCCGGCATGCCGTGCGCGGACTGGCGGATCTTCTCGAACGCGCGCTGCACCAGCCGGTCGTAGCTCACCGGCACGGTGATCACCCGGATCCGGCCTTCGGCGTCCCGGTGCACCGGGTTGGGCTGCCAGTGCGCGGCGATCCGGCACAGGCTCTCGCCGAGCCAGTCGATGCAGGCCAGCGCGGTGAAGGTGTCGTTCACCGCGGACGAAAGCGCCCGGATCGCGATCTCGACCAGCTGGTCGACCGCGAAGGAGATGTCCTGGGCCAGCGTCCGTGACGAGCCGGTGATGTGGGCCCGGGCGAAGCTGCGGGCGACCTCGGGCGCCGCCTCGGCCGGCCACACGGTCGCCAGCTGGTGCCCGCGCACCAGGAAGTGGCCGGGCCGGTGGTCCAGCCGGATCACCGCGTCCAGTTCGGTGGCGATGCGCACCAGCGTCCGGTGCCGGACGAACTGCAGGTAGCCGCTGCTGGGCGCGGGGACCATGCCGCCCGAGGCGTCCAGCCGGGCGTGCAGCTCGTCCGTGGTCGGCCCCTGCTCGACCCCGCCGGACCACTCCGGCTCGCCCGCCCCCGCCTCGATCGCCTCGGACAGTTCGGCGGCGATGCCGGCGATCACCCGGGGCAGCTGGATCGAGGTGGCGATGTGGTGGATGAAGTAGATCAGCACCGCCAGGTCGGCCAGCACCAGCGCCAGGCAGACCGTGATGGACAGGTGCGGTACGAAGTCGCCGTGCGAGCCCGGGCCGATGGCGACCAGGGACAGGATCGCGTAGACGAAGGTGGCGACGAAGGTGCCCAGGGTCAGCTGGGTGCTGCGGTCCCGGATGAAGGTGCGCAGCATCCTCGGCCCGAACTGGGTGGACGCCAGGGTCAGCGTCACGATCATGATCGAGAACACCACGCCGACCACGGTGATCAGGGCGGCCGCGATGGCGGCCAAGATCTGCCGGGCGGCGTCCGCGCTGCCGCTGATGACCCAGGACGGCAGCGCCAGCGTCCCCCGGTAGGCGGCCCGGTCCAGGGACAGCGTCCCCAGGAACAGCACGACCGCGAGCACCACTTCCAGGCTCGGCACCAGCCACAGGTTGGTGCGCAGCGCCTCGCGCCGCCACTGCGATTCGAGGTGGACCCCGCGTATCACCGTGCGCACCACCAGTCGTCGTGGACCAGTCGTCGAGGACCGATGCGGACCGAGGCACTCCACTCTACGGTGGATGCTCATAGTCCTCATATCACGATTTGTCCGGGAATGACGGAATTAATGGGACGAGCCGTGACTTGAGACTGGAGAAGTGTCACTAGCATCCGCCGCCCGATCCTCCTGGAAGGCCGTTGCCGTGTCGTCGCCGCACCCCACCTCCCCCACCAGTCCCCAAGCAGCTGTCGACCCCCGTCGCTGGCGTGCCCTCGCCGTCATCGCCGTGGCCCAGCTGATGATCGTCCTCGACATCACAATCGTGAACATCGCGCTTCCCTCCGCCCAGAAGGACCTGGGCATCTCCGTCGGCGACCGGCAGTGGGTGATCACCGCCTACACGCTGGCCTTCGGCGGACTGCTGCTGCTCGGCGGCCGGATCGGCGACCTGGTCGGCCGCAAGCGCACCTTCGTCATCGGACTGCTGGGCTTCGCCGCCGCCTCGGCGCTCGGCGGCGCCTCGGTGACCCCCGTCATGCTGTTCGCCGCCCGCGCGCTGCAGGGCGCCTTCGGGGCGCTGCTGGCTCCCTCGGCCCTGGGGCTGCTCTCCACCACCTTCAGCAACCCCAGGGAGCGCAGCACGGCCTTCGGCATCTTCGGTGCGATCGCCGCCGGTGGAAGCGCCGTCGGCTTCATCGCGGGCGGACTGCTGACCGAGTACCTGAACTGGCGCTGGTGCCTGTTCGTCAACGTGCCCATCGCCATCGGCGCCGCGTTCGCCGCCTCGGTCCTGCTCCGCAACGACCTGATCGCCAGGGGCCACCGGGTCCGGCTGGACCTGCCCGGCGCGGTGCTCGGCTGCGGCGGACTGCTGGCCATCGTCTACGGCACCTCGCAGGCGGAGTCCCGCGGCTGGGGTGACGCGCTGGTGCTGTCCTGCCTGATCGGCGGGGCGCTGCTGCTGGTCCTGTTCACCCAGGTCGAGCGGCGCAGCTCGCACCCGCTGCTGCCGCTGCACATCGTCCGCGACCGCAACCGCGGCGGAGCCGCGTTGGCAATAGGGCTGGCCGTGATCGGCCTGTTCGGGCTGTTCCTCTTCCTGACCTTCTACCAGCAGCAGATCAAGGGCTACTCGCCGGTGCTGACCGGCGTGTCCTTCCTCCCGCTGACCGCCGCCATCATGCTCAGCTCGACCACGGTGGCGGCCCGGCTGATGACCAGGGTCCCGACCCGCAACCTGATCGTGCCCGGGCTGCTGCTGGCGGCCTCCGGCATGGCCTGGATGACCCAGCTGAAGGCCGGCAGCGGCTACACCACCACGGTGCTGCCGGCCGAGATCCTGCTCGGCCTCGGCATGGGCCTGGTGTTCATGCCCAGCCTGAGCGTGGCCACCCTGGGGGTGGCGCCGCAGGAGACCGGGGCCGCCTCGGCGACCATCAACACCGCCCAGCAGGTGGGCGGTTCGATCGGGACCGCGCTGCTCAACACCATCGCCGCCAGTGCCACCACGGCCTACCTGGTCGGCCGGAACGCCAGTGACGTCGCGGTGGCCAACGCGGGTGCGGTGCACGGCTACACCGTGGCGACCACGGTCGCCTTCGGCATCCTGGTGCTCGCGGCGGTGGTCGCGTTCCTGATGGTGAACCACCGGCCCGGCCCGGGCGAGGCGCTCGGCGTGGAGGTCGAGCACCAGCGCGCGAGCGGCAGCCTGAAGGCTACTTCTGCAGAGTGAAGGTCGCCTTCACGGTGACGCCGGTCAGGCCCTTGAGCATGCCCATCTTGTTCCAGCCGAGGCCGAAGGAGGCACGGTCGACGGTCGTCTCCGCGGTCAGCGACACCGAGTCGGCGGTGACCTCGGCGGCGGTCGCGGTGAGGCTCAGCGGCTCGGTGACGCCGCGGACGGTGAGGCTGCCGGTCACCTTGACGCCGCCGTCCGCGGTGGGGACGGCCTCCTGGGCGGTGAAGACCAGGGTCGGGTGCTGCTGGATGTGGAAGAAGTCGGCGGAGCGCAGGTGCTCGTCGCGCTTGGTGTGGGCGGTGTCCAGGGTGGCCGTGTCGACGGTGAGGCTGCCGGAAGCGGGGGAGTCGTCGGCGGGGATCTCGGCGGTGCCGGTGAGCCCGGTGAAGCCGCCCTTCACGGTGACCAGGCCCCACATGGTCTTGTGCTGGATCCGCACCGAGGAGCGGGACGGGTCCAGGACGTAGTGACCGGCCGGGAGCGCCTTGAGTGCGGAGGCGGCGTCGGCGGTGGGGGATGCGGACATGGCGTGGTCCCTTCTGTGCCGGGAGCCCGGCGAGGATAGATAACCGAGTATTAAGTAACTAGTTAGACACTAGCTGGTGTTGCTATCCTGGGCAAGGACATGGATCGAAAGCGTGGGAGGGGGCACCGTCGTGGCGGAGCGGATGCGCACGGAGGCCTCGGGCCGGTGTCCGGACTCAGGGGATCTGACGCTGCTGGAGGAGTGGAACCGGCTGCAGTCGGGGTTCCGCCGGATCACCGAGCAGCTCCTCGCCGATGTGGATGACAAGGCCGGGATCGCGCCGTCGTCCTTCCAGGTGCTCTGGTTCCTGCTCACCGCGCCCGAGCAGTCCGCGCCGATGAACCAGCTCGCCGCCACGCTGGGGTTCACCACCGCCGGCACCACCAAGGTCGCCGACCGGCTCGCCGGGGCCGGCCTGATCGAGCGCAGGCCGTCGCCGGGGGACCGGCGGGTGGTGCTCGCGGTCCTCACCGCGGACGGTGTGGAGGTGGCGATGAAGGCCGCTCTCGCGCTCGCGGACGCCCTGCGCGAGCGGGTGGTCACCCCCCTCGGCGCGGAGCAGTTCAGCGCGCTGGCCGAGCGGATAGGCTCGCTGGACCCGGCCCCCGGCCCGCCCTGCCCCGGATAGCGCTCGCGGCGTCGGGGCCCGGCCCTGCGAGCGTTGTCCGGCGCAGGGCCCGCCGTCAGGCCCGGGCCGGGCGCAGCCCCTGGAGCACCTTGCCCTCGGTGGAGAGGATCCCGCCGCGGTAGTCGAAGCGCGGGGTCGCCGAGTACATCAGCCACAGGTACTTCAGGTTCTCGGCGAACCAGTACCCCGGCGTCAGGTCGCCCAGGCGCACGGCGCCCATGGTCACGTCCTCGGCGACGGTGTAGCCGCCGGGGACCCGCTGGTAGGCGCGCATGCCGTCGAAGTATCGGAACGCGGACTGCCGGTAGGTGTCGTCGCCGGTCAGCCGCCAGAGGTCGAAGGCCGCGTTGGCGAACTCCGGGCGCAGCTGCCCGCAGCGGTCGACGGCGTCCAGGGTGGCGCAGTCGATGGTCTCCGGCAGTACCGGATGCCGGTCCAGCACCTCGGTCCAGGTCGCGTGGTAGGCGGCACCGCGCGGCAGGTCCCCGCCCTTGGCGAGCAGCCCGGCGTAGAAGGCGCCGAGCTCGGACTGCCGCAGCGGTCCGGCGGCCTCGCCGGTGCGGAAGTCGACCGGGCGGAACCACAGCCGGCCGCCCAGCGTGACGGACTGCCGGCGCACCACCGCGTCCGTCAGCAGGTGGTACCAGGCGGTCAGCCGGCGGTCGCCGAGCAGCGCGCCGCCGCCCCACAGGTACTCGTAGAAGGAGTCCACCGGCGGGTTGGGCGCGTTGGAGACGCAGTCGACCCAGCGGCCGGTCTCCGCGTGGATGCTGGTCCCCAGCAGGTCCAGCGGGCTGCGGCGGTCGATCACGGCCCGGTAGGCCCGCACGGACGCGTCGAGGTAGCGGTCGTCCCCGGTCAGCCGGGACAGCAGCCCGAACTCCATCACGCTGCTGCCGGCCTCGGCCAGCGCCACGGTGGCGCCGCGCACCTCGCCGGTACGCAGGTTGACGTGGGTGTAGGGGATGCCGGTCGGCGAGGAGGTGAAGGCGGGCAGCAGCCGGTCACCCAGTTCCCTGGCCCGGCTCAGCAGGGCGCTGCGACCGGTCGCCCGATACCCCGACAGCAGGCCGCCGACCAGCCGGATCACCGTCTCGAACACCTGCACGCAGGCGTCCTGCGCGGGATCGAAGTGCGCCTCGATCCAGGCGCAGCAGCGTGCGACCTCGGCGTCCTCGCCCATCAGGTGCAGGGTGTCCAGGGCCTCCACGATGGACAGGCCGAAGGTGTGGCCGGCCGCGAAGAAGTCGTGCGGACGCCGGCTCACCGGCCGCACCTCGTCGTAGCCCCAGGCGCTGCCGGTGTAGCCGGCCCAGCCGTGCAGGTACTCGGCACGGATCTGGGCCGCGACCACGTGGTCCCGGCTCTGCTGGCCGCCGGCCGGCCCGGCGGCGGCCACCAGCAGGGCCCCCGCCCCACCGCCGACGGCGGTGCGGAGCAGGGTCCGGCGCGAGGTCGGCCAGGGGCCGGGGCCGGTGGCGTCGGCCGTGGCGGCGGCGTCGGAGTGCAGGCGCATGGCTCCAGGAGAGAGGCCGCGGCCGCGTCGCCCCGGATACCCCCGGGGTCGGCGTGGCGGCCGGGACCACCCCGCTGAACTGCGCGGACGCGCGCGGTTGTCGGATCGGCGGATCACTCGAACGGGAGCACGGATTGATCCGACTGACGCGCCGTCACCCGGTCCGCCGGCCGGACGCGAGTGGGACTGCGCCGTCCGCCGGCGAGGTACGGTCGCAGCGGACGGCACAGCGTCCCGCGCCCCGGGGCGGTGCACCCGCTGGACCCGCCGGACGCTGGGCGGCGGTCCGCTGGTGCACGCGGCCTGACGGGGGTACCGCGATGCCTCACTCCCCTGTGGTGAGGCATCGCGGATCAGGTGGTCGGGACAGTGCCCGCACCCGTTTCCGGGGCCCGGTGGCTCGGCGCCTGGGCGGCCTGGCATGATGAGCGCATGGCAGGTATACGTCATCCGCCTGACCGGCGGTTTTCGGAGAATTTCTCCGACCAGGGTCGGTCGGTATCCTAGGCAGGTACGCCCTACCAACTCAAGTGCGTACACATGTCCTTCACTCTCACTTCAGTGAGAGGCTGATCCGAGAGGTGTCGCATGGCTGCTGCCGGACAGCCGCGGACGCTGGCTGAGAAGATCAACGGACTGGTTGCGGCGGTCACCCCCAAGGACCGCCCCTCGCCGTACTCCGACTCCGAGTTGTCGGCGCTGATCGCCGAGCGGGGACTGCTGCGGATCTCGCCGACCAACCTCGGCAATCTGCGCAGCGGGCGGAACGCCAACCCGACCATGGGCACCATCGACGCGCTGGCGAAGTTCTTCCACGTCCCGCCGGGCTACTTCCACGAGGACGCGCTGCCGCCCGAGACGGAGCGCGGGATCGCCGAGGAGATCGAGGCGGCGACGCTGCTCAAGGACCTCGGCGTGCGGTCGATCGCGCTGCGCTCGGCCGGGCTGGCCGGGGAGGACCTGGTACCCGTCCAGGCCATCCTGGACGTGCTGCGCCGGGCCAACAACCTCCCGCCGATCACCGACCCGGCGGGGGCCTCCGCCGCCGGCGACCCCACCGGTGACGCCGCCGCCGTGGACGCCGACCCCCGAGGCCGGAGGCGGGCGTGAGGGTGACAGCATGAGGCGTCGACCGAAGGGGGCAGGCATGTCGCGGTCGCTCCGTCGGGCGTGCGCCAGGCTGATCAGGGACCTGGAACTGCCGACGCCGTTCGACCTGACCCGGTTCTGCCACGACCTCGGCGTGCGCCGGGGCCGGCCACTGACCCTGATGGAGGTCGACCTGCCGACCGCGCTGCCCTGCGGCATGGTGGCCGCGCTGGACGACCGGGACATCATCTTCATCACCGCGGGCCTCACCGGACCGCACCGCGACGTCGTCGGGCTGCACGAGATCGGGCATCTGATCGCCGGTCACCTCGCCGACCCGCTGGCCGACCCCGACGCCGGCCGCTTCGTCTTCAAGCACCTCGACCCGCGGCTGGTGCGCAGCATCAACGGCCGCAGCAACTACTCCACGCCCGAGGAACAGCAGGCCGAGATGATCGCCACCATGCTGTTCGCCCGCATAGCCCGGTTCACCGCTGAGACGCAGTGGTCGATCGCGGGCGGCGCGGGCGGCGTCGTCGACCGAATCAGCCGCTCGCTCGGCGACGGCAGCTCACCGGGGGGCCCGTGAACAGCGTCCTGTATCCCATCGCCGCACTGACGGCGTGGGTGGCCTGCCTCTACAAGGCCCGCGACCTGCGCCGGCAGCGGAACACGCCGCTGGCCGCGGTGGTCGCCGCCTTCGTCTGCCTGGGCGGCATCTTCTTCTTCGCCTCGCCGCAGGTGTGGTCGGGATTCGACCGGCTCACGCACTACCCGAACCTGGCGATGCTGGTCAGCCAGGGCCTGGTGATGCCGTTCACCTTCTGCGTGCTCGCGGCCTGCATGCTCTGGCGCTACCCGGCCGAGCGGGCGCACCGGCTGATCCGCCGTTACGGGCTGGCGCTCACCGCCGTCGTGGCGCTGATGGCGGCGCTGTTCCTGGCCGCGCCGGTGAGCGCGGAGGACCCGACCACCTTCGTCCCCGACAACGCCCGAAACCCCTTCATCAACGCCTACCTGATGGTCTACATCGTCACCTACGCGGTGCTGCAGATCGTCGTGGTGCGGCTGACCCTGCAACTGGCCAGGATCGGCGGGCGGCCCTGGCTGCGCCGGGGACTGCGGATCAACGCCTTCGGGAACCTGCTCGCGCTGCCCTACTGCGCGGTCCGGATCGCCGACGTACTGGAGCGCTGGATCGCCATCAGCCCCGGCCGGTACGAGAACGTCGCCCGGCTCGCGGTCGGCATCGGCGTGCTGATGCCGCCGATCGGCTGGACCATCCCGCGCTGGGGCCCGCGGCTGACCGTCGTGGCCGACTGGGCCCGGGCACACCGGCCCTACTGGCAGCTCTACCCGCTCTGGCACGCCCTGACCGAGGCGGTGCCGTATGTGGTGCTCGACACCGAGGGCCCCGGCTGGCGGCGCGGCCGCCGTCCGGGCCGGGTGGCGCTGCGGGCCGGCTACCGGCTGACCCGCCGTTACGTCGAGATCCGGGACAGCCGGCTGGAACTGCGCCCCTTCCTCGACCCCGACATCGCGGCACGGGCCGAGAGCGCGGGCCGCCAGGCCGGCCTCGGCCCGGAGCAACTGGCCGCCGTGGTCGAGGCGGCGCAGCTCGCGGCGGTGCTGCGGGCCAGATCCCTCGGCATCGAACTGCCCCGCTCCGAGCGGGATCCGAGCAGCGCGGAGCGCCCGGACACCGACCCCGGCGGCGCCGACGCCGCCGCGGAGATCGCCTGGCTGACCCGGGTCGCGGCCGCGCTCACCGGCTCGCCCGTGGTCGCCTCCGTGCTGGCCGACACCGACCCGCGCAGCGACGCCCACCCCGCACCCCAACCCGCCGCCGGCTGACCGCCCGGCCGGCGATCGCCCGTCCGACCGTCCCGAACCTGCACCGCGGAGTACTGATGTCCTCAGATCCCCTCGCCCTGCCCAGCCTTGACGAGGCGTTCGGCCCAGACCCCTACCCGATGTACGCGAAGCTGCGCGAGGCGGGGCCGGTGCACCGGGTGCTCGGGCCCGAGGGCCGGCCGGTCTGGCTGATCACCCGCTACCCGGAGGCCCGCGCGGCGCTCGCCGACCCCGCCCTCTCGCTGGACCGGAGCAACGCCGCCCCCGGCGCCTACGGCGGCCTGTCGCTGCCCCCGGTGCTGGACGCCAACCTGCTCAACATGGACGGCGCCGACCACGCCAGGCTGCGCCGCCTGGTCGCACCGGCGTTCAGCGCCGCCCGGATGGAGGCGCTGCGGGAGCGCGTGCACGGTGTCGCCGCCGAGCTGCTGACCGAGGCCGCAGCGAAGGCCGGGACCGCGCCGGTGGACCTGGTCGAGGCCTACGCGGCCCCGCTCTCGCTCACCCTGCTCTGCGACATCCTCGGCGTCGACCGGGCCGAGTCGCAGCGGTTCCACCGCTGGACCGCGATCGTGCTCGACCCGTCGGCCTCCTCCCGAGCCCAGCTCAAGGACGCCCTGGAGGGCATCGTCACCTCGCTGGCCCGCCAGATCGCGGCCAAGCGCGCCGAGCCCGGCCCCGACCTGCTGTCGGCGCTGGTCACCGCACACGACGGCGACGACCGGCTGAACTCCGACGAACTGCTCAGCCTGGCCTTCCTGCTGCTCTTCGCCGGGTACGAGAACACCGTCAACGCCATCGCGGCGACGGCCGCGGCCGCGCTGACCGAGCCCGGACTGCGGGAGCGGCTGGCCGCGGAACCCGACGCCGTCGCGGCCCTGGTGGAGGAGGTGATTCGGTTCGACGGGCCGGTGGAGCTGGCGATCCGGCGCTTCCCGACCCAGGACGTCGAGATCGGCGGGGTGCGGATCCCGGCCGGTGAGCCGGTGCTGATCGCCCTCGGCTCGGCCCACCGCGACCCGGAGGCCTACGACCGTCCCGACGAGATCTCGCTGGACCGCGACACCAGGCCCGGCACCCTGGGTTTCGGCCACGGCCCGCACTACTGCCTGGGCGCGGCACTGGCCCGGCTGGAGACCACCACCGCGGTCACCGTCCTGCTCCAGCGCCATCCGCAGGCCGTCCTCGCCGTCCCGCGCGGGGAGCTGCGCCCCCGTCCCTCGGTCCGCACCCGGGGCCTCGCCCAGCTCCCGGTCCGGCTCGGCCCGGAGCTCTGACGCCGGGCACAGTACACCTACCGCACTGGTGAATTGCGGAATTCTGCAATTCACCAGTGCGGTAGCCGGGCGATTCCCTAGCGTCACCGTCATGGCGAATACAGAGATCGCACTCAAGGAAGCAATGATGATCGAGGGCGCCATCGGTGCCGCCCTCGTCGACGTGACCAGCGGAATGGCGCTGGGCACGATGGGAGGCGGCAAGGACTTCGATCTGAACGTCGCCGCTGCCGGCAACACGGACCTGGTCCGCGCCAAGCTCCGGGTGATGGAGATGCTCGACCTGACCGGCAGCATCGACGACATCCTGATCACCCTCACCAGCCAGTACCACCTCATCCGGCCGCTCACCTCGCGCAGCGGCGCGGGGCTCTTCCTGTACCTGGCGCTCGACCGCAAACGCTCCAACCTGGCCATGGCCAGGCGGGGACTGCAGCAGGTCGAGGCCGGGCTGGACCTGTGAGCCAGCCACCGCTCTACCAGGTCAAGGCCGAGTTCTTCCGGATGCTCGGCCACCCGGTCCGGATCCGGGTGCTGGAACTCCTGCAGGACGGGCCGAAGCCGGTCCACGAGCTGCTGGGGGAGATCGGCGTCGAGGCGTCCAACCTCTCCCAGCAGCTGGCCGTGCTGCGCCGCTCGGGCATCGTGGTCTCGGTCCGGGAACGGTCCACGGTGCGCTACGCGCTGGCCGGCGGCGACGTCGCCGACCTGCTGCGCACGGCCCGTCAGATCCTCACCGTGATGCTGGCGGAGCGCGGCGAGGTGCTGGAACAGCTGCGCCGGGCCCAGGAGGACGAGCCGGACCCGTTGCCCGCGAGCCGGTAGCCAGGCGGGGGCGGGTGCACGCGGGGGCGGGTGCGCGCGGGGAGGAAGGCACACCTCCGGCCCTCGGTGGTCACTTTCCGGATTGGCTTGACTACGGTTGGCCATCGAGGGTTGGATAATCACATGAGCCCGGCGGAGGGAATTCGCCGGGATTCGACGCCGCCCTGCGTCCTGTCGGCGTGTTGCGCGGGTCATTCCGGTGCGACATATCCGATCGGATTCGGAGAGGTTCTTTCATGTCCGGAGGCTTTCTTTGATGTCCGGAGGAGATGGTGTGACGGCGATATCGCCGACCGAGGTGCCGCCGCCGGTGCGTCCGGGTGCCACCGCCCCCATCGTCCAGATGCTCGCGCGCTGCCCGGACCGGCATCTGTCCGGCGTGCTCCAGGTGGCCGGAGACCCGGGCGGTGCGCTGCATCTGACCGACGGTCGGATCACCGCCGTGGACACCCCGGGCGCCCCGGACGCCGCCACGCTGCTGCTGGCCTCCGGCCGGATCGGCGAGGCGGAGTGGGCCGCCGCGTTCAGCGCCGACGCGTTCGGCATCGACACGATGACGGGACCGGCCCGGTCACCTCTGGTCAGCAGCGCGCTGGTCGGCGCCGCGGAACTCCAACTCGTCTGCCTGATGGCGGTGCTGGACGGTGCCTTCGCCGTGGCGGCGGGCCGGATCGACACCTGTTCGCTGGAGGGCAGCGCGGTCGCCCATGTGCTGCCGGCCGCGCCGGGGATCGAACCGGAGCGCCTGATGCGGGAGACCGAACGCCGACTGCGGGCGCTGGCCTCCCGGCAGGAGCCGCTCTGTCCGTACCGGGACCGGGTGCTGCCCGCCGACCGGGCGGGCCGCCTCCCGGTGGAATCGCTCGGCGACGACCGGCGGGAGATCCTGGCGCACGTCGACGGCCGACGGAGCTGCCGTGACATCGCCTTCCTGATCGGCCGCGGGGTCTACACGGTCACCATGGAGACCTCGCGGATGCTGAGCGAGGGCCTCGCGGTCCTCCGCCCCCGCGGGGCAGAACCCCGCGACACCGAACCCCCTGGCGCGCCGCCTCACGACGCCGACCCGCACAGCGCCGAACCCCGCGATACCGAACCCCGCGACGCGGAACCCTGCGACGCGGAACCCTGCGGGGGCGAACTCGTCCCGCTGCCGCCGTTCGTGGCGGTCAGCAGCGGTTCGTGAGCCCACGGCACCCGCCGACCGACGACACCCCACCCGAGAAGGAGCACGATGAGCACAACCGGAACCAATGGTTCCAGCGCACCAACGACCATGTCCGAGCGGGTCTTCGCGCTGGTGAAGACGCTCCGCGAGGAGGTCCCCGACTGCCTGGCCGCAGGCATCATCGACATGTCGACCGGCATGCTGCTGTCCGTCGAGACCGTCGACTCGCACCCGCCGGAGGTGCTGGACATGCTCGCGGCCGCGACCCTCGACATGTTCCAGGGACGCAATGTGGTGATGATCGAGGACATCTTCAAGGAACGCCGGGGCGTGGTCAGTGACCGCCACTACTTCCAGGAGATCCTCATCAACAGCGACAACCTGACCCACGTCTTCCTCCGCGTCGACAGCGAGGACGAGGTGGTCGCCGTCGTGGTCTGCCGCAAGTCGGTCAACGTCGGCATGCTCTTCGCCCAGGCCAGGCGGGTCATCAAGGACATGGGCCGGCTCTGACCGGCCGCACCGTGCAGGGCGGGAGCCGCAGCGCGTGCCGCTGCGGCTCCGGGGGATACTGACCACCGGGCGGGCCCGTCCGCATTTCGGTACCAGCGCGGGGAGCAACAGGCATGGCAGTGGAGACACGGCAGGACCACCTCCTTCGCGTGGGTGTCATCGGTCTGGGCGACATCGCGGAGAAGGCCTATCTGCCCGTCCTCACCGCCGAACCCGGCCTGGACCTGCGGCTGATGACCCGGAACCGGGCCACGCTCGACCGGATCGGCGACCAGTACCGGCTGGCGCAGCGTCACACCACGCTGGACTCGCTGCTGGAGGCCGGGCTCGACGCCGCCTTCGTGCACGCCGCCACCAGCGCGCATGTCGACATCGTCGGGACGCTGCTCGGCGCGGGTGTCGACGTCTACGTGGACAAGCCGCTCGACTACACCGTCGAGGGCTCGCGCAAGCTCGTCGAACTGGCCGAGTCCACCGGCCGTTCGCTGATGGTCGGCTTCAACCGCCGCCGTGCGCCCGGCTACGCGCAGGCGGCGGAGCGGCCGCGCGACCTGATCCTGCTGCAGAAGAACCGCGAGGCGCTCGCGGAGCTGCCGCGTACCTTCATCTTCGACGACTTCGTGCACGTGGTGGACACCCTGCGGTTCCTGGTCCCCGGTGCGGTCGAGGAGCGGCGGGCCCGGTTCCGGGTCCGGGACGGGTTGTTGGAGCATCTGGTGCTGGAACTGTCCGGGAACGGGTTCACCGCCCTGGGCGTGATGAACCGGCTCAGCGGCTCGACCGAGGAGATCCTGGAGGTCTCCGGGCAGAACTCCAAGTTCCAGGTCCACAACCTCGCCGAGACCGTCGACCACAGCGGCCGTCCCACGCTGCAGCGACGCGGGGACTGGGTGCCGGTCGCCCGCCAGCGTGGGATCGAGCAGGTGGTCCGGGAGTTCCTGGACGCCCTGCGCGAGGGCCGGACGCTGTCCGCGCGGGACGCGCTGGAGACCCACGAGCTGTGCGAATGGCTGGTACAGCAGGTGGAATCCGCTAGCGGGTGACACCGCGCCGCCCGGCGGCGGGGCGCCGGGAGGTGCTTGTCCGTGGCGCCCGTTACTCTGGTGCATCCCCGTCGTGGAGTGAGTCAGGACGGGGCCGGCAGCGGGGAGGGTACAGATGGACCGGCAGCGGAGCCTGATGGCTGTTCACGCCCACCCGGACGACGAGTCGCTGTGGACGGGTGGCGTGCTGGCCCAGCACGCCGCCGAAGGCCGACCGACTGCCGTGCTGACCTGCACCGACGGTGAGCTCGCGGAGGGTCCCTCGTTCGCTGAGCCGGGCACCAGGACCAAGGAGCTGGCGCAGGCGCTGGCCGTGCTCGGGGTCGCGGAGTCCGGCATGCTTCCCTATCGCGACTCGGGGCCGCGCGGCCGCGGGGCGGGCAGCCTGTGCGCCGCTCCCTTCGACGACCTGGTCGCCGATCTGGTCGCGCGGATCCGCTCGTTCCGCCCCTCGGCCGTGGTCAGCTATGACGCCTTCGGACTCTCCGGTCACCCGGACCACGTCCGGGTGCACCGTGCCGTGCTCGTCGCGGTCGAGGCGGCGGCCTGTCCGCACCAGTGGCCGCAGGCCGGCGCGGCCTGGGCGGTGGAGTCGCTCTGGCTCGCCACCATCCCCGAGTCCCTGGTCCGCCGCCTGACCGCGCTCGGCCTGGAGACCCCGCTGCCCTGCACCCCGGACGACCGGATCGCCGCGGCGGTCGACGTCCGGCCGTGGCTGGACGTCAAGTGGGAGGCGGTGCGGGCGCACGCCTCGGAGTTCGAGCGCGGGGCGCGGGTGACCGCGTTCGAGGAGCCGCATCTACGCGAACTGTGCCTGGGCACCGAGTGGTTCATGCACCGCCCGGGCCCCGGGGCCGCTCCCGCGCCGACCCGGACCCGGCTCCTCGCCGACGCCCGGCGCCCGCTCCGCTAGCCGGCGGCGCCGTTCCGCCCCCCCGCAGACGCCGAGCGCGGTGGCGGCCCACCAGCGCGCGTCGTCGGCCACCACCGCCCGCGTGGCGTGTGCGTCAGGCGGCGTGGTCGAGCTGGTGCTCGGCGACGGGAAGGTCCACCGGTGCGGCGACCTGACGGCGGCGCCGCAGCAGGGCCGAGACCAGTACCGACGCCCCGACCAGCAGCGCGCCGGAGAGCAGCGCGGCGAGGTTCATCGCGTGCACGAAGGCGTCCCTGGCGCTGGCCAGCAGCGCCTCGCCGGTCGTACCGGGCAGCGTACCCGCGGCGTGCACGGCGCTGCCCAGCGAGTTCTCGGCCTCGGCGGCGGCCGGTCCGCTCAGGCCGGCCGGCAGTACCAGCCCGGAGCGGTACACGGCGGCCAGCACCGAGCCGACCAGGGCGATGCCCAGCGCGGTGCCCAGCTCGTAGGCGGTCTCGGAGACGGCTCCGGCCGCGCCCGCCTTCTCCTGCGGGGCCGCTCCCAGCACCATCGTCGTGGCCAGTGCGTAGACGATGCCCTCGGCCATGCCGACGGCCAGGAAGGCCACCGCGATCAGCAGGTAGAGGGTCTCGGCGTGCACCCAGCCCAGCGCGCCCAGGCCCAGGCCCATCACCAGCAGGCCCGCGGCCAGCGTGCCGCGGTGGCCGAAGCGCTTGGCGAGGTACGCGGCGCCGAGCCCGCCGATGACCGAACCGGCGAAGGCCGGCATGTCGGCGAGGCCCGCCTGCAAGGGCGAGTAGCCCCGTACCAGCTGGAAGTACTGCGACAGGAAGAACACCACGCCGGAGAGCCCGACCAGGGCGATCAGCGCGCTGAGGGTGGCCGCGGTGAACCGGCGGTCGGCGAACAGCCGGACGTCCAGCAGCGGCACCGGCAGCCGCAGCTGGCGGCGGACGAACCAGACCAGCCCGACCACGCCGAGCACCGCTGCGGCCAGGACGTGCAGGCTGAGCGCGGCGCCGACGGCGGCCTCCTTCACGGCGTAGACCACACCGATGATCCCGACCAGGGAGAAGCCGACGCTGGGCAGGTCCCAGGCCCCGGCCTGGGGGTCACGGGACTCCGGCAGCAGCCGCCGGCCGAGGATCAGCAGCAACAGCACGATCGGCAGGTTGATCAGGAAGACCGAGCCCCACCAGAAGTGCTCCAGCATCAGCCCGCCCAGCAGCGGGCCCACCGCCGCACCGGCGGTGGCCGCCGCGCCCCAGATGCCGATGGCCTTGGCGCGCTCGCGGTCGTCCGGGAAGAGGTTGCGGATCAGCGACAGGGTGGACGGCATGATGGTGGCGCCGGCCACGCCGAGCAGCGCTCGGGCGGCGATCAGCCAGGCCGCGCCGGGCGCGTAGGCGGCCAGCAGCGAGGCCGCGCCGAAGGCCGCGGTGCCGATCAGCAGCAGTCGCCTGCGGCCGATCCGGTCGCTGAGCGAGCCCATGCTGACGAGCAGCCCGGCGAGCACGAAGGAGTAGCCGTCGCCGATCCACAGCAGCTGGGTCGCGGAGGGCGCCAGGCTCTCGCTGATGAAGGGGATGGCGAGGAACAGCACGGTGGCGTCGACGGCCACCAGCAGGACGGCGAGTACCAGCACGCCCAGCGCGATCCAGCGGGTGCGCGGAGTCATTCCCGGCAGGCTGGTACTTCGGTAGGCGGAGGTGGTGTGCGGAACGCTCGGGGCGTTGCTCATGGTCAGTCTTTCCTGAGGGCGCCGCCGAGGAACAGCTCGGTCAGCGCGCGAGTGCTGTCGCGGGGGGCCAGGCGTCCTTCCTGGACGGCCCAGCCCACACCCGCGAGAAGGTCGAAGAAGGCCTCGCTCAACCAGGCGGCCGGCAGCTCGACGCGGAAGGCGCCGGACTGCTGCCCGCGCAGGAACAGCGCGCAGACCCGGGCGTCCATCCGGTCCCAGGCCGCGGTGATCTCGTTGTCCTCGAACAGCCGGCTCTCGCCGGTGAGGAACGCGGCCGTGTCGGCGTTCGGGATCACCGCGTCGGCCAGTCGGCGGACGGCGGCGACCGGGTCGCCCCGGTCGATGGTGGCGGAGTCCAGCGCGGCGTCCATCCGGCGCAGCGCGAGGGTCGCGACCTCGCGTACCAGCGCGTCGCGGCCGGGGAAGAGCCGGTGCAGGGTGGCCCGGCTGATGCCGGCCGCCCGCGCGATCTCGTCCAGGGCGGCCGAGGGCTGCCGGGAGAGTACGCCGATGGCGGCGTCGAGTACCGAGTCGCGATCCGTGGCCATGGATCGACGATAGCTCATATGAGACATCTTTGTCTCATTGGATATATGGGTATCTCGGGAGAGTCTCTCCGGTGTCAGCTTTCCCGGTCAGTCGATCAGCGCGTCGTAGGCCGGTTGCAGCAGCGCCTCCAGCGTTCGGCCCCGGATCACGATGCCGGACGGGCCGAGGCGGGCGGCCGCGGCCTCCGCGCGGCCGGCGCGGTCCGGGCTCTCCGCGAGCCGCAGCCTCCGGTGCCGGTCGCCCTCGGTCCAGAAGTCGTCCAGGCACTCCGCGAGCGGGCGCTCCGGCGCAGGGTCGGCGGGCGTCTCGACCACCACCGCGGCCCGCAGCTCGCGCAGATGCCGCAGCAGCCGTTCGCGGTCGCGTCCGCGCCAGCCGAAGAGCAGGAACGGGTCGGCGTCCACGGCCGCTCCGAAGGCGGCGAACACCGCGGCGATGTGCCGGCAGACCGCCCACTGCGGACAGGAGCACTCCAGCGTCAGATCCGCCGCCCGGGCCGGCAGCAGCGACAGGCCGGCGCGGGCCAGCACGGCGTCGACCGAGTCGGGGACCTCCCCGTCGAGCAGCCGCTCGACCAGCTCCCGGTCCGCGGCCACCGCCTGTTCGATCCTGGCCCACTGCGGCGCCTCGAACACCCGCAGGTCCAGCCACACATCGCAGTCGTCGACCCGCGCACTGACCGATCCGGCGGCCACCCGCAGCCCGGAGACGGTCGGCCCGGACGCCGCGTCGTCGCCGTCCTGTCCGGCCGGCACCGCTCCGTCCAGGCCGAGCAGCCCGAGTCTGCGGACCCGCTCCAGCAGGCGGGCCGACCACGGCACCGGGTCGGCGCTCACGCGTCGGCCTCGCTCACGGCGTCCTCGGTCAGCGTCAGCACCTCGCGCAGGGCCTCCGCCGACAGCGTGGTCAGCCAGCTCTCGCCGGAACCGACCACCGCGTCCGCCAGGCGCCGCTTGGCCTCGATCATCGCGTCCACCCGTTCCTCCACCGTCCCCGCGCTGACGAACCGCCGTACCTGTACGTCCCGTTGCTGGCCCAGCCGGAACGCCCGGTCGGTGGCCTGCTCCTCGACGGCCGGATTCCACCAGCGGTCGAGGTGCACCACCTGGTTGGCCGCCGTCAGATTGAGCCCGACCCCGCCGGCCCGCAGGGACAGCAGGAACACCGACGGGCCGTCGGGATCCTGGAACCGGTCCACTGCCGCGTCCCGCTGACGTTTGGTCATCCCGCCGTGCAGGAACAGCACCTCGCTGTCCAGCCGCTCCGACAGATACGGCTGCAGCAGCGCGCCGAACTCCCGGTACTGGGTGAAAGCAAGGGTGCGGTCGCCCTCGGCGACGGCCTCCTCCAGGGTCTCCTCCAGTCGCGCCAGCTTGCCGGAGCGCCCGGCCAGGCGCGGGCGGCCGTCCGGGCCGCGTTCGCCGGTGTACTGGGCCGGATGGTTGCAGATCTGCTTGAGCCGGGTCAGCGCGGCCAGCACCAGGCCGCGGTTCTCGAAGCCGGTGGTCCCCGAGGTCTTGTAGCGGGGGATCCGGCTGCGCTCCATCCGCAGCAGCAGGTCGTCGACCACCGCCCGGTACAGCGCCGCCTGTTCGGCGGTGAGGTTGCACAGCACCGTCATCTCCTGCTTGCGCGGCAGGTCGACCGCGACCGCCGGGTCGGTCTTGACCCGACGCAGTACGAACGGCCGGGTACGGCGCCGCAGTTCGGCGGTGGCCCGGTCGCTGGCATTGCGTTCGATCGGCACCGAGTAGCGCTCCTTGAAGCGCTCGGCGGAGCCGAACATGCCTGGATTGACCAGGTCCAGCAGGGAGTGCAGCTCGGCAAGACGGTTCTGCACCGGGGTACCGGTCAGCGCCAGCCGGTGCGTGGCCGGGAGTGCCCGTACCGCCCGGGACTGCCGGCTGGCGCTGTTCTTCAGGTAGTGCGCCTCGTCGGCCACCAGCCGGTGCCAGCCGATCGCCCGCAGTGCCTCGAAGTCCCGTACCACCAGGCCGTAGGTGGTGATCACGATGTCGGCTCCGGCCACGGCCCGGCGCAGCTCCGCCCCGTCCGGCCGGCCCGCGCCGTGGTGCACATGAACCCGCAGCTCCGGGGTGAACCGGGCGCACTCGCGGGTCCAGTTGCCGACCAGGGACATCGGGGCGATGACGAGGGTGGGGCCGGGGGACGGGTCGGATTCGGCATGCTCGACGGCGAGCAGCGCCAGCGTCTGCACGGTCTTGCCCAGCCCCATGTCGTCGGCGAGCACCCCGCCCAGGCCCAGCCGGGCCAGGAACGCCAGCCAGGCCACGCCGCGCTCCTGGTAGGGCCGCAGCACCGCGCCGAAGCCGGGCGGCACCACCACAGGTTCGAACGCCTGTTCTTCGGAAGCCGGAGCCCCGGATGCCGACTCCCCGGATGCCGACTCCCCGGATGCTGGTGCCCCGGACGCTCGCTCCTCGGACCGCGCCGCCGCCGCGTCCACCCCGACCCGGACCCGGCGCAGCAGCTCGCCCAGCGGGCCCTCGCCCTGGACGGACAGGATCGGCAGCCCGCTGCCCGGCTCCTTGCCGCCCGTTCCGCCTACTCCGTCCATGCCGTCCATGCCACCCAAGGCGATCCGCAGCAGCTCGGCGGCCGAGACCACGCCCTGGTCGGACCGCTCCAGGAAGGCGACCGCCGCCGCGATCCGGGCCTGGTCGGCCTCGAACCACTGCCCGCGCACCCGGACCAGGGTCTCCTTGGTCGCCGCCAGTGCGGCCAGTTCCTGCGCGCTGAGCGGCTGTTCGCCCAGCACGGCCTGCCAGCGGAATTCGACCATGTCGTCCTTGCCCAGCAGGCTCTGCTGCTCGACCACCCCGGCCTGCACCGCACTGGCGGTCAGCCCGAGCCCGAGCGCAGCAGGCCGGCGCCACCAGGCGGGCAGCAGCACGGTGAACCCCGACGCGGCCAGCGCAGGTGCCGCCTCGCGCAGGAAGTCGAGCGCGCCCGCACGGTCCAGACCCATCCCGCCCGGACGGTGGGCCAGCAGGCCGGGTTCGAGCTCGGGGCGGCAGCGGGCGGCGCGTTCCAGCTCTGCGCCGAGCGCCGCCTCGGGCCGGTCCACGAGTCCGGCCAGCGGGGCGGCGGCCGCGGCGCCCGCCCACAGCGCGGACGCCTCGACCACCACGGAGGGGTCGTCGACGACCTGCACGGTGAACTCCAGCCGCCAGCGGTCCGCGTCCGGCTCGCCGTCCACGTCGACCGCGTCCGTGCCCTGCGGCTCGACCAGCCGGAACCCGAGCCGCAACGGCCCCGGTACACCGGTGGCCGACCGGTGCCACGCCGTCAGCCGCTGCTCCAGGACGGCGAGATCGGCCTCCTCCGCCTGCCGCACCCGTCCACCGATGGATCCGAGCGCGGACAGCCAGTGTTCGGCCGCCGTCGCCGGCGGACGCAGCCGCCCCCGGCTGGACGGGAGCAGCGGGGGACGGTCCACCAGCACCGCCTGTACCTCCGCGTCGACCAGGGCCGCGAGCAACTCGGCGACGATCGCCGCTCCGCCGCGCGCCGGGGCCGCCGCCCCGCCGGTGGTGTCGGGAAGCACCTCGGCCCGGCAGACCGGGGGGCAGTCCGCCGCCAGCGCGGCCGCCTCCCGGCGGGCCTCCGCGTCCGGGGTCGGTGTCCAGCGGGCATGGGCCCCGTCGGGTTCGTGGGACAGGGCGGGCAGGACCAGGCCGCGCCCCACCAGTCGCCAGGCGAGATCGTGCACCTGGGTCAGCCAGCGCAGCGAGGCGCCGTACGGGGTCTCCACCGGCCCGGTTCCGGGCAGGTCGGGCTGCAACGCCGCGTGCCGGGGATCGAACAGCTCGCCGAGCAGCTGGGCCGCCTGGCCCGCGCCGAACTCGAGCGTCGGGACGCGCCAGGCGGTCAACCGGGCTCCGCGGGCCGTCGGCGCGGCGAGCGGTCCGGCCGCCTCGGGGGAGGGGAGCGGAGCACCGTCCCGGGAGGGGAGCAGCAGGGCGGCCTCGCCGTGGTCCGCGTCACCGGCCAGCCACTCCAGCCCGGGGCCGACCGCCGACAGCAGCCCGGCCAGCGCCGGCGCGCCGCAGGCACGCGGATGACCGTCCGGCGCCGACCCCAACGCCTGATCCGGGCGCGGCCGCGCGTCCTCGGCCCAGAGCGCGAGGCGCTGGTCGGTCCGCCACAGACCGTGCAGAACAAACATGCGTGGACAACCCCGCTCCGAACAGACGAAAAGGCCGGCGGTCCAGGGTGGACACCCTGGACCGCCAGCCTAGGGAGCGGCACTGACACCGGCCTGCCGAGGCGGCCGTGACGTCGCTCAGTTCTGCCTCGCGGCGGAGTTGCTCAGCTCTGGTTGTAGAAGCCGGTCTCGTCGTCCGAGCCGTCGATGACCATGACCTCGACCTCGGGCGGGGCCAGCAGGAAGACCCGCCGGGCGATCCGCTCGATGCTGCCCCGGGTGCCGAAGGTGAGCCCGGACGCGAAGTCGACCAGCCGCTTGGCGTCGGCGTCGGTCATCTCCGTCAGGTCCATGATCACCGGCGTGCCCACGCGAACGTGCTCGCCGATGACGCGTGCCGACTCGAAGCCCGTCGGGCGCACCGAAGTGATCTGCGGCGCGCGCGGGCTGGGAACGAGCTCCGGGGAATCCCAGGGCTCCTCATAGTCGGGTACCGCCACCGGATAGTTCCCGGAGGGCGCCAGCCATCCGCGGTAGTCGTCACGCAGTGCTGCTCCCATGCCGTGCCTCCCCATCCGTCCTGCTACCCCGTGTCGCGCACGATGGTTTACGTGCACAGTTTTTCTGGCCTGCTGTAAGTGCCTGGTGCGTCAGTACTGTTCCACCGCGCTGTCCGAGTATCGCATTGATCACCGACAAGGCACCCGTCCGGTCGTGTCGCCACGCCGTTTGTGTCAACCGATCTGACGTTCTGTTCGGACGCAAGGTCGAATCATCTGGTTCCATTCGCACAGCTGTGCGAATGGGTGTTCACTGGTTCTACTGAGATCCCGTCGGGCCCCGTTTCACCACGCCACCCCCGGGAACCATCCGGTGAATCGCCTTTGAGTCATCATTGCGGCTGACCCCGACAAGGGCCAGCCGATTTTCCTTTTCTCCACGGCTGCATGACGATTCGTCGAATCGGACGGTGATGATTCAGCCCTCGCCGCCGCCACTGACGCTCTCCGCGGCAGGGCTCCCATTCGCGGCGTTCACCGCACCGCTGTCGCCTCGTATTCGCCCGGCCGGGCCGAGTCGGCCCGCACCCACGATCAGCCCCGTCACGAGAACCGTCACCACCGCGAAGGAGACCGGCAGGGAGGTCGCCTGGGCGATCGATCCGATCACGGCCGGAGCGACCAGTCCCGAGGTGTAGGTGACGGTGGCCACGCCCGCGATGGCGCGACTGGGGTTCCCGCCGCCGCCGATCTCCTCGCCGTGCCCGGCCGCCGCGAAGCAGAGCGGGACGACCACCGCGATGCCCACGCCCAGCAGCGCGAACCCGCAGATCGCCGGGACCGGTGTGCGGGAGATCACCACCAGCACCCCGCCCAGCGCCGCGACACCCCCGCCGTACCGGACCGTGCGCACCGCCCCGATCCGCCGGACTACGGCGTCGCCCACCAGCCGGCTCGCCGCCATCATGCAGGCGAAGGCGGTGAAGCTGGCCGCCGCGACCCCGGCCGAGGCGCCGGCCGTGCCGCGGAGGTAGACGCCGCTCCAGTCGCCGCTGGCGCCCTCGGCGAAGACCGCGCAGAAGCCCACCAGTCCGATCGCCACGGCGGACCTGGGCGGCAGGGCGAAGCGCGGTGGCGCCTCGGCCTCCGGCTGGGACCGCAGGTCCAGCAGCCCCCGGCAGGCCCAGAGCGAGATCCCCAGCAGCAGGACGGCCATGGCGCCGAGGTGCACCCGGGCGTCCAGCCCGGCCCCGGCCGCCACCGCGCCGACCGCCGAGGCCAGCAGCGTGCCGACGCTCCACATGCCGTGCAGGCCGGACATGATGGACCGGCCGATGCGCTGTTCCACCTCGACGCCATGGGCGTTCATCGCCACGTCGGCCGTGCCGGACGCGGCGCCGTAGAGGAGCAGCGCGAGCAGCAGTAGCGGCAGGTCCGGCGCGAACGCGGGCAGCAGCAGCGCGAGGCACCACAGCGTCATCAGCAGCCGGATCGCGGACCGGTGGCCGCGCCCGTGGAGCAGCCGGCCGGCCAGCGGCATCGCCGCGAACGATCCGATCGCCGGCGCGACCAGGGCCAGGCCCAGCTGCCCCGCGCTCAGGTGCAGATGCTCCTTGATCCACGGGATCCGGGTGGCGAAGGTCCCGTACACCGCTCCGTGCGCGGCGAAGACGACCGACACCGCGCGCCGCGCGCGGCGGACGGCAGGCTGATCCATGCCAGGGTCCCCTCGTTAGAGGATCAACCTATCGCCGGGGCGCCGGGCGCGTCACGCCTGGACGATCATCCGGACCGGGTCGGGTGTCCGGAAATGCCTTGGTCTGGACGCACATGCGAGGCCTGAGGGGACGGCGACCTTGCCTGTGCCATGCTACGAGTGACGAGGAGATCGCAGATGCGACAGGATGATCGACACATGAACAGCTATCGGATCGGTGAGGCGGCGGCCCTGCTGGGTGTCAGCGCCGACACCATGCGGCGCTGGGTCGACGCGGGTCGACTGGTCGCCGACCGCGACGAGCACGGGCACCGCATCATCCCCGGGCCCCAGCTCGCGGCCTTCGCCCGGGAGTTGGCCCGGCCCGAGAACGCCGCCGCGGAGGGCGTCCCCTCGTCCGCGCGGAACCGTTTCCGGGGCATCGTCACCGAGGTGATCCTCGGCGACGTCGCCGCGCAGGTGGAGATCCAGGCGGGTCCGTTCCGGGTGGTCTCGCTGATCAGCCGCGAGTCGGCCGAGGAACTGCGCCTGGAACCCGGTGTTCCGGCCGTCGCTGTCATCAAGTCGACCAACGTGGTCGTCGAACGGGCCTGACGGCGAACGGGCCTGACGGCGACCAGGCGTCGCGTGCGGCCCGGTCCGGTCCCGGCCGGATCCGCACCGGCACTGTCACGGCCATGCCTGTCCGGGCCGTGCCTGTCCCGTACCTGCCCGCTGACCTACCATCACCATCACCTATGGGGAGTACCGACATGAACAGAATCCGTCCTGCTGCCGCGATCGCCACTGCCGCCGCCGTCGCCCTGCTCGCCCTCTCCGGGTGCAGCTCCTCCGGCTCGACGGCGAGCAGCAGTTCGTCGACGTCCGCCTCCGCGTCCGCGTCCGCCTCGTCGAGCAGTGCCGTGACCGGCACGGTCACCGTCTTCGCGGCCGCCTCGCTGAAGCAGACCTTCACCGAGCTCGGCAAGCAGTTCGAGGCCGCCCACCCCGGGGTGACCGTCCGCTTCAACTTCGGTGGCAGCGACACCCTGGCGGCGAGCATCGTCTCGGGCGCCCCCGCCGACGTCTTCGCCGCGGCGAGCACCGCCACCATGGCAACGGTCACCAAGGCCAACGACACCGCCACGGCCCCGGTGAACTTCGCCAAGAACACGCTGGAGATCGCGGTCCAGCCGGGCAACCCCAAGCACATCGACAGCATCGCCGCGCTCGCCCTCCCGGCGAACAAGGTGGCGCTCTGTGCCAAGACCGTCCCCTGCGGCGCCGCCGCGGTGAAGGCCCTGGCCGCCGCCAAGGTGTCGGTCACCCCGGTCACCTACGAGCAGGACGTCACCAGCGCCCTGAACAAGGTCGAGCTGGGCGAGGTCGACGCGGCGCTGGTCTACATGACCGACGTGAAGGGCGCGATGGGCAAGGTCACCGGAGTCGACTTCCCGGCTGCGACGCAGGCCGTCACCACCTACCCGATCGCCCCGCTGGCCCACAGCGGCAACAGCGCCGCGGCCGCCGCGTTCAGCAGCTACATCGTCTCGGCCCCGGCCCAGCAGGTCCTCGCGGCTGCGGGCTTCCAGGCGCCGTGACCCACCCCCGCGCCACGCCGACCGGTGACGACACCGCCGCGTCCGACCCGTCCGCAGTCCGGCGTCCCGGCCTGCGGGCGGGACGGCGCGCGGCGTGGCGCGGCGGCGCGCGCCGGGGCGGGGTGCCGGCGGCGCTGCTGCTGCCGGCCCTGGCCGGCCTCGTCTTCCTGGTGCTGCCGCTGATCGGGCTGCTGGTCCGGGCACCGTGGGGAAGCCTGCCGACCGCCCTCGGCGGCGGCACCGTCTGGCCCGCGCTGCGGCTGTCGCTGTTCACCGCGACGGCCGCGACGGCGGTGTCGCTGGTCCTCGGCGTACCGCTGGCCTGGCTGCTGGCCCGTACCGACTTCCCCGGCCGCAGGCTGGCCCGGACCCTGGTCACGGTGCCGCTGGTGATGCCGCCGGTGGTCGGCGGCGTCGCGCTGCTGCTGTTCTTCGGCCGCAACGGGATCGTCGGCCGCTGGCTCGACAGCGCCTTCGGCATCACCCTCCCCTTCACCACCGCCGGTGTGGTGGTTGCCGAGGCGTTCGTCGCCATGCCGTTCCTGGTGCTCAGCGTCGAGGGCGCGCTGCGCGGCGCCGACGCCCGCTACGAGGAGGCCGCGGCCACCCTGGGCGCCAGCAGGTTCACCGCCTTCCGCCGGGTCACCCTGCCGCTGGTCGCGCCCGGCATCGCGGCCGGCAGCGTGCTGGCCTGGGCACGCGCGCTGGGGGAGTTCGGCGCCACGATCACCTTCGCCGGCAACTTCCCCGGCACCACGCAGACCATGCCGCTCGCCGTCTACCTCGCACTGCAGGACGACCCGGCCAACGCCATCGCGCTGAGCCTGGTGCTGCTCGTGGTCTCGGTCCTGGTCCTGGTCGGCCTGCGCGGACGCTGGACCGGAGGCCCCGCGTGACCACTCTTCAGAAACCCGTCACCGCCGACGGCCTGGACGCGCACCTCGTGGTCGAGCACGCCCCGCGCGCGGGAGCGGTATGTGCGGCAGCCTCACATGGCGCGGCCCCACACGCCGCGGCCTCACACGCCACAGTCGTGGCGCCGCCGTTCCGTCTCGACGTCGAACTCTCCGCCCGGCCCGGGCAGGTCCTGGCGCTGCTCGGGCCCAACGGCGCGGGCAAGAGCACCGCCCTGCGCGCCCTGGCCGGCCTGACCCCGCTCACCGGCGGACGGCTGACCCTTGACGGCCGGACCCTGGAGCAGCCGGACGCCCGGCTCCGGGTGCCGCCCGAGCAGCGCCCGGTCGGCGTGGTGTTCCAGGACTACCTGCTGTTTCCGCACCTCAGCGCGCTGGACAACGTCGCCTTCGGACTGCGCACCCGCGGGCTGCGCAAGGCGGCCGCCCGCGCCGAGGCCGCCGAGTGGCTGGAACGGGTCGGCCTCGCCGAGCAGGCCGGCGCCCGGCCGCGCACCCTGTCCGGCGGCCAGGCCCAGCGGGTGGCGCTGGCCCGTGCCCTGGCCCCGCACCCCCGGCTGCTGCTCCTCGACGAGCCGATGGCCGCCCTGGACGCCCGGACCCGCCTGGACGTGCGCACCCAGCTGCGGCGCCACCTCGCCGCCTTCGACGCCGTCGCGGTGCTGGTGACGCACGACCCGCTGGACGCCATGGTGCTGGCCGACCGGCTCACCGTGATCGAGGACGGCCGTGCCGTACAGCACGGCACTCCCGCCGACATCGCGCGGCACCCGCGCAGCGACTACATCGCCCGCCTGGTCGGGCTCAACCTCTACCGGGGCTTCGCGCACGGTCACGAGGTACGGGTCACCGACGAGGCCGGCGACGACTCAGCGGTGCTGGCCACGGCCGACGAACACAGCGGACCGGTGTTCGCCGCCTTCCCCCCGGCGGCCGTCACGGTGCACCGGACCCGGCCCGAGACCAGCGCCCGCAACCAGTGGCCGGTGACCGTCGCCGGGATGGAGCTGCACGGTGACCAGGTCCGGCTCGACCTGCTGGGCCCGCTGCGGATCACCGCCGACATCACCCCGGCCTCCGTCGCCGAACTCGGCCTCGCCGAGGGCAGCCAGGTCTGGGCCGCGGTCAAGGCAGCACAGACCCGCGCCTACCCGGCCTGACGCCCGCCCGACGCCCGCCCGGCCCCGGCGGGCCTCCGGCCGGGCGTCCGGCCTGCGGTGCCGGTTCCGGATCGCCGCGTCGCGGGGTTCATCCGATCGGCCCAGGGACGTGGGCATCCCGGCGCGGAAACCGCCAGGATCGACCCCAGGCGACAGGGAGGCGGAACGACGCATGCGCAACCGGACCCACCGGCAGCGGCGGCTGCGGCCGTCCGTCGTCGCGTTCGCCTTCGCGCTCGCCGTGTCCCTGACCGGCTGCGGCGGCGGCAGTACCCCCGGGACCGGCGCGACCCCGTCCGGCAGTGCCGGCACCTGGAGCACGAGCCGCCTTGAGCGGGCGCTCTCCAAGCACGGCGGCACCTCGCACACCGCCAAGGCGACGGCCAACAACGCCCGGGTCGGCGCGATCTTCAACCACGACGCGGGCGGTGACCACTTCTGCACCGCCAGCGTGGTCCACAGCGCGGGCAGGAACCTGATCCTCACCGCCGCGCACTGCGTCCACGGCGGCAAGGGCGGCAGCTACAGCACCGACCTGGTCTTCGTCCCCGACTACCGGGACGGCGCCACCCCGCAGGGCCAGTGGCCGGTCACCAGGATCGTGGTCGACCAGCGCTGGATCAGCGCGTCCGACCCCGACCTGGACGTCGCCTTCGTGACCGTCGGGACGGTCGGCGGCAGGAACATCGAGGACGCGCTCGGCGCCAACACCCTGGGCGTCAACCTGGGCTTCGACCGGGTCGTCCAGATCACCGGCTATCCCGCCGATGCCGGCATGCCGATCTCCTGCTTCAACCGGACCACGCAGCAGAGCGAGCGGCAGATGCAGATCGCCTGCACCGGCTACCCGGGCGGCACCAGCGGCAGCCCATGGCTCACCGCCTTCGACAAGACCACCAGGACCGGCACGGTGATCGGCGTCATCGGCGGCTACCAGCAGGGCGGCGATACCAACGACGTCTCCTACAGCCCCTACTTCGGCAACGACGTCCAGAACCTCTACAGCCAGGCGATCGCGCCCGCCGGTTGACCCCGCCGCAGCGCCGGTGGCAGGGGTAGCGGCGGGGGTGGCGTCAGCCGCGGCGGTAGCGGCCGGCGGTGTTGCCGGTCCGGTCGCGGAGCAGGACACGCAGGGTGTTGGCGTTCTCGTAGCCGACCCGCCGGGCGATCGCCTCGATCGTGTGGTCGGTGCTGCGCAGCAGATGGGTGGCCTGTTCGACGCGCAGGTCCTGGACGAAGCGGACCGGCGAGGTGCCCAGGACGGCCCGGGTGGTGCGCTGCAGGGTGCGCTCGCTGACACCGATGGACTCGGCGGCGTCCCTGACACTCAGCGGCTCGTGCAGATGGGCCCGCGCCCAGCGCTCGAACGCGGCGACGGTGGGGTCCGCGGCGGCCAGGGCACCGGTCATGGTGTGGGCGGCCTGGGAGGGTCGTTCGTCGATGACCAGGTAGTTGGCGACCAGGTCACTCAGGGCGGGGCTGCTCCGGCGCACGATGCTCAGCGCGAGGTCGACGTGCCCGAAGGCGGCCCCTGCTGTGGTGACGCCGTCGCAGCTGGTCACCATCCGGTTCTGATCGAGCGTCACCTGCGGGTAGCGCTGCCGGAACAGCGGGGCGAGCCACCAGGTGGTGGTGGCGCTGAGCCCGTTCAGGATCCCCGACTCGGCGAGCAGGAAGGTGCCGGCGCAGGCGGAGGCGATGGGGGTGCCCGCGCTCCGGGTCCGGACCAGCAGCTCGCGTGCGGGCGCCGAGTCCGGCCCCGACAGGTAGTCGACCAGCCTCTCGGGCCGCCGCTCGCCCACCGCGGGGAGCAGCAGCAGATCGCAGCCGCCGGCGTCGCCGACGGGAGCGGTGCTGACGGTCAGACCGGCGCCGGTGCGCGCGGTGTCGCCGAAGCCGACGGTGGTGACCTCCCAGGCGGGTGGCGGCTGGGGCAGCCGCCGCCGCAGCTCGTTGGCACACCCCAGGATGTCCAGGACTGCCGCGAGCCCGGAGTCGAAGACGCCGTCGAGAACGAGTACGGATACGCGCATGACGGGAACGGTATCGGATCAGTCGGACCCGCCACTGAGCGGCAGGGTGCGCAGCCGAATAACTTCATAAGAGGTCGGCCGGACGCCGACCAACGACGAGAGAACGGAGCGCATCATGTCGCAGCTGGGATTCCGGGTCCGCATCGAGGCCAAGCCCGAGTTCGCCGACCAGGCGGAGGCCACCCTGCGGGGTGCCCTGGAGCTGGCGCGCGAGGAGAAGGGCACGGTCACCTGGTTCTCGTTCAAGGAGAGCCCCACCGTGTTCGGGGTGTTCGACACCTTCGAGGACGAGCAGGGCCGCTCCGCGCACCTCAACGGACGGATCGCCGACGCGCTGAAGGAACTGGCGCCCACGATGTTCGCCGTCGCCCCCGAGATCTGCCCGGTGGACATCCTCGCGGTCAAGCTGCCCTGACGCCAGGACCCCCGTGCCGCCGATCCCTGGAGCCCACCGAGGTCAGCGCCCGCAAGCCCCCGCCGTCAGCTGTCGGCCGGGGGCCAGCGGAGCTCGGCGACGCCGCCGGGCGGGACGTCCACCTGGGCGGCGCCGGTCTCGTGGTCCCGCCAGACCGTGTAGCGGCCGGCCGGCAGCGGCGAGATCACCGCGCAGTGCACCGTACGGTCCGCCAGCAGCCGGGGCCGCACGGCGGCGTGGGTGCGGTGGTCGTCGTTCCCCAGCGGGCTGACCTCGATCTCCAGGCCGTCCTCGGCCGGGCCGGTGTGCAGGATCAGCGCGCCCAGCTCGCCGCCGATTTCCAGCACCACGGTCCCCTCCCGCGAGGGCGCGGGCAGCGGTGCATGCGTGTGCGCATGCGCCTCCGGCGGGGTGTGCGCGTGCCGGTCCTCGTGGGGCTGCAGGTCCTCGTGGGGCTGGGGCAGTGGGTGGGGATGGGTGTGCGGCATGACGTCCTCCGGGGACGGTGCAGGGGGTGGGGCCAGAGGAGGGGTGCCGGCGGCGGGGAGGGCACCGCCGGCACCGGCACTGACGGGCGGTTCAGGACGGGTTGTGGTACCCGTCGTAGGGGACGCCCAGGTAGGGGAAGCGGTCCAGGTACGGGTTCTTGACGTCGGCGGGGGTCAGCCCGTCGGTGATCACGCCGGCCGCGGCGTCGGGGGTGAACGACTTGTCCACCAGCGGGTAGGTGATGCCGGCGATGGCGCGCAGCTCCACCGTCACCACGTCGTCGAACACCCGGCGGCCGTTGGGGAAGCCCGCCGGGTCGCCGGCCACCAGGCCGAGGATGTTGGGGGACTTGGCCGGCGGCACCGCGATGTTGAGGCGCAGCATGTCCGCCTTGGTGGCCCCGGTGTGGTTCTGGAAGCCGGGGACGATCCCGGCCGGGATCCCGGTGAGCAGGATCGCCAGCAGGTCGGCGCGGGGCTTGCCGGACTTGTTGAGCGCGTCGAGTTGGGGGAACTCGCCCGGGTAGAGCACCGGCAGCAGTCCGGCGAGCTCCGGCTTGGCGACGTACCCGGCGAACTTCTTGTCGTCGGCCGGGGGCAGTGAGTTCCACCGGTCCTTGCTGCCCATCGGGATGAGCACCTCGTTGACCAGCGGATTGCCCAGCCGGGACACCTGCACGTAGGGGCCGGACTCGTGGTCGGTGCCGTGCCCGGCGTCGATCACCCGGGCCTGGCGGCGGCCTGCGGTGGTCCACACGCCGATCGTCGCGCGCGGGTCGTTGACGTCCCCGCCGTTCCAGCCGCGCCGGGTCAGCTCGGTGATCGGCACCTGCAGCGCCAGGCTGTGGACGTTCAGCTCCTTGGTGGTGTTCACGCCCGGGGCGGGCCCGGTGAACACGCTCATGCCGAACTGGTTGTGCAACTGCTGGAACGGCCGCAGGTTCGCCAGGTCGAAGATCGACCCCAGGTCGACGTAGAAGCCCTCGGCGCGCTGACCGGCGAAGACCCTGCGGTGCTTGCCGACGGTGTGGACCGCGGCGTCGGCCAGCGCGGCGTAGTCCGGCGTGGACAGCGGGCCGATGTTGCAGGGAGGGCAGGCCAGATCCCGGCCCAGCACGGTGGTCCGGCCGCCGGCCTCGACCCGGGTCAGGGTGTAGGTCTGCCGCCGGTTCCAGCTGGGCGAGTCCAGCGCGGTGATCGGGCCGGTGTTGTAGAGGAACGTGTTCGGGTTGCCCACGTGGGTGGTGAACTGGAACTGGTACGTCACGTCGGGGCGGCCGTCGCCGTCGTTGTCGACATGGATCTCGTACAGCACGTCGTCGCCGAACTCGTAGAAGTTCGGGCCGCCGGCGGCGCCCTGCAGCGGGATGTAGTTGGCGATCAGGGTGACGGTGTCGCAGGCGTCGGGGCTGACGAAGGCGTAGACGTCGGTGCTGTCCGCCACCGGGTCCTTGGAGATCTCGGGGGCTTCGCGATGGGACGACATGATGGGCCTCGGGGGTGTCGAAGGGGGCAGGGGAGTCGCGTCGACCGGACCGGAACCGGACCGGAACCGGACCGGTCAGCGGGCGGCGCGCAGCAGCTGGGCGGCCAGCTTTGGGTCCTGGACCCGCTGGTGCGTCTCGCCCCGGTAGATGTCCAGTTCGCCGGAGCCGGCGTCCCGCAGGTGCACGATCACCGGGTCCTGCTCGGCGCTGTCGGCGCTGCCGGGGACGGTGGCGGGCTCGGCCTCGACCGCGCCGCGCGGCTCGGCCTCACCACGCACCCCGGCCGCGGCCGGGCCTGCCGCCGTGCCGAGCAGTGCCCCGGCGGCGAGCCCGACCGCACCCGCACCGGCCGCGTTGCGGATCAGGCCGCGCCGGGACAGCCCCGACGGTTCCGCGGTGTCGTCGAATTCGGGCAGCGAAGTGTCAGTCGACATGGCGAATTCCTTCGGTCGTACGAAAGGAGGAATGGGCTGCAGCCGCGACGGCGGCATACGCCGCGAGCCGTGGACGGCGACTCGCTGAAAGGTGCGCGATGACGCACAGCCGGTCCGTGGCAGACGAGGTTCGGCCACTGCGCAGTCAAACGCCGCCCGGGGCGGGCGTCAAGAAGCCGCGCCCTAACGATGGGTCAGAAACTGTGCCGGGACTGGACTCTGTGCAGGTCAGCCAACATCTGCTGGGCCGAACGGGCGGAAACCCGAATTGCTCGGACCGCGACCAATCCGGTGACCGAGCTGTTCCGAAGATTCAGTGGCGGACCGAAAGGAGTGCTGCGCGAAGGAATTGTCGTACGACCGTTCAGTGGGGAATCAGCCGAGCATCGACGCCAGTTTGGTGACGGTGTTCCAGTTGCGGGCGGTCACGGTCAGTTTGAGTTTCCGCTCGACGAACGGGCCCACCGCGGGAGACTCCAGGGCGCCGTTGGGGCACCACTGGTAGATGACCCGGTCGCCGAGGACCACCTCGTCCGGCGCCAGGCTGCGCGGGTCGTTCTCGGCGAGCAGCGCCGGGTCCGGGTCGGCCGACAGGAAGTGGGCGAACATCCGCGAGCCGTTGTCGGCGACCGCCGTCAGCGGATGGGCGTCGATCACGGCCTGCAGCTCCGGGCCGGTGCGCACCAGCACGCGTACCGTCATGTCCAGCTGCTCGCGGATCCCGTCCTCGATCCTGGCGGCCACCGCGTCCGGCCCCTCCGGGCTGGTCAGCACGGCGTTGCCGCTCTGCAGGTAGGTGCTGACGTCGGTGAAGCCCCAGGTGGCGAGAAGCTCGCGCAGCTCGGCCATGGAGATCTTCTTGTGCCCGCCGACGTTGATACCTCGGATGAGTGCTGCGTAGCGGGGCACGACCGGCTTCCCTTCGACGGACTTCACTTCCCGCAGCCTATCGCCGAGATCGGCCCGTCGGCGGCTGCTCCAGCAGCAGGGGTTCCAGCAGCGGGACGTAGCGTTCGGCCACCTGCTCCGGGGGCAGCGCCCGCAGCTCGTCCGCCTGGACCATCGCGTACAGCGCGCCCAGTCCCAGCAGCACGCCGACCGCCATCTCGGCGCGCAGCCCGGCGTCCGGTCCCGGCAGCCGTTCGGCGAGCCGGCCCACGACGCGTGCCTTGAAGTTCTCCCGTACCGCCTCCCCCTGCTCCGCGTGCAGCCGGGAGAAGGCGATCCGCAGGATCGGGTCGCGCCCGTGCTCCGTCTGGGTGCTCAGCACCCGCAGCACCATATGCCGGGCCAGGTCCGGCAGCGGGGCGTCCAGCAGGGCCCGGGCGTCCTCGTCGTCGAAGGTGAACACCTGGGCGAACAGCTGTTCCTTGCTGCCGAAGTACTTCATCACCAGGGCCGGACTGACCCCGGCCCCTTGGGCGATGGCCCCGATGGTGGTGTCCGCGTACGCGTGTCGGCCGAAGGAGCGCCGCGCCGCTTCCAGGATCTCGGCCCGTCGCGCCTCGGCATCGCGCGGACGGGATCCGGCCGCCGGGGCAGCCGCAGCGGGGTCCTGAGGCGGGACGTCCTGCTGCTCTGCCTGCGGCCCGCCCTGCGGTTCTGACGGTGGCGCTGCCTGCTGCTCTGCCTGCGGTACCTGGTGGCCTCGGGTCACGTGCTCTCCTCCGCTGCGGTCGGTTGCACGGTCGTCGGTGGCACGGTACCCGGTGACGCCGTGGCCGGCTGTGCGGCGGCACCGCTGCCGGCGGGTGTCTCGACGTCGGGGTGTTCGCGCGGGATGGTGCAGGCGGCCACGCAGGCCAGCAGCGCGACCGCACAGGCGATGGCGAAGGCGGTCCGGTAGCCGTTCAGGGTGGGCGCGGTGACGATACCGGCGCCGGCCGTGCCGGTGCTGACCAGGCTGTGCGCCAGCACGGCCGCGACCACCGCGCTGCACAGCGCCTGGCCGATGGTCCGCATCAGCACGTTGAGGCCGTTGGCGGCGGCCGTCTGCTGCTGCGGCACAGCCCGCATGATCAGGGTGGGCAGCGCCGAGTACGCCAGCGCGGTGCCCACCGAGACCACGGCGGCCCCGCCGATGACGGCGACCAGTTGCCGGCTGTCCGCGATCCGCAGCAGATAGCCCATGGCGATCACCAGTGCCCCGGCCGCCAGCGTGATCCTGGCCCCGCGCGCCGCCGAGATCCGCGCCGACAGCGGGGCGAAGGCCACCATCAGCACCCCACTGGGCAGCAGGCACAGACCGGCCGCCGCGACACCGAGCCCCAGCCCGTAGCCGGTGGCCCGGGGTGCCTGCACCAGCTGTGCGGTGACCAGCGAGTTGGCGTAGAAGGAGAACCCCGCCAGCAGTGCCGCCAGGTTCGGCAGCGCCACCGCCGGACGCAGCGTCAGCCGCAGGTCGACCAGCGGCTCGGCGGTGCGCAGCTGCCGTCTGGTCCAGCCGGCCCCGACCAGCAGGGTGGCGGCCAGCAGCCCGGCGATCCTGGTGCTGGTCCAGCCCCAGTCACCGCCCTTGGACACGGCGAGCAGGACGCAGGTCAGCGCGACCGCCAGCCCCAGCGCACCGGGTACGTCGAAGCGTCCGGCCGCCCCGGGTGCGGAACGGGGCACCAGACGCCAGGCGAGCGCCGTCGCCAGCGCCGCCAGGGCGGTGGTGGCCCAGAACATCAGGTGCCAGTCGGCGTACTGGACCAGCAGTGCCGCCAGTGGCAGCCCGACGGCCGCGCCGATGCCCACCGTCGAGCTCATCAGGGCGACGGCCGACCCGATCCGCTCGCGGGGGAGCACATCGCGCAGCAGGCTGATCGACAGCGGGATGACCGCGGCGCCCACCCCCTGCAGCGCGCGTCCGGCCAGCAGTACGCCCAGGTCGGAGGTGAGCGCGCAGGCCAGCGACCCGGCGGTGAGCGCACCCAGCGCGGCCAGCAGCATCGGCCGCTTGCCCACCATGTCCCCGGCGCGGCCGAGTACGGGCGTGGCTATCGCGCCGGTCAGCAGCGTGACGGTGACCACCCAGCCGACGTCCGCCGCCGAGGAGTGGGTCAGCCGGGGCAGGTCGGGGAGCAGCGGCACCACCGCGGTCTGCACCAGCGTGGCCGTGATGGCGCCGAATCCGAGTACGGCCAGGGTGGCCCGCCCGGTGGGGTGCTGCGGCATGGGCGTCGTCCTCCGTGGGATCCCGGCGAGGTGAATGAGCATTCACCACTGTAGGGCACGGGTCTGCGCCGCTCCGAGGGTGCCCCGGCCCGGCCGGATCAGGGCAGGCCGGGGCCATCGCGCCGGAGGCCAGGGCTGCAGCCGGCCGGGACTGCCGCCGGCCGGCACTACCGCCGGCCGGGCCTGGGGTCACGCGTCCGGGCACGGGTCCTCGGTGGCTATCTGCCGCAGGATCCGCTCGGAGAGCGCGGCCAGGGTCGCGGTCTGCTCGCCGTCGAGGGCGTCGAACACCAGCTGGCGCACCGTCTCGACATGACGCGGCGCGGCGGCCTCGATGCTCTGCCGTCCGGCCGCCGTGATCGCGATGAACGAGCCGCGCCCGTCGGTGGCGCACTCCTCGCGGGCTATCAGCCCGCGCTTGGCCATCCGCGACAGATGGTGCGACAGCCGGCTCTTCTCCCAGTTCAGCGCGCGGGCCAGCTCCATGACCCGCCGACGGCCCTCGGGTACATCGGTCAGATGCACCAGTACCTCGTAGTCCGCGAGGGACAGGTCGGACTCGGCCTGCAGCTGGCGGCCGAGATGCGCCGTGAGCTGGGCCTGCATCGCCAGGAAGCTGCGCCAGGCGTGCTGCTGCGCGGGATCCAGCCAGTGCGCGCCTCCGCCGCTCCCGGCGCCGGTCTTCGTGCTGCCGCCTTCGGTCGCGTCGGCGTCGCGGTCATCGAGGTCGCTGTCGTTCATGGCGCCACTCTACCGGATGTAGTTGACGCATCACCTACTCCTGCCTAGGCTATAGATGACGCATCAACCACCAAGGACACAATCCCCGAGGAGGACGCGATGACCACGGCCATCACCCCCGAGCTCTCCGGCACTTACACCCTCGACCCGGCGCACAGCCGGATCGGTTTCGTCGCCCGTCACGCCATGGTCACCAAGGTCCGGGGCTCCTTCAACGAGTTCACCGGCACCGCCGTGGTCGACGCCGAGAAGCCCGAGCAGTCCTCGGTCAGTCTCTCCATCCAGGTCGCCAGCATCGACACCCGCAACGCCGACCGCGACGGACACCTGCGCAGCAACGACTTCCTGGCGATGGACGAGTACCCGCAGATCACCTTCGCCTCCACCGGCGTCAAGCTGTCCGACGGCAGCGTGCAGATCGACGGCGACCTGACCGTACGCGGCGTCACCAAGGCGATCACGCTCGACTTTGACTTCGAGGGTGCGGCCACCGACCCGTTCGGCAACCACCGCCTCGGCTTCGAGGGCAGCCACGCCATCAGCCGCAAGGACTACGGCATCACCTGGAACGCGCCGCTGGAGACCGGCGGTGTGCTGGTCAGCGACAAGATCACGCTGGAGTTCGAGATTTCCCTGATCAAGAACGTCTGATCGTTCAGGAAAGTCTGATCGTTCAAGAGGGTCTGATCGATCCGGAAACGTCTGGTCGCGACCGTGGTCGCGGAGGGCGTGGCAAGGGGCGGCGCACGACCCGTCGGTCGCGCGCCGCCCCTCGTGCCGGCCGCTGCCGCGTCGCCGCAGTCGGCGGAATCAGCCGTGCAGGTAGACGATGCCGAGCTTGGTCAGCTGCCAGAGCTGGCCCGCCCCGCCGTTGTCGTTCTGCAGCTCGGTGACCGGGTTGCCGGCCGAGTCGGTGCTGCTGCCGGGCGCGGCGACCATGCCGGTGTTCTGGGAATCGGCCAGCTTGTAGAGGCCGTTGCCGGCCGGCTCCAGCATCCAGTGCTGGTTGCCGCCGCCGTTGCAGCCCCACTGCTCCAGCTTGGTCCCTGCGGCGGCGGAACCGCCGGTGGCGTCCAGGCACATGGTGCGGTTGCCGCTGAAGTCCAGCTCGTAGCTGCCACCGGCCTTCGCCTCGAACACGAAGGACTGGTTCAGCCCGCCGTCCGCGCCGTAGGTGATGGCCGGGCGGCCGTTGGTGCTGTCGCCATAGCTGCCACCGCCGGAGAAGTCCAGGACCTGGCCGGTGGCGTGATTGGTGAGCTGGTACCAGGCGCCGTCCTCCGGCGCGTCGTTGAACGGCTGACCAGCGGTCAGCGGCTCGATGGTGGTGCCGTCGGCCTGGTCCAGGGTGCAGTAGGCCTCCTGCTGCGCGGCGGTGTCGTAGAACTCGCCGAGGCAGACGCCCTCACCCTTGTAGCCGGCCACGCGCGGGTGGTACGACTGCCGGATCTCGTTCTCGCACAGGCTCAGAATGCCGATGGAGTAGTCGCATCCGTTGCGGGTGTTCTCGCTCAGGTCGATCACGTCGCCGTTGGTGTACTCGTACGGCGAGCTGGTCCACTCGGCGCAGACCTCGTGGCCGTAGCTGACCCGGCGCTGGTCGAGGAAACGGACCCCGGGCACCGCCTCGGCCGCCGTCCGCAGCGAGTCGTCCAGCTGCGGCACCACCCAGTTGTGGCCCCAGGCCAGGTCCTCAGGGAAGGCCGGGCAGCCGTCGGCGACCTTGCCCGCGTAGCTGTTGTCGCGGATGTCCGGGGTGATCGGGGTGAAGTACGACTGCATGACCAGCTGGTAGTCGCCGTCGGCGTAGCCGGCGTTGCGCATGGTCTGGCGCACGTCGGTGAGCGCGGCCTCGATCTTGGGGATCACGGCCTTGGCGCGGGCGCTGATCGTGGCGCTGCCGATGGTGTCGCGGCAGCCCTGGGACTTGGGGATCGGGAAGTACTGCCCCAGGCAGCTCTCCATGATCCCGCTGAAGTTGAAGTCGTCGTTCGCGCCGATGGTCACCACGACCATCTTCACCTGATAGTTCGCCGCCGTCTGGGCCAGCTGCGTGTCCTGCTTCGGTTCGCCGAAGTCGCCGCTCCCGCCGCCGGTGATCTTCGCGAGGGTCGGGTCGCTGGTCAGGTCGCCGGTCTGGGCGCCACTGCAGGCGAGATCGATTCCGGTGACGCCGGAGAGCCCGGTGTCGAAGATCTCCGACTGCGGGTGCCGGTGACAGTAGTTCTTGGGTCCGTCCGTGCCGGCGAAGTAGCCGTCACTGGTGTCGGTGCCCGCGCCCTCGCCGGAGATCGCACTGTCGCCGAGGGCGACGATCGCGGGGGCCTTGGCTGCGGTGGCCGAGGCCGTGTGCCCGGTGTGGGTCGCAGTGGGGGTGCTCGCGGCAGAGGTCCCGGCGAGTCCGACAGTGGCGAGCACGACGGCGCCGGCGAGGGCGGCCGTCCTGCTCATGGCTGATCCGTTACGTGCTGGTCTGATCACGCGTGGCTCCTGTGAAGGCAGGGGAGACCGCCCGGGGGTGGCCGGGTGGTACGGAGCGGGGGAACAGCGATCGGTCGAGTCCAGACCATAGATACCGCCGAGTAACAAAACAAGAGGCGTGCTCATGTTTTTTGCACATGCCAAGGCTGACCCATCGGCGCGCGGCGCGCGGGGGCGGCGGGTCCGGCCGGTGCCGGGTCCGGGCTAGATTGATCCCACAATGAACCGCCTGACGACTGCACACGCTGAGTACGACCTGCTCCGCTGGCCCGCCGACCCCAGCGACCAGCTCCGCGCCTGGGACGCCGCCGACGCCTACCTGCTCCGCCATCTCGAAGGCCCGGACGCCCCCACCGGCACCAGCCCCGACGGGACCGACGCCGCCGAGCCCGGGATCGCCCCCGCCACCGCCGAGCCCGTGGACCTGTCCGGCACCGTGGTGCTGCTCGGCGACCGCTGGGGAGCGCTGGCCACCGCGCTGGCGCAGCACGGGCCGGTCCAGATCGGCGACTCGTTCCTGGCCCAGGAGGCGACCCGGGCCAACCTCGCCGCGAACGGGCTGGACCTGGACATGGTGCGGCTGCTCAGCACCCAGGACCAGCCGCCGCCGCGCATCGACGTGCTGCTGGTGCGCGTGCCCAAGAGCCTCGCCCTCCTGGAGGACCAGCTCTGCCGCCTCGCCCCGTCGCTGCACCCGGGCACCGTGGTCGTCGGCACCGGCATGACCACCGAGATCCACACCTCCACCCTCAAGCTGTTCGAGCGGATCCTCGGACCCACCCGCACCTCCCTTGCGGTACGCAAGGCGCGTCTGATCTTCTGCACCCCGCGGCCCCGTCCGACCGCACCGGTCAGCCCCTGGCCGATCAGCTACGCGCTGCCGGACGGTGTCGGGGTGGTCTCCGGGCGTACGGTCAGCAACCATGCCGGGATTTTCTGCGCCGAGCACCTCGACATCGGCACCCGCTTCCTGCTGCAGCACCTGCCCCGTCGCGACGGGCGCGAGTTGGTCGTGGACCTCGGCTGCGGCAACGGCGTGGTCGGCACGGCGGTGGCGCTGGCCAACCCGCAGGCCGAACTGCTGTTCACGGACGAGTCGTTCCAGGCCGTGGCCTCCGCGAGGGAGACCTTCGCGGCCAACCTCGGACCGGACCGGGTCGCTCGGTTCGAGGCCGCCGACGGACTGGTCGACGTCGCCCCGGGTTCGGTGGACCTGGTCCTCAACAACCCGCCGTTCCACACCTATCGTGCCGAGGGCGACGCGGTCGCCTGGCGGATGTTCACCGGAGCGCGCACCGCGCTGCGCCCCGGCGGCGAGCTCTGGGTGATCGGCAACCGGCACCTCGGCTACCACGCGAAACTGAAGCGGCTCTTCGGCAACGCCCAACTCGTGGCCAGTGACCGCAAGTTCGTCGTACTGCGCGCCGTCAGGCAGCGTAGGTGACGACCCCCACTCCCGCAGGGGTCGTCACGGTGTCCAGCGGTCCAGACGTCCTGTGTTCTGGTGTCCTGCGTCGAGGTTGCTCAGGAGCCGGAGACCTGGGCGGGGCGGGTCCGGCGGGCGGCGGCGCTGAGTCGGTGGCCGCGGACCCGGAGGACGACCAGGCGGGTCAGCACCTCGCCGAGGGCCATCAGCACCAGGGCGGCGACCCAGGCCTGGCTGCCGGTGATCGAGTGCTCGACGCTGAAGCGGCCGATGGAGGGCCCGGCGCCGTGGGTGGAGGCGTAGGAGAAGGCCATCCGCAGGCCGATGCCGACCACCCAGAGCACCGCGGCGGTCACGCCCGCCCGGGCGAAGGGCACCCCGTCGGTGCCCAGCGACAGCCGGGTGGAGACCGCCGCGCCTGCGCCGAGCAGCACCCCGACGCCGGTCAGTGTGAGGATCAGCACCAGGTCGTTGCCGTCCGTGGGGATGGAGTGCAGGTACTGGAAGCCGACGACCCCGACGATGGCCAGCGGCAGTAGCAGGTTGACCAGGTCCAGGCGGGACCCGCGGATCTGCCGGATCACGAGCAGGACCAGGACTGCGTTGAGGAGGTACTCGGTAGCGCTCATGGGTCCAGCCTGCCGATCCGGCCTGCTGGGGGGATCGGCCGACGGGTGGGGCGCGGGGTGGAGTCCCCGCTCCACCCGGGGATGGACCCGGCCGCGCCGGCGCCCGGACCGCGGTCCGGATCGCCCGGATCGCCGGGCGGCGCGGTCGGTCGCCCGGGCGGACAGGAGCGTGGAACGTACCCGCAGCCCTGCCGGGCCGGACTCGTCCGACTACGGTCAGTAACCCTGGCTGCCGTAGGCGATGGTCTCGAAGGAACCGTAGCGGTCGTTGGCGTAGCGGACGCCGGCGATGATCGAGTCGACCGGGTTGAGGATGTCCTTGTGACCCGGGAGCGACCACTCGTTGAACGTCGGCTTGATGGTCTGGATCAGCCCGTAGGTGCCGCCGTAGAGCGCCTGGTTGCCGTCCCAGTGGTTCTGCGCCAGCGGGTTGCCGGAGGACTCGGTCATCGCGCGCGCCTTGACGGAGGCGGCGGACGGGACCTTGTCGCCGTCCGCGGCCAGGATGTCGCGCGCCTGCGCGATCCAGCCGTCCAGGTTGTCGGCGTAGGTCTTCTGCTGCGGCTTGGCGGCCGGGGCCTTCGCGTGCTCGGTCGGCTTGGCGGCGGCGGGCTTGGCGGCGGCGGGCTTGGCGGCGGCCGGCGCGGCGTGGTGCGCCGCCGGGGCGGGCTTGGCGGCGGTCACGGTCGGCTTGGCGGCTGCCTGCGCGTTCGCCGGGGTGTGGGCCTGGGCCTCGCCGGTGGCCAGGGCGGAGCCGAGCGCCGCCGCGGACGCGATCACGAAGTAGGTGGCCAGACCGGCGGGCGTGCGTGCAGAGAAGAGCATGTCCATCCAAAGCTTGACGACAGGGAGCAGCGCCGCAGGCCCTGAAGGGGTTCGGTCGGCGCGGTGGGAGAGCGGGGCCGGCATCGGGGCGGTGCCCGGAGCCCGGTGGCCCTGCTGCGGCCTGCTGGAGGCCTGGTGCGAGCCGCCGACTGGTTGTGCACACACGCGGCGGTCGCAGTTCTCCCACGGGGGGCATCGCTGCCCGGCAACCACAGTCACACACCGGTGCAGATGGGTCCAAAGCCACCGGGCGCTCAGGCGGCTGGAACCGCTACCGGTCGATACATGGTCATTTGTCTGCCCTGTCCGGTAATGCGACCAATAGGCCCGGGATATGACAGTGCCTCAGCGGTGTCCGCTGAGGCACTGTGACGGCCCTTGTGTTCTTCCTCACCCGGCTCCGGAGGGGCCCCCGGACATGGCTGGGCAGCCCTCTGGGCCACGCCGATGTGACCTTGGCCACCGCGGGGTGGGCGGCCTGCCGCGGGCTGGTGTGACGATCGCCTCAGGTGGCACCGCGAGGCTTGCCCACGCCCGGGCGGTTCGGGTGCCAGGGCGGCCGGGCGACAGGGTGCGTCGGCCGCCGATCCGGGTTCGCGCTGTCGCGCTGTCGCGCTGTCGCGCTGTCGCGCTGTCGCGCTGTCGCGCTGTCGCGCTGTCGCGCAGTCGATCAGTCGCCCAGGAGCTTGAGGGACTCCTCCCGCATCTGCACCTTGCGGATCTTGCCGGTGACGGTCATCGGGAAGCCGTCGACCAGGTGCAGGTAACGCGGGACCTTGTAGTGCGCCAGCTTGCCGGCGCAGAACCCCCGGAGTTGATCGACCGTCAACTCAGGTGCACCGGGCCGGAGTTTCACCCAGGCCATCAGCTCCTCACCGTAGCGGGGATCGGGTACTCCGACCACCTGGACGTCCTCGATGTCCGGGTGGGTGTAGAGGAACTCTTCGACCTCGCGCGGGTAGACGTTCTCGCCGCCGCGGATCACCATGTCCTTGATCCGGCCCACGATCGAGACATAGCCGTCCGGCGCCATCTCGGCAAGGTCGCCGGTGTGCATCCAGCCGTCCGCGTCCACTGCCTCGGCGGTGCGCTCGGGATCCTCCCAGTAGCCCAGCATCACCGAGTAGCCGCGGGTGCAGAGCTCGCCGGGGGTGCCGGTGGGCACGGTCGTACCGGTCTGCGGGTCGACCAGCTTGATCTCGACGTGCGGGTGCACCCGCCCCACCGTGGCCACCCGGTGCTCCAGCGAGTCGGTGCGGCGGGTCTGGGTGGAGACCGGCGAGGTCTCCGTCATCCCGTAGGCAATGGTCACCTCGGTCATGCCCATCTCGCCGATGACCCGCTTCATCACCTCCACCGGGCAGGGCGACCCGGCCATCGTCCCGGTCCGCAGCGAGCTCAGGTCCCAGCGGCCCGGGGCCGCCTCGATCTGCGCGAGTTCGGCGATGAACATCGTCGGCACCCCGTAGAGCGCGGTGCAGCGCTCCTGCTGCACCGCGTCCAGCGCCTGCACCGGGTCGAACAGCGGTCCGGGGACCACGATGCACGCGCCGTGCGAGGTCGCGCCCAGATTCCCCATCACCATGCCGAAGCAGTGGTAGAACGGGACCGGCAGGCAGACCCGGTCCAGCTCGGTCCAGCCCTGCACCTCGGCCACCTGGAAGCCGTTGCCCAGGATGTTGCGGTGCGACAGTGTCGCCCCCTTGGGGAATCCGGTGGTCCCCGAGGTGTACTGGATGTTCACCGGATCGTCGGCCGTCAGCCCGGCCTCCCGCTCCCGAAGCCGTTCCAGCGGCAGCTGCTGACCCTCCGTCACCAGGGTGTCCCAGTCGGCGGTGCCGATGTGGACCACCCGCTCCAGCGCCGGGCAGTCCGCGCGTACGGCGGCGACCAGCGCGACATAGTCGCTGCTCTTCACCTGCGTCGCCGAGACCAGCAGTTTCGTCCCCGACTGGCGCAGGGCGTAGGCGATCTCGTGTTCGCGGTAGGCCGGGTTGAGGTTGACCAGGATCGCACCGGCCCGCGCGGCGGCGTACTGCAGCAGGACCCACTCCGCGCAGTTGGGCGACCAGATGCCGACCCGGTCGCCGACCTCGACCCCCGCCGCGCACAGGCCCCGGGCCAGGTCGTCGACGGCCGCGTCGAATCCCTGGTAGGTCCAGCGGCGGCCGGAGGCGCACTCCACCAGTGCTTCGCGGTGCGGGAACAGTCGCGCGGTGCGGGCCAGATCGGCGCCGATGGTGCGCTCGGGCAGCGGCGGCGCCGACTCGCCCTGCCGGTGCGAGAGCTGCGGACCGGGCTCTGCGGACATCCTCGTCCCCTTCGTCGCTCTGGCGTCCGCGACCTGTGTCTGCGCGGGCCGCGGTGGCTTCGAAGATTACCGATCAGGGGGCCGGTTCGGCAGGCCGTACGCGGCTTCGTGCGGACGGCGCCACTCCGACAGCCCATTCTGTCTGGACAAATAAAGTTGTCGGTGAGATGGTGAGGTCATGTGGGAAGTGACCGTGATCGAGGACGCCGCCGCGGCGGCCGCCTCGCTGGATCCGATACGCGCCGCGCTGCTCGCCGAGCTCGCCGGCGAGCCGGCCTCGGCGGCGATGCTGGCCGGCCGGGTGGGCCTGCCCCGCCAGAAGGTGAACTACCACCTCCGGGCGCTGGAGCAGCACGGGCTGGTGGAACTGGCGTTCGAGCGCCGCAAGGGCAATGTCACCGAGCGGATGATGCGGGCCACCGCGGCCTCCTATGTCATCTCCCCGCAGGCGCTGGCAGCCGTGCAGCCCGACCCGGGCCGCTTCCGGGACCAGCTCTCGGCGCGTTGGCTGCTCGCGGTCGCCGCCCGGCTGGTACGCGATGTCGGTGTGCTGATCACCGGCGCGGCCAGGGCCGACCGGCGGCTGGCCACCTTCGCCCTGGACGGCGAGGTCCGCTTCGCCACCGCCGCCGACCGGGCCGCGTTCGTCGACGAGCTGACCCGGGGCGTCGGCGCGCTGGTCGCCAAGTACCACGACGCGGACGCCGAAGGCGGGCGCCCGCACCGGATCGTGGTCGCCCTGCACCCCACCGTCAAACCCGGACACGGCGATCCCGTCGCGGTCGCCGGCCCCGCCCCCGCCCCTACGCCCACGCCCGAGCCCGAGCCGAGGTCCGGACGGACCGTCATCGAGGAGTCGTCATGAGGAAGTTGATCGTCAGTGAGTTCCTGACCGCAGACGGCGTCATGGAGTCGCCGCACGAGTGGCACGGCGCGTACTTCGACGAGGACATGGCCGGCACGGTCGCGGCCCAGATGGCCGCCTCCGACGCGTTGCTGCTCGGCCGGACCACCTATGAGGGCTTCGCGGCGGCCTGGCCGGCCATGCCGGACGCGCCCGGCGCCGACCATATGAACAACGTCGCCAAGTACGTGGTGTCGACCACCCTGGAGAAGGCCGACTGGAACAACTCCACGGTCATCGGCGCCGATCCGGCCGCCGCGATCTCCCGGCTCAAGGAGCAGGACGGTGGCGACATCACCGTGATGGGCAGCGCGACCCTGGTCCAGTGGCTGCTGCGGGAGGGCCTGGTCGACCAGATCGAGCTGCTCGTCGACCCGGTGGTGATCGGTCACGGCAAGCGCCTGTTCCAGGACGGGCTGGAGCGCACTCCGCTGGACGTCGTCTCCTCGCGGATGTTCGGCTCGGGGGTCCACCACGTCGTCTACGCGCCGAAGCGCGGCTGAACCGCCCGGTCGGAAGGTCGAAGGAGTCACCGCACATGTCCGAGAACGCAGCAGCCAGGGTCCCGGTCGGCCGGGAGTTCGAGATCGTCCGCGAGTTCGGGGTCGACGCGAGCCCCGACCAGGTCTGGACCGCGATCACCACGGGTACCTCCGGCTGGCTCTGGCCGATGGAGTACGAGCCGAAGCAGGGCGGGGCGGCCCCCTTCGGCGGCGTCGTCGCCGTCTGGGACCCGCCGCACCGGCTGACCGGCCGGGTCGACAGCCCCGACGGGGTCGCCGGGCAGATCCTGAACCAGCTGGACCATGTCATCGAGCCCCGGGAGGGCGGCGGATCCTGGGTCCGCTACGTCCACAGCGGGATCTTCGTCGACAACTGGGACGACCAGTACGACGGCGCCGACAAGCACACCGACTTCTACCTGCACACCCTGCGGCAGTACCTGCGCCACTTCGCCGGCCGCGGCGCCGCCTACGCCTCGGTCGACGGTCCGGCCGCCTCTACCGCGCCGGACGCGCTCGACGTGGTGAGTCGTGCCCTCGGCATCCCCGACAACGCGGCCCAGGGTGACGCGGTCCTGGTCACCGCCCCGGGCGGGGCGCCGTTCGAGGCGGTGCTCGACTACCGCAACCGCTGGTTCGTCGGGCTGCGCACCGGGGACGCGATGGTGCGGATCTTCGGCCGCAACCACTTCGGAGCCCCCGTCGGCGTCAGCGTGCACGACTTCGCCGCCGGTGCGGACGCCGGGAAGGCGGCGCGAGCCTGGCAGGACTGGCTGACCGGGATCTTCGGCTGACGGGATCTTCGGCTGACCGGCCTCTGCGACGGAAGAGGGGAGCGGGTGGGACCCGGGTCGGGGCGGCGCTAGCGTACGGCGTACGGTATGGGTGAACGTCTGTTTGCACCACGGGGGAGTCCTCGAACACCATGCCGTCACCTTCAGCGCCACCCGCCTCATCCCTACCACCCATTCCGCCCGCCGTCGACAAGCGCCGCCGCTGGCACCGGCGTTGGCAGTGGGAGCTACTGCTCCTGGTCTACGCCGCCTACGACGGCAGCCGACTGCTCGTCCACAACAAGGAGGAGCAGGCCGAGCACCACGGCGAGATGCTGCTGCACGCCGAGCGCCGGTTCCGGATGGAACCCGAGCACTGGCTGAACTCGGCCTTCGCACACCACGCCTGGCTCGGCGTGCCGGCCGACTACATCTACGCCTCGCTGCACTACCTGGTCACCCCGTTGGTGCTGATCTGGATGTGGCGCAGCCACCGCGCCCACTATGCGCACGCGCGCACCTGGCTCGGCCTGGCCACCGTGTTCGGGCTGGTGGGATTCGTGCTGTTCCCGACCGCGCCGCCGCGGCTGCTGCCACACGGGGGCGGTTTCCACGACACCATGGCCCAGCACGCCGCCGTCGGCTGGTGGGGGGCCAGCGGCAGCGCGCCCCAGGGGCTCGGGTCGATGACCAACGACTTCGCGGCCATGCCCAGCCTTCACGTGGGCTGGGCGCTCTGGTCCGGGCTGCTGATCTACCGCTACGCGCGCCACCGGGTGGTGCGGGTGCTGGGCCTGCTCTACCCGTTCGTGATCGCGCTGGTGGTGATGGGCACGGCCAACCACTATCTGCTGGACTGCCTGGCCGGTACCGCCGTCACCCTGCTCGGCCTGGCCGTCGTGGGCCCGATGCTGCGCTGGACCGGTCGCCGGGCCGCCCGGCGCCGGCAGCGCCCGGTCCCCGACTACGCGGTCCGCGCTGCGGACGGTCCGGCTCGGTCCGGGCCGGCCGTCCCGTCGCCGCGCCTCCCGGCCCACGACGACCGTCCCGACCTCAACACCGGCCCGGACCGCGACTTCGACCGGGACTTCGACCGCGACATCGACCGCGACACCGGCCCCGATCACGGCCCGGGCCGGGATCACGACACCGCGGGGGAGCGGCTGCTCTGACGGGACCAGTCGAGCGCGTGGCCGGTGGTCGCGTCGACGTGTCCGGGGACGGGGTCGGGCCGGTCGCCCACGGTGGAGGGGCCGGTCGGTCCAGGGGGTGGGTGCCGCGAATCTCAGAAGTTCGTCAAGTACGGTGTCGCCTGACCAGCACTGGGGCACAGTGCGGTTACTCCGGCGGACACGCCCGCCGGTGAGGGGGAAGGAGCCGAGATGGCGGTCGGCCTGGTTTTGATCATGCTCGCAATCGGCGGGATCGCGGTACTGGTGTTCGTCGGGATCATGGTCGCGGTCTCGCGCTCGGCCCGGGCAGGCGCTCAGCGCCATCCCCGGCCCGCCTACCCCGTTCCGGGCAATCTGGACTGGCTGCCGCAGGACGACCTGCAACAGCGCCAGATGCTGCACGGCACCTGGAACGCACCGGGCGCGCAGGGCGGCGGCCACGGCCACCACCCGCAGCACGGCCACCACGGCCACCACGGCCCGCAGAGCCACCAGGGCCACCAGGGCCACCACGGTGCGCACGACTCGGGCTGGAACCCCGGCTCCAGCTCCCCTTCGTCGTACGACAGCGGCTCCTCCTCGTCGCACCACGACTCGGGTGGCAGCTCGCACCACCACTGACGGACACAGCGCGACCCGAGGGGACCGAGCGGCCGGTCAGCCGGTCAGGCGTCCGGTCGGAGGGCGAGGGCGGCGGCCATGCGCCGGACCGCCTCGGTGACGAGTTCCGGGCTGGTCGCCAGGTTCATCCGCAGGTGGCCCGCGCCGCCGGTGCCGAAACCGGTGCCCGAGGTGAGGGCCACCCGGGCGTGGTCGAGGAAGAAGGCGGCGGGATCGTCGCCCAGGCCGAGGGTGCGGCAGTCCAGCCAGGCCAGGTAGGTGCCCTGGGCCGGCGTCTGCCGCACGGCCGGGAGGCGCTCGGCGAGCAGGGCGGTGAGCAGGCGGCGGTTGTCGTCCAGACCGGCCAGGAGTGCGTCGAGCCACTCGCCGCCGTCGCGCAGTGCGGCGGTGTGGGCGAGGATGCCGAGATGGCTCGGGCCGTGGCTGACCTCCTCCGGCATCCGGGCCAGGTCCGCGGCGGCAGCGGGACCGGCGACGGCGAGCGCCGCCTTGAGCCCGGCCAGGTTCCAGGCCTTCGAGGCCGACATCAGCGACAGTCCCGACTCGGCGCCGGGCACGCTCAGGTAGGGCGTGAACGTGCTCCCCGCGGCGACCAGCGGAGCGTGGATCTCGTCCGCCACCACCCGCACGCCGCACTCCGCGGCCAGCCGGGCGACGGCCGACAACTCCTCGGGGGTGTGCACCGTGCCGGTCGGGTTGTGCGGGCTGCACAGCAGGTACGCCGCCGCCCTGCCGTCCGCGACGGATCGCCGGAACGCCCACTCCAGCGTGCCGAAGTCGACGCGCCGGTCCGGCCCCAGCGGGGCCTCGACCACCTGCCGGTCCATGTTCCGCACGAACTGGTAGAACGGCGGGTAGACCGGGCTGTTGACGATCACCGGATCCCCGGACCGGGTGACCAGCCGGAGCATCTCGACCACGCCGAGCATCACGTCGGGCACGATCGCGGTACGTTCCACGGCCACGCCGTCCCAGCCCCAGCGCTTGGACGCGAACGCCGCCAGCGCCTCGGCGAACGCCGACCCGGCCGGGTAGCCGGTGTCGCCGAGCGCCACCGCGTCCGTGATCGCCCGCGCCACCGGCTCGGCGAGCGGCACGTCCATCTCAGCCACCCACAGCGGCAGCACGTCCTCGGGGTAGGTGCGCCACTTCATGCTGGTGCGGCGCCGCAGTTGATCGAGGGTCAGGACGCGCAGCGGGTTGTCGGGGCGGGCTGCACGGCGTGGCATCGGCTCCATGCGCCCACCCTAGAGCGGTTTCAGGGGTCTGGGCGGGTCTGGGTGCGGCGGCCGGCCGAGGTCGCGGGCGGCCATGGCGGCCAGGGCCAGCGCGTAGCCGCGCGGGGTGGTGAGGTCGGTGCCGATGAGCTCACCGGCCCGGCGGATCCGGTTGTCGACGGTGTTGGGGTGCAGGCCCAGCGCCTGCGCGGTGGCCCGGCGGTCCTGCTGGCGGGCGATGTAGCCGCGCACGGTGGCCGCGAGCTCGGGCTGCGCCAGGACCGGGTCGAGCAGGGTGCTCAGCGCCCCGGCGCTGTGCCCGGGACGGGAGAGGTGGTATTCGAGCAGCACGTCGGCCAGGCGGTGCGGGCCCGGGCCGCGATCCAGCGCCAGGCACAGCCGCAGCACCTCGCGCGCGGTGCCGGCCGCCTGCACGAAGCCGGCCACGTCGGTGAACCCGGCGACGGACAGCGGCAGCTCCTCGCCGCAGGCGTCGGCGAGCAGCCGGGGCAGCCCGGCCGGCAGGTCCGTCGACGGATCCGCCGGCGGATCCGTCGGCAGGCCGGTCGGCCTTCCGGTCGGCTGGTCGGGGCCGGAGCCGACCGGACGCGGCAGCAGGATGTAGCCCTGCGGGTCGTCCAGCAGGACCAGCGCGCCTGCGTCCACGCTCCGTTCCAGCAGCAGCTGGAGCCTGTGTTGCAGCCGGCGCCGTTCGACGGCCGCCGCACCGGTCGGGGAGCCCTGCCCGTCCGCCCCGGTCGTCGGCCGCACGGCCAGCACCTGGCCGCCCCGGGTCAGGCCGAGCGCCTCAGCCTGACCCGGGGCGGGCGGAGCCGAGCCGTCGAGCAGGGCCCGGACCAGCTCGCGGTGCTGCTCGCGGGGGTCGGCGGCCAGTCTGGACCGCTCCTCCAGGTAGGCCTGGGTGGTGATGCCGATGTCGCGTGACTGCCCCTCCAGCAGCAGCTGCGTGAGTTCGAGCAGCGCCTCCTCCTCGCCGGGGCGCGCGAGCCGCCGCAGCGCGGACCACAGCGCGTGCCGGGCGGTGAGATGGGTGCCGAGCAGCACATGCAGCGGCAGGCCCTCGCGGGCGCGCTGCTCGGCGCGCTCGCGGAACAGCCGGACCGCGTCGGGCCCGGCCTCGCGCTCGCCCTGCGTCGCCCGCAGGAACAGCCGCAGGCCGAACCGGACCGTCGGAACAGCCGGGCTGGTGTGGACGGTGCTCTGGCTCCTGCTCGGTCGCGACGGCCCGCTGGCGCCGAGGACGGCCGGGGCGGTGGGGGCTACCGGCGTGGCCGGCGTGGCCGGGGTGGCCGGCGCGGCGGGGGTGCCGAGGGTGGCCGGCGCGGCGGGTGCTACCGGGGCGGCCCGGGCGGCGAGGGAGGCAGTGGCCGGCACCGCGCCGTCCGATCCGGCACCGGTGGCGTCGGACACCGGACCGCGACACCGGGTCCCCTACCGGACGCTGCTGCGCTCGGGCACCGTGCTGAGCGCCGCCTTCGGGTGCTTCGCGGCCTACTGGCTGCTCAGCGCGAGTCTCACCTGGATGCCCGACTACTGGCACCAGGTGGTCGGCATCAGCCCCCACGGGACCGGGCTGATCACCATGACCGCAGGCCTCACCACCGGGGCCGTACTGCTGGTCCACGGCGCCCGTACCAGCCGCGCGGCATCGGCCGACGCACCCCGGCGCCGACGGCTGCCCGAAGGCGCCGGTACCGGGCTGCTGGTCTGCGTGGCCGGAGCCGGCGTGGTCGGTTTCGCCGTCGGTGGTCCGACCTGGCTGCGGATCGCCCTGCTGCTCGGGCCGATGGCGCTGGCGAACGTCATCCTGACGGCCGCTCAGCTGGCCTGCGCGCGGATCTGCCCGCCGGAGCAGCGCGGTGTCGTCCTCGGTGCGGTGGCCTGCTTCTACGCGCTGGCCGGTGCGCTGTCGCCGCTGGTCACCGGCCGGATCGTGGACGCGGCGCCCACCGTGGCCCTGGGCTACCGGCACGCGTTCACGGTCACTGCGGTCCTGGTCCTGGTGGCCGGCCTCACGGCGGCGTTCTTCCTGCGCCCCGAGCGCGAGGCCTGCCGCCTGGCCGCCGCGGCGGTGCCGGTGCCGACCCCCGAGCGCGTCCCCCGGTAGCGGCCGGGCCCGGCGTGCGTCAGGTCCGGTGTGGGCCAGGCCCGGCGTGCGTCAGGCCCGGCGGGGCTCAGGCCCAGAACTCCAGGGCCAGCTTCGCCAGTTCCTCCGAGCGCTCGATCTGCGGCATGTGGCCGGTCCGGGGGAAGAGGTGGGTGCGGGCCCGGGGGAAGGCGGCGCGGGCGGCGTCGAGGTGGTGCGCCGGGAGGATGAGGTCACGGTCGCCCCACACCACCATGGTCGGCAGGTCCAGCGGGGCCACTGCGGCGAGCAACTCGCGGCGCCACCCGGCGTCGATGCCGCGGATACCGCGGATACCGCCCAGGCTGTGCAGGGTCTCCAGCATCACCGACGCGCCGTCCGGTCGCCCGGCCAGCCGGAGCGCGCGGTCCACCCGGGCCGGGGTCGCGAAGGTGCGGTCGTGGAAGATCGACCGCTCGGCCATGACCGAGGCCCGGCGGCTGGGACGCAGCAGTGTCCGGCCCAGCGGGCGGATCGCCAGCACCCGCAGCGTCGCGGTGACCTCGCGGCCGAAGCCCGCGCTGTTCACCAGCAGCAGGCTGTGCACCCGGTCCGGCGACTGGACCGCCAGTCGCATCGCCACCGCCCCGCCCAGCGAGTTGCCGGCCACCCGTACCGGCTCGTCCACGCCGAGCACGTCGAGGAACTCCCCGACGGCCCGGGCCAGGCCCGGCAGCGTGGTCGGCTCGGTCAGCCGCTGCGAGCCGCCGAAGCCCGCCAGGTCGACGCTGATCACCCGGTACTCGCCGGACAGCAGATCGTGCTGCTCGGACCAGTCGTCCAGGCTCCGGGCCACCCCGTGCAGCAGCAGCACGGGCCGGCCCGCGCCGGTCTCGCGATAACGCACCGTGCGCCCCCGGACGGTGAGGGTCCTCGGGGCGGCGGAGGTCGCGGAGGTCTCGGTGCCGTCCGGGCCGGAGGCGTGGCCGAAGTGCAGCACCCCGTCCTCGACCGGCTGGTCCCTGACCATCCGTACGTCGCGCGGGTAGTGCTGGTCGACCCGCCACGGCGCGGTGGTGCCCTGGCTGGGGAAGTCGGACAGGCTGCGCCGCACGTAGCCGGAGGCCAGGCCGATCAGCGGCTCGCGGACCAGGGAGTCGGGGGCCACCGGCGTCAGCGTCTGGTAGCCGTGCTCGTCCAGGTGGGCCAGCACCCGGCAGACGTACTGCGCCACCAGATCGGCCTTGAGGGTCCACGAGGCGTTGGTGTAGCCCACGGTGAAGGCGAAGTTGGGCACCCCGGACAGCATCATCGCCTTGTACGCCACGGTCTGGCTGAGCTGCACCTCCGTGCCGTCGACCAGCAGCCGCATGCCGCCGAAGGCGAGCAGGTTCAGCCCGGTCGCGGTGACCACGATGTCGGCCGGCAGTTCGGCACCGGACTCCAGCGCGATGCCCTGCTCGGTGAAGCGGGCGATCCGGTCGGTGACCACCTCGGCGCGACCGGCGCTGATGGCCTTGAACAGGTCGCCGTCCGGCACCACGCACAGGCGCTCGTCCCAGGGCTCGTAGCGCGGGGTGAAGTGCGTGCCTACGTCGTAGCCGGCGGGCAGCTGCCGGGCCACACCCCGGGTCAGCAGCGAGCGCATCAGCTTCGGCGCCTTCCGGCTCAGCTGGTACGAGGCCACGGCCACCCGCACGTTCTTCCAGCGCGCGGCGGTGTGGGCGGCCCGGGCCGGAAGGATCCGGCGCAGCTTGTCGGCGACGAGGTCGTGCGCGGGCAGCGACACCACGTAGGTGGGTGAGCGCTGAAGCATCGTCACCTTCGCGGCGCGCTCCGCCATCGCCGGGACCAGGGTGATCGCGGTGGCACCGCTGCCGATCACGACGACCCGCTTGCCCTGGTGGTCGAGGTCCTCCGGCCACTTCTGAGGGTGCACCAGAGTGCCGGTGTAGTCGGCGAGTCCGGGGAAGTCCGGGGTGTAGCCCTCGTCGTAGCGGTAGTAGCCGCCGCACGCGTAGAGGAACGAGCAGGTGAGCGTGGTCGGTTCGGAGCCGTCGCCGTGCTCGGCGGTCACCGTCCAGCGCGCGTTCGCGGACGACCACTCGGCCTGCACCACCCGGTGGCCGAAGCGAACCAGCTCCTCCACCCCGAACTCGCGTGCGGTGCGCCGCACATAGTCCAGGATCGAGGCGCCGTCGGCGAGGGACCTGGTCCCGGTCCACGGCGAGAAGGCGTAGCCGAGGGTGAACATGTCGGAGTCGCTGCGCACCCCGGGGTAGCGGAACAGGTCCCAGGTGCCGCCGATCGCGTCGCGCGCCTCCAGCAGCGCGACGCTTCGCCGCGGATGCTGGCGCCGGAGCTGGCAGGCGGCGCCGATCCCGGACAGCCCGGCCCCCACGATCAGCACGTCCAGATGCTCGACCTCGGCGTGCTGGACCTCGGCGGGATCCCGGTGGGGATCCTGCAGCGGCGGCTGATGCGGTGCAGGAGACTGCGGCATGTCGTTCCCCCGAGTATCGGGCCGGAGCGTGGCGGCGGGAGCTGGCGGCGGGGCTGGTCGCCGGAACGTATCAACGCTGCGACGACACAGTCAACAGTGTGTCGAGTGGGGACCTGCTGAGGGCGTGAACGGTCTTGTATGGTCTGGGTATGCCAACCGCCGCCGCCGATCGACCGCGCCGCTGCCGACGGCCCCGACAGCCCTCGCCGCCCACCGGCGACGAGCGTCGCGCCGCGATCCTGGAGACTGCCGAGCGGCTGCTCGCCGAGCGCCGGCTGCGGGACATCTCCATCGACGACCTGGCCCGGGGCGCGGGGATCTCCCGGCCCACCTTCTACTTCTACTTCGGCTCGAAGGACGAGGTGCTGCTCACCCTGCTGGAGGGTGTCGTCGCCGAGGCCGACCAGGCCGTGGCCGAGGCCTTCGGCTCGCTCGCGACCAGCCCCGCCGAGCGCCTGCGCAGCGCGCTGACCGGTGTCTTCGTCGCGTTCCGGGACCACCGCGCGATCACTCTCGCCATCGCCGAGGGCTACGCTGCGGGAGGCGAGATCCACACCCGCTGGACCCAGTCGATGACCCACTGGGTCGACATCACCGCCGCGGCGGTGGAGGCGGAGCGCGCCCGCGGCGCGGCTCCGGACGGTCTGCCCGCCCGCGACCTGGCGGTCATGCTGAACGCGATGAACGAACGCGTGCTGATGGACACCTACGGCGCGTTCGGCGGCGGTGCGCTGGCCATCCCCGAGGAGCGGGTGGTCGACTCGCTGCTCGCGGCCTGGCTGCACCTGATCTACCGCTCGGCCCCGCTCCCGGCCCCGGCGCCGTGAGCGCGCACGGTACACGTCGCGGGGTGCGGATACCGCTGTGCGGGCACCGGTTCTGAGCAGCCGTCAGCAGGACGGCGCGCCGGGGCCGAGCCGTCCCACGCCTGACGGCCGGCCCCGCGCCATGGTCTGGTCAGGGGGTCCGGTCAGCCGAGCGGGATGTCCTTCTCCCGCAGGGCGTCGAGCACCGGGGCGTACATCCGGGTCTTGATCGTGCCGATGGTCGCTCCGGCCTTGGCCGCGTGGAGCGCGGCGATCCCGACGGCGCTCGACCGGACCTCCTGCTCGCCCGCGGCGTGGTCGACGACGGCGGCGGCGAGGGCGTCGTTCCCGCCGTAGCGGTGGGCGGTGACCATCGCCCGGTGCGCGGCCTGCGGGGTCAGCCGGGTCTGGATCAGGGCCGACATTCCCACGGTGAAGGGGATGTTGATCTCGGCCTCGGGCAGGCACCAGTAACCACGGTCGGCGCGCATCACCCGGAAGTCGTGGGTCAGCGAGAACATGGCCCCGGCGGCGAAGGTGTGCCCCTGCAGCGCCGCCACGGTGACGAACGGCAGGGTCAGCACCCGTGCGAACAGCTCCTGCACCCCGGCCACGTACTCGCCGGCCTGGTCGGCGTGGGCGAACAGCCAGTCCAGGTCCAGGCCGTTGGAGAAGAACTTGCCGGTCGCGGCGGTCACCAGGGCCTTGGGCCCTTCCGCCTGCTCCACCTCGTCCAGCAGGGCGTTGACCGAGGCGAGCCAGTCGGGGTGGAAGCGGTTCTCGGTGTCACCGATGTCAAGGATGAAGACGTCGTCCTGACGGTCGAGCGTGGGCATGACTGTTCCTCCAAGGCGGCTGGCCGGACGGAGGACGGTTCAGGCCGCACCCGTCTCGCCCCCCTGCGAACGCCACTTCTACTGGCCGGTAACTACGGTGATCCGCATCGTACAGGGATCCCGATCGCCCGGACAGCAGCGGGCTCCGGCCGGGTCGTCACTGGAAGGCGTGCTGGACCGGACCCGCCAGGTAGGCGAAGTCGTGCGAAGCGACGTCGTGGAGCTTGGTGGCGAGGTCTTCGAGCGCCCGGCTGGCGGCCAGTTCGTCGCCGATCACCGCGACCGGGCGGTCGACGGGATTGCGCCGCGCCACTCCGCGGCCGACGAGCGTCGAGTTCTCCCCGGTGGTGAGCATCGCGCGGGCGGTGGTGTCACCGCCGTCCTCGATGATCTGGACCCGTACGTTCCACTCTTTCGCTTCCATCGCGATCGCTCCTCCGGTCGACGTGATCCGGGCTCCCGATCCCGGTTCATCCGTAACCATCGTCGCCCCGGATCGATCGGGATGAAAGGGTGGAAATGCGACTCGGCTGGAGGCTCTTGTACGGGATATAAAAGTTGACTCGTTACATTTATTGATCGGTGTGATGTTCGCAGTGCTTCCGGCCGTGCTGCGCGGGGCAGGCCCCCGGGCGCCGATGCGCCGGGGGCCTGCGTGGGTGCGCCGGCGCGGGGCCGAAGCCTCTGCCGTCAGTTCACGGTCAGCGGGACCGGGCCGGCCAGGGCCGTGTAGCCGTCGTTGTAGAGGTACCAGACGTCGTACGAACCGAGGCCGGACAGGCTGCTGGTGCTGAAGGTGAGGCTGCCGCTGCCGCTGGGGGCGTACTGCCAGGTCAGGGAGGACTGCTGACCGGGCGTCACCCCCTTGGGGTAGATGCCGATCCAGTTGGTCGAGCTGGTGGTGCCCGCCGGGGTCGAGTACTGGAAGGTGACACTCGACCCGTTGCTGACGCTCGGCGTCGCGGTGGTCAGGGTGCTGGTCGGGGCGGGAGCGGGAGCCGAGCCGGGCACGAACGCGTCGTTGAGCGGCGTCGCGTAGGTGTCGTTGGCGGTGATGCCCTGCAGGCCGAGCGCCGCCTCGATGGTGCGGGCGGTGCTGTAGTGGTCGTAACGGCTGGCGCTGGTGGTGCCGGCCGGGACGGTGCCCTGGGAGCCGTCGACGACCGCGACCACCTGGTTGTCGGGGTTGCTGGTGTCCTCGTCCCAGGTCAGGATGAGCAGCGACTTCTGCGTGGTCCAGGCCGGGGACGTCATGACCGGGGCGAGGGTCTGCTTGAGCCAGCCGTCCTGGGTCTTGAGGCTGGCGGCGCTGCCGTTGCCGGAGGCCTCGCCGTCGCTGTAGTCGTCGGCCGCGATCCAGGAGAACGCGGGGGTGGTGGCCGCGCTCTGCAGGTCGGTGGTCAGCTGGCTGGTGTCGAACAGGTGGGCGGCGCAGCGGGTCGCGTTGCCGCTGATGTTGGTGTAGTTGATGAACGGCGCGTCGTCCGGCATGTACTCGGAGTCGTACTGGGTGGTGGTGTTGCAGGGCGTGCCCATGCCCTGCTCGTAGGCCTTCCAGGTCTTGCCGGCGGCCTCGATCCGGTCGCCCAGGTTGGTGCCCGGGTCGTTGATGTGCGGCCAGTACGTCGCGCCCGTGGTGTAGGTGTCACCGCCGGAGATGGCCAGGTAGTTCTCGTCGCTGGGGTGGTAGACGCCGTGGTAGTTCGACATCGAGGCGCCCTGGGCCATCAGGCTGTGGATGAAGGGGGTGTCGGTCGGGTCGCCCATCACCGCCGAGTAGTCGGTGTTCTCCATCATGACCATGAAGACGTGGTCGTATCCGGGCACCTGGGACACCGGCGGGGCCAGAACCGGCGCGGTGACCGGGGTGTTGAGGGTGAGCGACAGGTTGTCCAGGTAGCCGGACTCGCCGGAGCTCTGCAGGAACTGCACCTCGACCTGGATCGAGCGGGTGCCGGCCGGCACGGCACCGGTGGCGCTGCGGGCCAGGAAGGAGGTGGCGTTCGAGCGGTCCGAGGCGGAGACGGTGGGCAGGTTGGCGGTCGTGCCGACCTGCTTGCCCGAGGCGTCCTGGAACTTCAGCGAGACCTGGGCGTATCCGGCGTAGGTGGTCCAGCCACCCAGCCAGCCGGACAGGTTGTAGCTGATGCCGCCGCCGTCGATGGCGCTCGCGGCGGAGGAGACGTCGACGGTCTGCTCCATCGCGCCGTCACCCTGGTTGCCGGGCGCGAAGAAGGCCTTGCCCGGCGCCGGGGTGGACGGGTGGGCGAAGCTGCCCGCCGAGTAGCAGACGACGTCCGGGCTGCCCGACAGCACCGTCCAGCCCGGCATGGTGGTGGCCGCGGTCCAGTCCGTGGTGCAGTACCCGGCCTCGGCGTCCCCGTTCACGATCAGATTTCCGCTGGTGGTGGCCGCGTTCGCTGGTGTCACCACGATCAGTGCGCCCAGCAGCGCGACCACGCCGCCGAGCGCGCGCAAAGTCAGTCTCATCTCCGCCGACCCTTCCGTCGATGCGCACCTGTGTCAGTGCAGGTCATAACTAACGGTCCGGACTGTCGTCCAAGCGAACAGCGAACCAACACAGTGGAACCAGCACAGACAGACTTGTCCAGACAAGTGCAGATGTCTTGTCCGGACAAGCTGTGGCAGTCGACGGAGGAAATCGGCCGTACCGGGTCAGAAACCCTGGGCCAGCCGGAAGTAGGCCTGGTTCCAGCGCAGTTCCCTGGCCAGGGCGCGGGTGGTGGTGCCTGAGCCGATCAGGACCAGCTCGGTCCTGGTCATCTCGGCGAAGTCGGCGAGTTCCTCGCCGCCGAGGGCGCTGGAGTAGACGGTGTGGTGCGGGCCGCCCGCGGTGATCCAGGACTCGGCGGACGTCGCCAGGTCCGGCCGCGGCCGCCAGACCGCGCGGGCGACCGGGAGTTGGGGCAGTGGCTGCGGCGGGGCGACCACGTCGACCTCGTTGGCGACCAGCCGGAACCGGTCGCCGAGGTCGGCCATGCCCAGCACCAGGGCCTCGCCGGGCGCGGCGTCGAAGACCAGCCGGACCGGGTCCTCGCGGCCGCCGATGCCGAGCGGGTGGATCTCGACCCGCGGGGTCCCGGCCGCGATCGAGGGGCAGACCTCCAGCATGTGCGAGCCCAGCACCAACTCCCGTCCGGGCGCCAGGTCGTAGGTGTAGTCCTCCATGAACGAGGTCCCGCCGGGCAGGCCCGCGGCCATCGCCTTCAGCGTGCGCACCAGCGCCGAGGTCTTCCAGTCGCCCTCGCCGGCGAAGCCGTAGCCGTCCGCCATCAGCCGCTGCACGGCCAGTCCAGGCAACTGGCGCAGACCGCCGAGATCCTCGAAGTTGGTGGTGAACGCCCCGAAGCCGCCGTCCCGGAGGAAGCCGCGCAGCCCCAGCTCGATCCGGGCGGCGTAGCGCAGCGACCGGTGCCGCTGCCCGCCCTCGCGCAGCTCGGTCGCGACCGCGTAGACGTCCTGGTACTCCTTGACCAGTTCGGTCACGGCCGCGTCGGTGGCGGCGTCCACGGCGGTGACCAGGTCGTTGACGCCGTAGGTGTTCACCGAGACCCCGAAGCGCAGTTGGGCCTCGACCTTGTCGCCCTCGGTCACCGCGACGTCGCGCATGTTGTCGCCGAACCGGGCCAGCCGCAGGGACGCCAGCTCGGCGCGGCCGAGTGCGGCACGTGCCCAGGCGTCGACCCTGGCTGCCACGCCCGGGGTGGTGACATGCCCGGCCACGGTCTTCCGGGCCACCCCGAGCCGGGTCTGCACGTAGCCGAACTCGCGGTCGCCGTGGGCGGCCTGGTTCAGATTCATGAAGTCCATGTCGATGGTGGCCCAGGGAAGTTCGACGTTGCTCTGGGTGTGCAGGTGCAGCAGCGGCTTCCGCAGGACGTCCAGGCCGGAGATCCACATCTTGGCGGGAGAGAAGGTGTGCATCCAGGCGATCACCCCCACACAACCGTCCGCGCTGTTGGCGTCCAGCATCGCCCGACGGATCGCCCCCGCGTCCTTGAGCAGCGGCTTCCACACCAGTTCGACCGGCGCGCCGAGCCGGGCACCCAGGTGGGCGGCGATGGCCCGGGACTGCTCGGCGACCTGGCGCAGCGTCTCCTCGCCGTACAGGTCCTGGCTGCCGGTGAGGAACCAGACCTCGGGGGCGACGGATACGGTCATGCCTGGGCTCCTTCGGGGGACGCGGACACCGACTGCGGGCCGGTGGGCTGAGGGCTGCCGGGCCGAGGGGTGTTGGGCTGCTGGCCGTAGACGTTCTGGTAGCGGTCGTGCAGGCGGTCGATGTCGCCCTGGGGGAGGCGGCGGACCGGCCCGAGCTGCCGGGCCAGGTGCATGGTGCGGGCCACGTCCTCGCACATCACCGCCGCCTTGACGGCGGCCTTGGCGTCCCGTCCGATGGTGAACACGCCGTGCTGGCGCATCAGCACCGCCGGCGAGCGGTGGTCGGCGAGGGTGGCCACGATGCCCTGGCCGATCGAGTCGTCGCCGATCAGCGCGAACGGGCCGACCGGGATGTCGTCGCCGAACTCGTCGCCCATGGCGGTGATCCCGCACGGGATCGGCTCGCCGCGCGCGGCCCACGCGGTGGCGTAGGGGGAGTGGGTGTGCACCACGCCGCCGACCTGGGGCATGGCGCGGTAGACGTAGGCGTGCGCGGCGGTGTCGGAGGACGGGGCGTGGTCGCCGTCGACGACGGTGCCGTCCAGGTCGGCGACGATCATCTGGCGTGGCGTCAGCTCGTCGTAGGAGACGCCGCTCGGCTTGATCACCAGCAGCTCCCGGCCGGGGACCCGGGCGCTGACGTTGCCGCTGGTCCAGGCGACCAGCCCCCAGCGCAGCAGCTCCGCGTGGAGTGCGCAGACCTCGGCCTTCAGGGTGTCGATCTCGTTCATGCGCGGCCTTCCTCGGCTGCATCGGCAGGAGCAGGGTGACGGGCGGTGTCGTGGGTTGCCTCGCGGGCGGTGTCGCGCAGAGTGCGCAGCCGGTGCATGGCACAGCTGCCGCCGCGGCCGAAGTGGTCGTGCAGTTCGCGGTACTCGGCGAACAGCGCGTCGTAGGCGTCGGCCCGGGTCGGGTCGGGGGTGAACACCGCCCGTTCGATCCGGCCCATCGCGGCGGACGCGGCGGGGATGTCCGGGTGGGCCTTGGCGGCCACCGCGGCGTGGATCGCCGAGCCGAGCGCCGGGCCCTGCTCCGAGCCGATCAGGTTGATCGGCCGGCGCAGCACGTCGCTGTAGAGCTGCATCAGGAACCGGTTCCGCGCCAGCCCGCCGGCCACCGTGAACTCGGTGACCGGCACGCCCGCACTCTCGAAGGCCTCGACGATGACGCGGGTACCGAAGGCGGTGGCCTCCAGCAGCGCCCGGTAGACCTCCTCCGGCCGGGTGTCCAGGGTCAGTCCCAGCAGCAGGCCGGACAGATGGTGGTCCACCAGGGTCGAGCGGTTGCCGCTGTGCCAGTCGAGCGCGACCAGACCGTGCCCGCCGACCGGCTGCCGCTCGGCCTTCTCGGTCAGCAACTCGTGTGCGGACAGGTCGCGTTCGCGTGCCTCGACGGCGTAGGGCCCGGGCAGCACGGTACGGGCGGCCCAGGCGAAGATGTCGCCGACGCCGCTCTGTCCGGCCTCGTAGCCCCACAGCCCGGGCACCACGCCGTCGCGGACCACCCCGCACATCCCGGGGACCTCGGCGAGCACGTCGGAGTTGAGGATGTGGCAGGTGCTGGTCCCCATGATGGCCAGCAGGTGGCCGGGGTCCAGAGCCCGGGCGGCGGCACTGGTGACGTGGGCGTCGACGTGCCCCACGCTGACCGGGGTCCCCTCATTGATCCCGGTCCAGGCCGCCGCTCGGGCCGTCAGGGTGCCCGCCCGCCCGCCGAGCGGGGAGAGCGGGTGGTCGAGCTTGGCGGTGAAGTCCGCGAAGCCCGGGTCGAGAGCGGCCAGATAGCCGCTGGACGGCCGGGTGCCGTCCTGGTGGATGCCCTTGTAGCCGGCGGTGCACAGATTCCTGGACTCCGTGCCGGTGAGCTGCCAGACGATCCAGTCGGCGGCCTCGATCCAGCGCTCGGTCGCGGCGTAGAGTCCGGGGTCCTCGTCCAGCAGCTGAAGCGCCTTGGCGTACTCCCACTCGCTGGAGATTCTCCCGCCGTAGCGGGGCAGCCAGGACTCGCCGCGCTCGGCGGCCAGGGCGTTGATCCGGTCGGCGTGCGGCTGCGCGGCGTGGTGCCGCCACAGCTTCGGGTACGCGTGCGGACGGTCGGTGTACTCTGGGAGTTCGCACAGCGGGGTGCCGTCGGCGGTCGTCGGCAGTACCGTGCAGGCGGTGAAGTCGGTCCCGATGCCGATGACCTGATCGGCCGTCACCCCGGCCCGCGCGAGCGCCTCGGGTACGGCGTGGCGCAGCACCCCGCGCCAGTCCTCGGGAATCTGCAGCGCCCAGTCCGGTGGCAGCGCCGGGCCGCCGCCGGGCAGCGCCTGGTCGACCACGGCGTGGGGGTACGCGTACACGGCGTCGGCGAGCTGTGCACCGTCCTCGACGGAGACGACCACCGCGCGCCCGGAGAGCGTGCCGAAGTCCACGCCGACGGTGACCTTCAGCGGTCCACTGGTCATGTTAGCGCTCACAATCTTGGCTTGATGGCGGCAGGATGCTGGTGTGGATGGATCTGCGGTCCGCGCTCGCGGCGGTTGTCCGTCCGAGGGGCCGGCGCCGTCGTTCGTGTGCCCCGTTCGTGCGCCTCGGCCGTCGACGCGGGTCAGCCCCGCGGCGCGGAGGTGCTGCGGCGCAGCACCAGCTCCGGCGGGACGAGCATGCGGGGCCTGACCCGGACCCCGCCCTCGATCTGCTCGACCAGCAACTCCAGGCCGCGGCGCCCCAGTTCGCCGAAGTCCTGGCGGACGGTGGTGAGCGGGGGAGTGAAGTAGGACGCCTCGGGGATGTCGTCGAAGCCCGCCACGCTGATGTCGCCCGGGATGGCCCGGCCGGCCTCGTTCAGTGCCCGCAGCAGCCCGAGCGCCATGTGGTCGTTGGCGCAGAACACCGCCGTGACCTCCGGGTCCTCCGCCAGCTGCAGCCCGGCCTCGTAGCCGGAGCGGGCGCTCCAGTCGCCCGCCAGCACCGCCGGTTCCGCCGCCCCGGCCTCGGCCAGGGTCGCCCGCCAGCCCGCGAGGCGCATCTGGGCGTCCAGCCAGGTCGACGGCCCGGCGACGTGGTGCACCGTGCGGTGGCCGAGGTCCAGCAGGTAGCGGGTCACCGCCCGGGCGCCCGCCTTGTTGTCGACGGCCACCGCCGGCACCCGCGCCTGGGGTCCCGACCCGATCGCGACCACCGGAACCTCGCCGCTGACCTGCGCGAGCGCGCCGACGGCGGAGATCTGCGGCGCCAGCACCAGTACGCCCTCCACCGCCTGGTCGTGCAGCCGCTCCATGGCCTCCTGCATGGACCGCGCGTCGAGCGAGCGCAGGCTGGCGATGCTGACGAAGTACCCGGCGCTCCGTGCCGCCTGCTCGATCCCGTAGAGCATGGACGCCGGGCCGTAGAGCGTGGTGTCGAAGCTGACCACGCCCAGGGTCTGCGAGCGCCTGGTCACCAGGGCGCGGGCGGCCGAGTTCGGCCGGTAGTCCAGTTCCCGGATGGCGTGCAGCACCCGGTCCCGGGTCTGATCCTTGACGTTCGGGCTGTCGTTCAGGACCCGGGACACCGTCTGGTGGGACACCCCGGCCAGCCGTGCGACATCGGCCATTACGGGCTTGCGCCCGATTGTGCTGCTGTCAGCCGTCATGGTTGTCCCCTTCTGCGCCCGGTCCGCTGAACGCTACCGCGTTGTCGCTGTGGTGGTGCCGCTGTGCTGTGCGATACGGCATTGTTAGCGTTCACATGGCGGCTCGTCAATGGGTCCTGCACGATGTGTTCGGCCCAGGCCGGTGACTTCGCCGCATGCGGGGGCGCGGCGGGCCCGGCGCCGTGACCCGGTCACCGCGCTGCGAGCGGATGCCGAGCGTTCCGGCTGCGCGGAGTGACCCGGCTGTGGGGGGTGGAGGGCGGCCGTCGCGCCGTGAGCGGCCTTCCCGGCGGGTACGTCCGGGCATGACCGCCGCGTGGGGTGTACTGAACAGGTCCGCCGCCGCATACGTGGGGATTGCCTGCCGTGAGCTGGGGTTTTTTCACCCGTGTGGGTGATCGCTGGGCGTTGGTCGCGACTGAATGGGGTGTCATAATTGTTCTATGGACGCCTCGTTGTTCGGGGGCGAGTGTGGTGACGGCGAAGCGTCCATGGGTGGGGTGGTCTCCCCGTCGGTGGTGTCCTTCGGGTCGCAGGCTCGGTCTCCCCATACGCTCACGTCGCCGGTAGGGTCTGCGGACCCGTCGGCGGGCTGGTTGGGACTGCCGCAGGATGCGGACGGTGCCCGCCACGTCACCGGCACGCCGTGGTCCTCGCGGCAGGCGCGGTTCACCGATCCGCTGCGGACCCTGCCGTCGGCGGTGCACACGCTGCTGGATGCGCTCACGAGCCAGGACGAGCAGCAACTGCACGCCAGCGGCGCGCGGGAACTGGCGGAACAGGTCCTGGCGCTGCAGCGGCTGGGGGAGATGCTGGCGGCCGAGCAACTGCGCCGGCTGGCGGTGTTCGACCGTACCGGCGGGCCGTGCGCGGTGCGCTGCCGGTCCACCAAGGGGTTCCTGCGCACGCACGCACAGTTGGCCCACGCACGGGCGGGGCAGATGGTGACCCTGGCGCGGGAGCTGGACCGGCTGCCGCAGGTACGCGAGGCGCAGGCGCGCGGGGAGCTGTCGTACGACCAGGCACAGATTCTGGCCCACGAACTCGCCCCGATCGAGGACGACACCGCGCGCGAGCAGGCACAGGCGCTGATGCTGGAACAGACCCCCAAGCTGCACCTGGCCCATGTGCGCCAGGCCGCGAAGCAGATCCACGCCCACCTGGTCACCGACGCTCAGCCTGCCCAGAGGGAGGCGCCGGCGGCGTTCCAGTCCTGGGTCAAGCTCTCGCCCACCGGCACCTCGGACGACCCGTTCTGGGTGCTGTCCGGGGAACTGTCCCCGCTGGCCGGCGAGCGGCTGCGGGTCGCGCTGGAGGCCGCCACCGCCGCCCCGGCCGACGGCGACCCGCGCAGCCACGCCCAGCGCATGGGCGACGCCCTGGCCACCGTCGCGGACCTGGCCCTGCGGTCGGACGCGCTGCCCACCACCGGCGGCCAGCGCCCCCAGCTGACCCTCATCGCCGACCTTGACGCCTTCCGGCCCGAATGCCCCACTCACCCCACCCTCAACGACACCCTCGACGGCGTCCAGGCGCGGAACGTGACCGGCGACGTGGTCGGCACCGACCACGGGTCCGGGAACGGTCTGGCGGGACTGCTGCGCCCGAGGGCGTCGGCGGACACCACCCGCGGTTACCGGCTCACGGCCTGGCAGCTGCGCAAGGAGGCGTGTGACTGTCGGCTGCGGGTGATCCTGACCCGGGGTCAGGACCGCCCGGTGTCCATCGGCCGCGCCACCCGTACCGTCCCCGGACACCTGCGCGACGCGGTCGTCGCCCGCGACCGGCACTGCGTGTGGCCCGGCTGCACCCGGCCCCCGACCTGGTGCGAGGCCCACCACCTGGTCCACTGGGCCGACGGCGGCGACACCAGCCTGGACAACCTCGCCCTGCTCTGCGGCGAACACCACACCGATCTGCACCAGACCGGCTGGGAACTGCAGATGCGCAACGGCACCCCCCATGCCGTCCCTCCACCCGACATGTCCCCACCCCTCAACACCCGCTACCCCCCACTGACGCCGCTGTCCGCTGCGGCCTGAGCCGGGCTCGGTTCGCGATGACCCACGCCGCGCCCCGAGTTCCGTCAGCGCTCCCTGCCCCGGGCGGAGGACGGGCGCGTTTCCAGCAGGGCGGTGGCGAGGGCCGGGGCGGTGGTGGCACCGCGGCCGTGGCCGCGGAAGGCGTCGGCGAGGGAGGCGGGCCTCGACGGTGCCCGCTCCTGGGTGGCGCGTTGGAGGACGGTGGTGCCGGTCTCGGCCTCCAGGACCGGGGCGAAGCCGGCCTTGCGCAGCGCGGCCAGGGTGGTGTCCGGGTCGGCCGTGCTGATCAGGACGGTGGGCGCGATACGGCGCAGGCCGATCTTGCCGAGGGCCCTGGTCCTGGACAACTCCAGCACCAGGGCCTCGTCGTCGGAGCGGATGCAGCAGGCGGATCGGACCACGCGCATCCTGCCGTGGGTGCGGGCGGTGTCCCTGACCAGGTACTCCAGGGGCTGGGGCAGCGGGTGGCCGCCCTCGGACACCTCGTTGAGCTGTCGGAGCAGTTCGTCCGGGTCGGCGCCGGCGTCCATGGCGCGGCGGACCGAGGCCGGGGTGATGCGCCAGACGACGGCGTGTCCCTCGGATTCGCGGTCCGCGCAGGACGACAGCAGGGCGGTCAGGTCCGCCGAGGGGGCACCGGTGACGACGGCGGTGAGGTCGGCCTGGAAGCGAGCCCTGTCCTGCGGGGCGGGCAGCAGTGTCGTCAGTTCGTTCGCCAGCTGCTGCACGGCCTCGGCCAGTGCGGGCCGGTCCTTGAGGGACGGACCCGCTCCGGGCACCGCCGGGAAGTAGCGGGCCGCGCCCGCCCGCAGCAGCGCCAGGACGCCGTGTCCGACCGGCGTCAGCGCCCCGTGCGCGACCACGCCCAGCAGTTGGGCCTCGATCAGCGTCGCCGCGAGCCTGCCGTCGGCCGCGGCGCCGGTGTTAAGAGCTGCCGGGCGGTGCCAGACCACGGCCTGGTCGAGCTCGCGCAGCGACGCCGGATCGGTGGTGTCCACGCCACGACCTTCGGGAAGTGCGGCCAGTGTCTCCAGCAGCGCGTGGCGGAGTGGCCCGGCGGTCGGATCCTGCGGGCTGACCAGGGCGACCCGGGTCTCCTCCCCGTCCGGCCAGTGGCTGAACACCTCGGGGGTCACCGCCCAGGTGGTGATCAGCGGCAGCAGCCGTTCGGCCGGTGGCGCGGTGAGCCAGCGGTCGTAGCGTTCGGTCGGCACCACCTGGGGTGCGGGCAGCGGCTGGGTGGCACGACGGCGGCCGCGCGGGGCGGGTTCGGGCTCGGGTGAGCGAGCGGTGATCAGGTGCGCGTTGGACGCCAGATCCAGCCACAGCCGGGCCTGACCCTCACTCACCCCGGCCTGCTTCGCCACCCGGCGGGTGTCCCGCACCGCGATCCCGCCGGCCTTGCGGACCGCCAGGGGCTGCGCGTCGACCTGGCGCAGCAGCAGTTCGACCTGCGAGGCCGCCGCGGTAGCCGCTGCCTGCGCCTCCCGGGACACCGCCGCCGCAGCCACCGCCGTCGTGCTCGCGGGCTGGGGCGGACGGGGTTCGTAGGGCGGCCTGGCGTCGGGATCGCGCAGTGCCTGGCCGATCTCGTGCGGCAGTTCGGCGAGATCGTGACCGACCGGGACGACCATCCCGCGCTCGGCCAGCCAGTCGGTGCCGGGATCGCCCGAGCCGCCGGGCCGGAAGACGAAGACGCTGTCCCCGGAGCCGTAGTAGCCGCCGCCGTAGCGGTCCTGGAAGCAGTGGGTGCGCAGCAGTGGTGGTCCGGCGACCAGTCGGTCCAGCAGTTCCACGGCCTCCGGCGGTGCCTGCCGGACCAGGCCGTGGATCTGCTCCGGATCCGACAGTACGGCCACGACCGCGCGCTGGCGCGCGTCCCGGGTGCTTGCGGTCGGCAGGGCGAGGGCCCGGTGGATTCGCTGGACCTCGGCCGACTGGTAGGCCCGGGACAGCAGTTGGTCGACCGGACGGCCGCCGGCCCGGGCTGCCTCACGGTGCAGCAGGTTGGGTACGACAACGCTCCCGCCGTGCGGCGGCAGCACCAGGGCCCGCAGCGCGAGCCGGTCCAGCGCTGCCTCGGCCTCCTGGCGGGCGGCGCCCTCCAGCCGCAGGAAGGCCAGCAGATCGGCGCGGGGGACCGCCCGTTCGGCGGGATCCGGCTCCGGGGTCTGCGTCCGGCGGATGCCTCGCCCGTACGTGTCCGTGAGCATCGGTCCGGGTCCCGCCGGGTCCACCGGGAGCGGGCCGTGCCGGCGCTCCGCGAGGACCGCTGCGGCGGTCAGCAACTGCAGGTCGGGCACGTTGAGCGCGGTCAGCGCGCCGCCCACGGAGGCGTCGGTGAGCAGGTGGTCCGCGAGCCCCTCCAGCGTCCGCAGGTCCGAGCCTCCGGAGAACTGCGCGGCATACGGCAACTCCCGCTGCTCCAGCAGCTCGGTCAACCGTTCACGGGAGAACCCGCCCAGCCACGCCGCCAGCGCTTTGCTTGTGCTCACCGGGCCGATTTTAGCCGAGCGGGGGAGCCGGAACGGCCTCCTTCGGTCGCTGAGGGGCGGCGGTGGCAGATCGGCGGGTCGAGCGGTGGCAGTCGGGGGTGGCTGGGGGTGGGAAAAAGTGATATCACTATGCTATCGGTATGAGGTGATGGCGCTATGAGCCAGGTTCACGACAGGTCCCCACGTGTGCCCCCCGATGGGGCCGCGGCGGTGGAAGTCAGCGGTATGACCAAGACGTTCGGTGACCGGATCGCCGTCGACGACGTGTCGTTCAGCGTCGCCCGCGGGGAGGTGTTCGGGTTCCTGGGCCCCAACGGGGCGGGCAAGACCACCACGGTCCGGATACTGGGCACGCTGATCGCGCCGACGTCAGGGTCGGCGGTGGTGGCCGGCATTCCGCTGGTCCCGGCCAATGAGGCGGAGATCCGCCGGCGCATCTCGATCATGCCCGAGGCGCCGGGCCTGTACCGGCGGCTGACGGTCACGGAGAACCTGGAGTACTTCGCGCGCCTCTACGGCCTGCCGGGCCGTCAGGCCCGGATCAGGGAGGCCCTGGACGCGGTCGACCTCGGTGACCGCGCGCAGGACCTCTGCGGCAGCCTGTCCAAGGGCCTGCGCCAGCGGGTGGCCCTGGCCCGTACGCTGCTCAACGACCCCGAGGTGATGTTCCTCGACGAGCCGACCTCGGGGCTGGACCCGGTGGCGGCGCACGAGGTGCACGGCCTGATCAACACCCTCCGGCAGCGCGGCGTCACGGTGTTCCTGACCACCCACCGGCTGGACGAGGCGGAACGGCTGTGCGACCGGGTCGCCATCATGAACACCGGACTGCGGACCATCGGCCGACCCGACGAACTGCGTCACATGCTCTTCAGCCGGTCGCTCGCCGTCACGACCGCCGCGCCGTTGGGCGACCCCGACCGGATCTTCGCGGGCCTGCCCGCCGTCGAGAGCTGGCGGGACGCCGGGACGCCGACCGCCGTCCCGGCGGGCGCTTCGGCCGCCACCCCGTCCGGCTATGTCGTGGCCGTGTCCGACCCCGCGCGGGCGGCACCCGCGGTGACCCGGGCGCTGGTCGCGGCCGGAGCCGACGTACTGTCGATCACCGAATCGCGGTACTCGCTGGAGGACGTCTACCTCGAACTGGTCGAGGACCAGGAAGGCGCGGCACGATGAGCATCAACGCGACCCGCATCGGTGCCGTCGTGCGCAAGGAACTCACCGAGTACCGGCGCAACCGCTTCATCCTGTCGACGATGGCGGTCCTTCCGGTGCTGTTCCTGATCTCGCCGACCGCCACCATCCTCTCCATCAAGGCCACCGCGTCGAGCTCGCGTCTGGATACCGCGGTGGGCTTCTCGCTGATGTTCCTGCTCCTGATCCCGCTGCTCATCCCCTCCACCATCGCCGCCAACGCGGTGGTCGGCGAACGCGAACAGGGGACGCTGGAGCCCGTCCTGACCACGCCGATCAGCCGCGAGGAACTGCTGATCGGCAAGGCGGTGGCGAACCTCGTTCCGGCGGCCGCCCTGGCGTACCTGATCTTCGGTGTCTTCCTGGCGATCGTGAGTATCGGGGCCAGTCCGGTGATCGCCTCGGCGGTGTGGCACGCTCCGCAGCTGATCGCCGAGTTGTTCTACATCCCGCTGCTGGCCGCCTGGGCGATCTGGGTCGGGCTGGCCGTGTCCACCAAGATGAGCGACACCCGAGTCGCCCAGCAGCTCAGTACGCTGGCCAGCCTGCCGCCGCTCGCCCTGATCGCGTTGATGTCGTTCCAGGTGGTCAAGCCGACGCTGACGATCGCCCTCGCCTTCGCCGGCGCCCTGCTGGTGATCGACTGCGCCGCCTACCGGGTCGTCGCGAGGCTCTTCGACCGCGAGCGCCTGATCACCGGAACCAAGCCCACAGCCCGCACTCAGTCCTCCAGGAGGCGTTGAGAGATGGTCATGAGACAACCTGACGGGACGGGGGTTCGGACCCCGGAATCGCCGGTGACCGAGCGCGTCGCGCGCTCGCTGGCCGGCGGGCCGGCGCTGGTCGTCGGCCTGGCGCTGGTGATCGGCGGCGCGGTGCTGGCCGCCTCCGGGGGCTCGGGGGCGAAGCCGGCCGGTCCGGTGCTGATCGCGGTCGGAGTGATCACGCTGCTGGGGCTGACCGCGGTCGCACCGGGGCAGGCCCGGGTGGTGTCGCTGTTCGGCCGCTACGACGGGACCGTGCGGGCCACCGGGCTGCGCTGGGTCAATCCGCTGACCAAGCGCCGCCGGGTGTCGACCCGGATCCGCAACCACGAGAGCGCGGTTCTCAAGGTCAACGACGCCGACGGCAACCCGATCGAGATGGCCGCGGTGGTGGTCTGGCAGGTCGACGACACCGCCAAGGCCGTGTACGCGGTCGACGACTTCGTCCAGTTCGTCGCGATCCAGACCGAGACCGCGGTGCGGCACATCGCCGGGCTCTACCCCTACGACGCGCGCGGCGAGGGGCAGTTGTCGCTGCGTCAGAACGCCGAGGAGATCACCTCGCGGCTGTCGGCGGAGATCACCGAGCGGGTCGCGTCGGCCGGCGTCCACGTGATCGAGTCCCGGATCACCCGGCTGTCCTACGCCGCCGAGATCGCGCAGGCCATGCTCCGCCGCCAGCAGGCCGACGCCGTGGTCGCCGCCCGCAAGCGGCTGGTGGAGGGGGCCGTCGGCATGGTGCGCCAGGCCCTCGACGACCTGGCCGACCAGGGGATCGTCGACCTCGACGAGGAGCGCAAGGCGGCCATGGTCAGCAACCTGCTCGTGGTGCTGTGCAGCGACCACGCCACCCAGCCGGTTGTGAACACCGGCACCCTCTATCAGTAAGCCCGACAGGTGACCGAACGCAAGAAGATCCTGCTGCGCCTGGACCCCGCCGTGCATGACGCGCTGGCCCGCTGGGCCGGGGACGAACTGCGCAGCACCACCGCGCAGATCGAGTACCTGCTGCGCCAGGCCCTGGCCCAGGGCGGACGGCTGCCGGGCAACGTCGGCGGCCTGCCGCGCCGCGGCCGTCCCCGCAAGGACGCCGCCCCGTCGGAGGAGGCACCGTCGGGGAGCGCACCCCCGGAGGGGGGAGACCTGGAGGGGGGAGACCCGGGCGTTCCCGTCGAACTGCCGGAAGACGATGGGCATTTCGGCCTGGAGTCGGACCCGGTCCCCGGCCGTACCGCCGACCTGCCACCCGATCGGGATCCGGAAGGGGACGTGTCCTGAACCGGGCCGGCCTCGCTCATTTGTATTGTGGGCTGTCATATGTCACATGGCTACCGTTAGGCTGCGGCGCAGCGCCGGCGGAGTGGAGGTCGTGACAGGTGGCAGGGGAACGGAAGCACGCACTCGTGGTGCGCGGAGGGTGGTCCGGGCACGAGCCCGTCGCGGCGAGCGACCGCTACGCGGCCGAACTCGCGCGGCGGGGCTGGTCGGTCGAGGTCTCGGAGACGCTGGACAGCTACCTCGACGCCGAGGCGCTGGCCCGTACCGACCTGGTGGTGCAGTGCTGGACCATGGGCGGGATCAGCGCCGCGCAGGCGGCCGGCCTCTCCGGGGCCGTACGGGCCGGAACCGGGCTGGCCGGCTGGCACGGCGGGATCGTGGACTCGTTCCGTGAGGAGACCGGGTACCAGCTCCTGATCGGCGGCCAGTTCGTCCACCACCCGCGCGAGTTCACCCGCTACCAGGTGCGCCCCACGGCGGCGGGCCGGGAGCATCCGGCGCTGGCCGGGGAGGAACCGTTCACGGTCACCACCGAGCAGTACTACCTGCACGTCGACCCCGCCGTGCTGGTGCTCGCGGACACGGTGTTCACCGACGACCCGGACGTTCCCGAGCTGGCCGGCACCGTCGTCCCGGTCGTCTGGGCCAGGACCTGGGGTGCCGGCCGGGTGTTCGTCAGCACGCTGGGGCATCGGCCGGCCGACCTGGAGCTGCCCGAGGTGGACCGGCTCACCCGAAGGGGGCTGCTGTGGGCGGCCCGCTGAGGGTCGGCGTCGTCGGCGCGGGAAAGATCAGCGCAGCCTACCTGCGGACCCTGGAACGGCTGGACAACGTCGCCGTCACCGCCGTCGCGGACCTGGACCGGGCCAGGGCCGAGGCGGCGCTGCCGCTCGCGCCGGCCGCCCGCGCCTGCCTGCCGGACGAGCTGTTCCGGGCGCGGGACGTGGACGCGGTGCTGAACCTGACCGTCCCCGCCGCCCATGCCGAGGTGGCGCTGGCGGCGATCGCCGCCGGAAAGCACGTCTACGGCGAGAAGCCGCTCGCGGCCGGCACGGCGGCCGCGCGCGGGCTGCTGGACGCGGCGGCGCGCGCCGGGGTGCGGATCGGCTGCGCGCCGGACACCGTGCTCGGCACCGGTCTGCAGACCGCGCGGGCGCTGCTGGACGACGGCGCGATCGGACGTCCGGTGGCCGCGACCGCGTTCATGGTCACCCCCGGGCACGAACTCTGGCACCCCGACCCGGAGTTCTACTACCGGCCGGGTGGCGGCCCGCTGTTCGACATGGGGCCCTACCACCTCACGGCCCTGGTCCAGCTGCTGGGCCCGGTGCGCCGGGTCACCGGGTTCGCTGCGACGCCGCACGGCACCCGCAGTATCGCGAGCGGGCCGAGGGCCGGCACGGCGTTCCCGGTGGAGGTGGCCACCCACGTCAGCGGCCTGCTGGAGCACGCCGACGGCGTGATCTCGACGCTGCTGCTGAGCTTCGACGTGTGGGCCGGACGGCTGCCGCACATCGAGGTCTACGGCAGCCGGGGAACGCTCGGCGTACCGGACCCGAACGACTTCGACGGGCCGGTCGAGCTCTACTCGGCCGAGACCCGGCAGTGGCGGCAGGTTCCCGAGGCCGGTGGCTACCGGGACGGCGCCCGGGGCTACGGCCTGGCCGAACTGGCTCAGGCCCTCGCCCAGGGACGGCCGCACCGGGCCGACGCCGAACTCGCCTTCCACGTCCTGGAGGTGATGGAGGCGCTGATGACAGCAGCGGGCGAGGGCCGGGCGGTCGAGGTGGAGAGCAGCTGTCACCGCCCCGCGCCGGTCCCGCTCGGGTCACGTCCCGACAGGTAGGCCCGCAGGTCCCGGGGCGTGATCCGGCCGCGCGTGGGCTGATCGGCCGTGCGGGCGGCGGGGGTCCTCGGCGCTGCGGGGACGCCCGGCGCTGCGGGGGTGGGTGTGGCTGGCGGACACTGGAGGCAGGAGTCAGCCGTGTCCCCGTGAGGAGGGGATTGCCGTGCGAACGGAACCGGTTCTGGACGCCGCCGTGCTGGAGACCTTGCTCTCCGCAGCGACTGCGGCGCCGTCGATCCACAACACCCAGCCGTGGCGGTTCCGGATGGAACCGCACAGCCGCACCGTCGAGGTGTACGCCGCGCAGGAACGGTCGCTGCCGCTGGCCGACCCGCAGGGCCGGGCGCTGTACCTGTCCGTGGGCGCGGCGCTGTGCAACCTGCAGGTCGCGGTGGCCCACCTGGGCTGGGACCCGGTCCTGCACCTGCTGCCCAAGGCGAGCGACCCCGATCTGCTGGCCACCGTCCGGCTGGCCGGGCCGCTGCGCACCGCCGTCGACCGCGGCCCGGACCTGTACGGGGCCATCGCGCACAGGCACAGCAGCCGGCTGCCCTTCGCCGGCGAACCGGTCCCGGACACCGTCCTGGGGGAACTCGTGGCGGCCGCCCGCAGCGAGGGCGCCGAACTGCAGCTGCCGGGGGATCTGGAGTCCACCCGCCTGCTCGGACTGACGGCCGACGCCGAGCTGCGGCGTACCGGCGACCCGGACCGGATCGCGGAGACCCGGTCCTGGCTGAGGGACTCCAACGAGGGGCCCTACGGAATCCCGTACACGGCCCTGGGGCCGCTGGACGCCGAGGCCCGCGTGCCGGTGCGCGACTACACCGGTCTGGAGCCCGGCCGGGCCCAGCCGTCGCAGCGGTTCGAGGACCATCCCCGCCTGCTGCTGCTCACCACCGCCGCCGACGGACCGGCCGACTGGCTGCGGGCCGGCCAGGCGCTCGAACGGGTCCTGCTGCTGCTGACCGCGCACGGGCTGGTCGCCCAGATGATGCACCAGGCCCTGGAGTGGCCGGATCTGCGCTGGCTGCTGCGCGACCCCTTCGCCGCGGGCTCGGCCCAGCCACAGATGCTGCTCCGCGTCGGGTACGGCCCCGAGGGTCCCGCCACGCCGCGCCGCTCGGTCGGCGAACTGCTGGCCGAGTCCGAGGCCCGTCTCGCCGGCCGCGAACCGGTACCCGGGTAGCGCGCCGCCGGCCGGGCCGCCCCGTTAGCCCGCGTCGGGGGCCTCGGTTCCGCGGAGTCTGCGGCTGACCTCGCCCAGCCCTGCGGCGACGTGGTTCAGCTGCTCGGGGGTCAGTGCGTCGATCAGGGCCTCGCGGACCGCCGCAACATGGCCGGGCGCGGCCATCCGCAGGACCTCCATGCCCTGGTCGGTCAGCTCGGCGAAGACCCCGCGCACGTCGCTGGGGCAGGAGCGCCGGAAGACCAGCCCGGCGCGTTCCAGCTGGGTGATCTGGTAGGTCAGCCCGCTCTTGGTGGTGACCAGCCGGTCGGCGAGTTCGGTCATGCGCATCGCGCGGCCCTCGGCGGCGGAGAGCTGGACCAGCACCTCGTACTGGGTGTGCGAGAGCCCCGCATCATCCTTGAGCTGCTGCTCCAGTCTGCGGGTCACCAGATTGCTGGCGGCCAGGAAGCTGATCCAGGCGGCTTTCTCCTGGTTGTTCAGCCAACGCGGTTCGTCCATGGGGGAAGCCTACTCCTGTTGTTCAAATTTGAATCTGAGTGTACTGTCGGCCAGGTCCAACTGGTTCAAATCTGAACCACGCCTGGAACGAGCGGAGCACTGATGTCGCAGAACCTTCCCGCCGCCACCGTGCGCACCCGGGTCCGGGTGCCGCTGCGCTTCGGCGACGGATACTCGGTCGATGCCGAGCTGGTCACCTTCCACGGGCTGGTCGACGGTGCCGAGCACCTCGCGGTCGTGCTGGGCGACCCGGGCGCGGAGAGCGCCCCGCTGGTGCGGCTGCACTCGGAGTGCCTGACCGGCGACGTGTTCGGCTCCGCCCGCTGCGACTGCGGCCCGCAGCTGCGCGAGGCGGTCGAGCGGATCGCCGCGACCGGCGGCTATCTGCTCTACCTGCGCCAGGAGGGCCGCGGTATCGGCCTGTACAACAAGCTGGACGCCTATGCCCTGCAGGACGAGGGCCTGGACACCTACCAGGCGAACGCGGCCCTGGGCCTGCCCGAGGACGCCCGCGACTACAGCGCCGCCGCCCAGATGCTGGCCGCGCTGGACGCGGACCGCGTCCGGCTGCTGTCCAACAACCCCGACAAGGCGGACCAGCTCACCGCGCTCGGCATCGAGGTCGCCGAGCGTGTCCCCACCGGTGCGCATGTCACCGACAGCAACCTGCGGTACCTCCGGGCCAAGGTCGAGCACACCCGGCACACCATCCAGCTCGCCGAGCTGGCGGGCTGACCGTCCCGCCCCGCCGTCGGGGAGGGCGGTCATCGGAGGGTGATCCGGGCGAAGCGTCCGGCCGTGTGCAGGTCGGCCTCGATCCGGGCAGCTGCCTGCCGGAGTGCGGGCAGTAGTGCGGTTCGGCACTCCTCCAGGCTGCGGCGGCCGGTGTGGGTGGAGAGGTTCGCGGCCGCCACCACCTGCCCCGTCCGGTCGCGTACCGGTACCGCGACCGAGCGAAGACCCTCCTCCAGCTCCTGGTCGACCAGGGCGTAGTCCTGCCGGTCGACCTCCTTCACCAGGGTCGACAGCTCGGCGGTCGAGGTGACGGTGTGCCGGGTCAGGGCGCGCGGCTCCGCCCGGGCCAGCCGGGCGTCGCGTTCCTGCGGGGGCAGGCCGGCCAGCAGGACCCGCCCCAGCGACGTGGCGTGGGCCGGGAACCGGGTGCCGACGGTGATGTCCACGCTCATGATCCGGTCGGTGGCGGCGCGGGCGGTGTACCGGATGTCGGTGTCGTCCAGCACGGCGAGTGAGGCCGACTCGTGGACCTGCTCGGCCAGCGCGGCCAGGTGGGGCTGGGCGATCTGGGACAGCGTCAGCCGCGAGAGCGGGGCGAAGCCCAGGGCGAGCACCTGCGTCGTGGGCCGGAAGTCCTTGCCGTCCTGGGCGACGTAGCCCAGGTGGTCCAGGGTGATCAGGGCCCGGCGCGCGGTGGCCCGGGGCAGGCCGGTCGCCTGGGCGACGGCCGTGAGCGGCAGGGCGGCCCGGCCCTCGCCGAAGGCGGTGAGCACGGTCAGGCCGCGGGCCAGGGATTCCACGAACTCCGGGCCCAGTTCCTGCTTGGAGGCCGCGGTCCACCCGGCCAGTGCGGCGGCGGGTGCGGCGGGCGGCGGTACCGGCGGAGGAAGTCGCAGTGCCTGCTCCATGGCCGCGACGGTCTCGCGCAGCGGCGGCAGTGCGGCGTCGCGCAGGGCGTCGGCGTCGTGCCGGCTGGTGTGGCTGACCACGCTCACCGCGCAGACCTGACGACCGGCCGGGTCGTGCACGGGCAGGGCGAGGGCGACCAGTCCGGGTTCGATCAGCTGGTCGTCCAGCGACCAGCCCTGCTCCCGCGCGTGGGCGGCGCGGGCCGGGAAGGTGTCCACACCCGCTCCGGCGCGCGGCGGGACGGCGGGGAAACGGCCGTCCTCAGGGTCGGCGGCGCGCTGTTCGTGCCAGCGGGTCCACCGGGACTCGGGCCAGTCCGCGGCGAACAGCGGGCCGGGGCCGGTGCGCTCGGCCGGCAGCAGGTCACCGATGCGGAAGCTGAGGGACAGCGCGCGCCGACGGGTGGCCTGGTGCACGAAACGCACGCCGTCGGGGTCGTCGACGGCGATGGAGACCGACTCGTCCAGGCGGTCGGCAAGCCGGTCGGCGTACGGGCCGAGCAGGCCGGGGAGGCGCGCCGCCGCCAGGTAGGCGTTGCCGAGCTCCATCAGGCCGGGGGTGAGCACCGCGTCGCGCCCCTCCAGACGCAGATAGCCCATCCGCTCCAGGGTCCTGACGATCCGGTCGACGGTGGAGCGGGCGAGCTCGGTGGCGCGGGCGAGGTCGCCCAGGCTCTGTCGGCCGCCCGCGTCGGTGAGTCGGCGCAGGACGGCGATTCCGCGGATCAGCGGGCCCACGGCTTCGGCGGGGGCGGCGCTGTCGGTGGGTGTGTCGCTGTCGGTGCTGGTCATGGGTGGCATCGGTTCTCTCGGCAGCTGGTGGCCCCACCGTAGTGAATCCGCGCCGGTGGGCTCGGTCGCCCCGGTCGCATGGGGTGGCGAGTTCCCCCGTTGACAGGCGCGGCCGGCGGCAGCAGACTCATCGCGAGCAGGAACTGAACCTTAGTTCATCAGGCGAACATCTGCGACAGGGCACCTCTCCGATTGGGACTTCTGCATGGACAAGGTCATCCCGACCGCCGCCGAGGCGGTCGCCGACATCGGCGACGGGTCGTCACTGGCCGTGGGCGGCTTCGGCCTCAGCGGCGTGCCGAACGTCCTGATCCAGGCCCTGTTCGCGCAGGGCGCGGGCGGTCTCGCGGTGGTGTCCAACAACTGCGGCGTGGACGGCGCCGGTCTCGGGCTGCTGCTGGCGGCGGGCCGGATCGCCCGGGTGACCGGCAGCTACGTCGGCGACAACAGGGAGTTCGCCCGTCAGTACCTGGGCGGGGAGCTGGAGGTGGAGCTGGTCCCGCAGGGCACGCTCGCGGAGCGGCTGCGGGCCGGCGGCTGCGGAATCCCCGGCTTCTTCACCCCGGCCGGTGTCGGCACCCAGGTCGCCGACGGCGGCCTGCCCTGGCGCTACGCCGCCGACGGCGGCGTGGCGCTCGCCTCCGCGCCCAAGGAGATCCGGCGGTTCCAGGGCCGGGACCACGTCCTGGAGCACGGCATCACCACGGACTTCGCCCTGGTCCGAGCGGCCCGCGGGGACCGGCACGGCAACCTCGTCTTCCACCGCGCCGCACGGAACTTCAACCCGCTCGCCGCCATGGCCGGACGGGTCACCCTGGCCGAGGTCGAGGAACTGGTGGAGCCGGGTGTGCTGGGGCCGGACGAGATCCACCTGCCGGGCGTCTTCGTCCAGCGGGTCGTCGAATTGACACCCGCGCAGGTCGCGGAGAAGGGCATCGAGCGGCGAACGGTCTCCGTTGCCGGGACGCGAGTTCCCGGGATCCGAGCGGAGGTGCGCGTCTGATGGCCTGGACCCGGAACGAGATGGCGGCCCGCGCGGCGGCCGAGCTGACCGACGGCAGCTACGTGAACCTCGGGATCGGACTGCCGACGCTGGTGCCCAGTTTCCTGCCGGAGGGCGTGGACGTGGTGCTGCAGTCCGAGAACGGCATCCTGGGCGTGGGCCCCTACCCGGACGAGGAGCAGGTCGATCCGGATCTGATCAACGCCGGCAAGGAGACGGTCACGGTCCGGCCGGGCGCCTCCTTCTTCGACTCCGCGATGTCCTTCGGGATGATCCGCGGCGGCCACATCGACGCCGCCATCCTCGGCGCGATGCAGGTGTCCGCCGGCGGTGACCTGGCCAACTGGATGGTCCCGGGCAAGACGGTCAAGGGCATGGGCGGGGCGATGGACCTGGTCCACGGCGCCCGCAGGGTCCTCGTCCTGATGGAGCACACCGCGAAGGACGGCTCGCCGAAGATCGTCCGGGACTGCACCCTGCCGCTCACCGGCAGAGCCTGCGTGCACCGGGTCATCACCGACCTCGGCGTGCTGGACGTCACGTCCGGGGGCCTGGTCCTGGTCGAGACCGCCCCCGGCGTCAGCGCGGCAGAGGTCGCCGCCCGAACCGACGCACCCGTGAAGCTCGCCGGCGCCTGAGCGCCTTGAGTGCACTGAGTAACTGAGTAACTGAGCAACTGAGCAACTGAGCAACTGAGCAACTGAGCAACTGAGCGTACTGAGCGTCTGAGCCCGTGTACGCCCGAACGCGGTGCGCCCGCGCGCCCGTGCGATGGCTGCGCGCCCCCGCCAGAGAGGAAGCAGGACAACCGCCATGACACTCACCCAGGCGGACATCAGCCGCGAGATCGCCGCCGAGAGCGAGGCCTACGCCCGGTCCGGGACGGTCCGGCACCATCCCTCCCGCGGCTACGCGCCCTACCGCAGCAGCGCGCTGCGCCACCCCCGCCAGCCGCTGATCGCGGTACGGGACCCTGACGCGGTCGAGCTGTCCGGCCCGGTCTTCGGCGTCACCGACGTCACCGAACTGGACGCCGACCTGACCCGCCAGCACACCGGCGAACCGCTCGGCGAGCGCATCACCGTCACCGGCCGCGTCCTGGACCGGCAAGGCCGCGCGGTCACCGGGCAGCTGGTGGAGATCTGGCAGGCCAACGCCTCGGGCCGGTACGCGCACCAGCGCGACCAGCACCCGGCCCCGCTGGACCCGCACTTCACGGGCGTGGGCCGATGCCTGACGGATGATCAGGGCGGGTACTCGTTCACCACCGTCAAGCCGGGCGCCTACCCCTGGCGCAACCACGCCAACGCCTGGCGGCCCGCGCACATCCACTTCTCGCTCTTCGGCGCGGCCTTCACCCAGCGCCTGGTCACCCAGATGTACTTCCCCGGCGACCCGCTCTTCCGCTACGACCCCATCCTGCAGTCCGTCACCGACGAGGCCGCCCGCGCACGCCTGGTCGCCGCGTACGACCACGACGTGTCCGTCCCCGAGCGGTCGCTCGGCTACCGCTGGGACATCGTGCTGGACGGCCCGTCGCCCACCTGGATCGAGGAGGGCCGATGAGCCTCCCCACCCCCGCGCAGACCGTCGGACCGTTCTTCGGCTACGCCCTGCCCTTCCCCGACGGTGGCAACGTTGCCGCCGCAACTGCCCCCGGCGTGATCACCGTGCACGGGCGCGTCCACGACGGGGCCGGCCGGCCGGTGCCCGACGCGCTGCTGGAGTTCTGGCAGTCCGGCCCGGAACACAGCCGACGGACTGATGGCGAGCGAGGCGCACGCGCCGGACGCCCCGGGTCGATGCGCCGGGACCAGGTCACCGGCGGGTTCCTGGGACGCGACGGCGTCGACTTCACCGGCTTCGGCCGCGTCGCCACCGACCCCGACGGCCACTACACGCTGCGCACCCTGCCGCCCGGGGACGCTCCGTACCTGTCGGTGTGCGTCTTCGCGCGTGGGCTGCTGCACCACCTCTTCACCCGCGCTTATCTGACCGACCATCCGCTGCACGGCGCAGACCCCCTGCTCTCCGCGCTGACCCCGCAGCGGCGGGCGTCCCTGGAGTGCGTGCGCGAGGACGAGAAGCTCCACCGCTTCGACATCCACCTGCAGGGGGAGAAGGAGACGACGTTCCTTGTCTTCGAATGAACCGCCTTCGAATGAACCGTTTTCTGAACCGTTGTCGAATGAACCCCACCAGTTGTCGCAGGCGTCCTCGGCCGAGGACGTCCGCTCCGACGACGTCGGCCTGCTCTCGCCCGTCTCGGCGGGCTCGGCCGTCGCCGCCGCGACCGGGGACACCGCGGTGCTGCGGGCGATGCTGACGGCGGAGTCCGCGCTGGTCCGGGCCCTGGCCGAACTCGGTCTGGCCCCGGCCGGGGTGGCGGAGGTCGTCGACGCGGCGGTCACCCGCCTCGACCTGCGCAGCCTGGCGCTGCGCGCCCGCGGTGGGGGCAATCCGGTCATCCCGCTGGTCGCCGACCTCACCGCGGCCCTGGCCGATGGCGACCCGGAGGCCGCGGCCTACGTCCATCGGGGCGCGACCAGCCAGGACATCCTGGACACCGCGATGATGCTGGTGGCCGTCGAGTCCCTGGGGCTGATCACCGCCGACCTGGAGCGCACCGCCGCCGCACTGGCCCGCCTTTCCGCCGAGCACCGCGACACCGTGATGCCTGGCCGGACCCTGACCCAGCACGCGGTGCCGACCACCTTCGGCCTCAAGGCGGCCGGCTGGCGGAGCCTGGTGCTGGACGCACGCGACCGCGTGGCCGCCACCCGGGCCGGTCTTCCGGTCCAACTGGGCGGCGCGGCAGGGACATTCGCGGCATTCCACGCTTACGCGGAGGCGGACGGGGCCGCACCCGGGGTGAGCTCCGACGCGGTGCCGGGGTCGGTCCCGGACCCGGGCTTGGGCCTGGACCGGGACCTCGGCCTGCGGCTGCTCGCCGCGTACGGCCGGCAGACCGGGCTGGCCGAACCGCGCCTGCCGTGGCACGTCCTGCGTACGCCCATCGCCGACCTCGGCGCGGCGCTGGCCTTCACCGCGGGCGCCCTGGGGAAGATCGCGGCCGATGTGCTCACCCTGTCCCGCACCGAGATCGGGGAACTGTCGGAGGGTGGCGGCGGCCCCTCCTCGGCCATGCCGCACAAGGCCAACCCGGTGCGCGCGACGCTGATCGCGGCGGCGGCCCGTCAGGTCCCCGCGCTGGCCGGGATCCTGTTCGGCTCGCTGGTCGCCGAGGACGAGCGCCCGGCCGGCGCCTGGCACGCCGAATGGCAGCCGCTGCGCGAGGCACTGCGGCTGGTCGGCGGCGCCGCCCGGCAGGCGGGTCAGCTCGCCGAGGAACTGCGCGTCCGTCCGGAGCGGATGCGCGCCAACGTCGATCTGACGGGTGGTCTGATCGTCACCGAGCGCCTCGCGGCGGTCCTCGGCGCCCTGATCGGCCGGGGCGAGGCCAGGTCCGCGCTGTCGCGCGCCTCGGCCCGCGCGGCGGAGCCGGGCCTCGACCTGCACGCCGCGCTGGCCACCGAACCGCAGCTCCGCGGGCTGCTCGCTGAGGAGGAGCTGCGCCGTCTGACCGACCCCGCCGGGTACCTGGGCTCGTCCGCGGCCCTGGTGGACCGCGCTCTTTCGGAGGCACCGTGACCAGCCCCGTCCTGCACCACCGCGTCGACGGCGCCCCGGACGCCGAGCCGCTGCTGCTCGGCCCGTCGCTGGGGACCTCGCTCACCGTCTGGGACCCGCAGGTCCCGGCGCTGGCCCGGAGCCGCCGCGTCGTGCGCTGGGACCTCCCCGGCCACGGCGGCTCGCCCGCCGACCTGCTGCCCACGGTGCACGGGGTCGAGGCTGCCGCGAACGGGGGTGTCACGAGCGAGGATGCCAGCGAGGGTGTCACGACCGAGAGTGGCGCCACCGTGGCCGACCTGGCCCGACTGGTGCTGGACCTCGCCGACTCGCTGGGTATCGGGCGCTTCGCGTACGCGGGCGTCTCGCTCGGCGGAGCGGTGGGTCTGTGGCTCGCGGTCCACCACCCCGAACGGCTGAGCTCGCTGGCTCTGGTCTGCGCCTCGGCGCACTTCGGCGACCCGGGCCCGTGGCACGAACGCGCGGCGCTGGTACGCAAGGAGGGGACCGGGCCGCTGGCCGACGCCGTCCGCGAGCGCTGGTTCACCCCCAACTTCACCGATGACACAGCTACCGCCGGCATGTCTACCGCCGACACGTCTACCGCCGGCATCGCCACAGCACTGGTCGACGACCTGCGGGCCGCCGACCCGGTCGGCTACGCGGCCTGCTGCGACGCCCTGGCCGGCTACGACCTGCGCGCGGATCTGCACCGGGTCACCGTCCCCACGCTGGTCGTCGCCGGACGTGAGGACCCGGCCACCCCGCCCGCGCATGCGCGGGAACTGGCTGACGGCATCCCCGCCGCGAGCCTGACCGAGGTCGCCGGGGCCGCGCACCTGGCCGGGGTCGAGCGACCCGGGCCGGTCCTGGCCGCCCTGCTGGACCAGCTGGCCGCTCCGGACGGCGGGGTCGGCGGGGATGGTGGGGACGGTGCGCGGTACGCCGCCGGGATGCGCGTGCGCAGGGCCGTGCTGGGCGACGCCCACGTGGACCGGGCGTCCGCCCGCAGCACCGGCTTCACCGCGCCGTTCCAGGACTTCATCACCCGCTACGCCTGGGGCGAGATCTGGACCCGTCCGGGCCTGGACCGCCGTACCCGCAGCTGCGTCACGCTGACCGCCCTGGTGGCCGGCGGCCACCACGAGGAGCTGGCCATGCATCTGTGTGCCGCTCTGCGCAACGGCCTGACCAGTGACGAGATCCAGGAAGTCCTGCTCCAAAGCGCCGTCTACTGCGGAGTCCCGGCGGCCAACGCCGCCTTCGCCATCGCGGACCGCATCCTTCGTGAGGAAGAGACCTGATGCAGCACACCACTGTCGGCATCGTCGGCGGCGGACCCGCCGGCCTGCTTCTCGCCCGCCTGCTGCACAACGCCGGGATCGACAGCGTCGTCCTGGAGAGCCGGGACCGTGCCTACGTCGAACAGCGCCAGCGGGCCGGGATCCTGGAGCAGGGCACCGTCGACGTACTGCGCGCGGCCGGTGCCGGGGCGCGGATGGACCGCGAGGGGCTGGTGCACGAGGGCATCGAGCTGCGCTTCGGCCGCCGTTCGCACCGCCTGGACTTCCCCGCGCTCACCGGCGGCCGCAGCGTGATGGTGTATGCGCAGACCGAGGTGGTCAAGGACCTGGTGGCGCTTCAACTCGCCGAGGGCGGACCACTGCTGTTCGAGGCCGAGGTCCGCGCGGTCGAGGACGGCGACGGCGGGCGGCCACTGATCCGCTACACCCACCAGGGCCGCGAGGCCGACCTGAGCTGCGACTACGTGGTGGGCTGCGACGGCTTCCACGGGGTGGCCAAGCACGCGTTCCCGGCCGGCGTGCTGCGCAGTTACGAGCGCGCCTACCCGTACTCCTGGCTGGGCATCCTCGCCGACGTCCCGCCCTCGTACGACGAGCTGATATACGCCCACTCGCCGCGCGGCTTCGCGCTGGGCAGCATGCGCTCACCCACCGTCAGCCGCCTGTATCTCCAGGTTCCCAACGGCACCGATCCCGCCGACTGGCCGGACGAGCGGATCTGGGACGAACTCGACGCCCGCTTCGCGCTCGACAGCGACTGGACCCTGCGACGCGGCCCGATCACCGCCAAGTCCGTGCTGCCGATGCGCAGTCACGTCACCGAGCCGATGCGCCACGGCCGGGTGTTCCTGGCCGGCGACGCCGCCCACATCGTGCCGCCCACCGGGGCCAAGGGGCTCAACCTGGCAGCCGCCGACGTGGTCGTGCTGGCCGAGGCGTTCGCCCGGTTCCAGGAGACCGGGTCGGCCGACCTGCTGGACGCCTACTCCGACACCTGCCTGCGCCGGGTCTGGCGCGCCGAGCACTTCTCCTGGTTCATGACCAGCACCCTGCACACCGATCCCGACCAGAGCCCGTTCGCGACCCGGCTGCAGCTCTCCCAACTGGACCGACTCGCCTCCTCCCGGCACGCCGCCGCCGAGGTTGCCGAGAACTACGCCGGACTCCCCATCGGGCCCACCGCCCCCACCGCCCCCACCGCCCGCTGACGTCAACGTGGTGCGTCCGGAGTGCCTGCCGCCGCGGGCACTCCGGACGTTGTGGGGCCGTGGACGTTGTGGGGCCGTGGACGTTGTGGGGCAGGGGGGTGGGGAGGTGAGCCGGGCGGACCCCCGTACCGCCCGGCTCCTGCCGGTCGCCCTGTGCGGGCTTCCGGTCTGAATCCAGGAAACCCTGGTGTCATGTCCGGCGTCGAATGATTCGATGAGGTTCGAAGGCGGTCCGAGTGGACTGCCCGCCGCGCGTCGGCAGGACCGTCAGGGGGTTGTCGTGCTGCGGATCGACATGGACGGAGCGGCACTTGCGAACACGCGGTTCGCGATATCGCCGCTGCACACCACGGTGGACGCGCTGTGGCTGCTCAAGGGAACCGCGCCGGCCGGCGCGGGGGCATGGCGGGAACTGGTCCTGGAGACCGTCCGGGACCGCAGACTCTCGCTGCTCGGATCGCTGTTCGGCGGCTCCTGGGACTACGTCCCGGACTTCGTGACACCGCAGCCGCAGGCTCCCGAGTCCGGTTTCGAGGACGAGCTGCAGGCGGTGGTCGGCGTCGGCAGCGAGCGCCTGCGCTGGGAGCTCGACACCATGATCCGGGGGAACCCGGCGGAGCGTCTCGCGGGCCGTCCGGCGCCCAGGGCCGTGCTGGACGTCCTGGAGCAGGGCGAGAGCGCACTCGCCGAACGCGTGGCCGCGGAACTGGACCAGGTGTGGCGCGCGGCCATCGGCCCGCACTGGGTGGGGCTGCGCGCCCGCCTGGAGGCGGACATCGCGCGCCGCTCCCGCACCATCGTCGGGCACGGCATGTCCGCCATGCTCACCAGCCTGCACCCCCGGGTGGTGTGGCAGGGCGACCACCTGCGGCTGCTCAGCCGGTTCGAGGCCTGCATCCCGGGAACCACCAGCCTGGTGCTGACGCCGTCGGTGTTCAACACGGACCTGCACATGACCATCGACTCGATGAACGGCCCGGCGCCCCGCCAGCCCATGCTGGGCTACCCCGCCCTGCGCGGACCGGAGAGTGCGGACCCCGGCGGACCCGCCCTCCCGGCCGCGCACGCGCTGCTCGGGGTCACCCGCGCCCGCCTGCTCTCCGATCTGCGGTCCCCCCGCAGCACCGTCGAGCTGGGCGAGCGCCACCGGCTGTCCGCCAGCACGGTCTCGTACCACCTGGGCATCCTGCACCGCTCCGGGCTGGTCACCCGCACCCGCTCCCGGCATCGCGTGCTGTACGAGCAGACCCCGCGCGCCACCAGCCTGCTTGTCGGCACCAACCGCACCCGGAGCGTATGAACGGCCGGCAACCGCCGACGGGGCCGTCACCGGTACTGGCTATGCTGCGCGGGGTCAGCCCCTTGAAGCCCAGCTCTCCCGGGAGTCCCGCATGCCGCAGATCACCGTCGAGTACTCCGCCGAACTGGCCGACGCCTTCGACCGGCGAGGTTTCGCCCTCGCCCTGCACGCGCCCGCGGCTGAGCTGCTGGAGAGTTCGCCGGGGGACTTCAAGACCAGGTTCTACGCCATCGGGGAGAGCGTCATCGGCATGGACGCCGGGGACGGCGCGATGATCCACGTGGATCTGGCGATCCTGTCCGGCCGCACCCCCGAGACCAAGCGGGAGCTGGGCCGTCTCGCCCTGGAGACGGCCGGCCGCTATCTCGCGCCGGTGCCCGGTCGGACCGTTCAGCTGACGGTCGAGGTACGCGACCTCGACCGGGCCAACTACCACAAGAGCGTCCTGGGCTGAGGGGTGCTGCGGGCTTCGTCGCGCGCCTATTCTGTGCAGTCGGAAAGTGGCCCCACTTTTCCTGTTATCCGACGGGCACGTCCGGGATCTACCTAGGTGTTCGGTACGTACAGCCGAGGAGAAGAGGGTGGACAGGCGTGAACGGTGAGCACGGGGCGGATGTGAACGGGCAGGCGGCGCGGGCCGGGAGCCAAGGTGGCGGGCACCGGGCCCGGCCGGCCGGCCATCGGCGCAAGAGTGGCACCCGGTCCGGCCGGCACCGGCAGGGGAGCCGACGCAAGATCGCCGGTGTCGCCGCCGGGGTCGTGGCGATCGTGGTCGTCACCGGAGCCGTCTACAGCAGCGTTCCGCAGCAGGGCGGCGGGACGACCCCGTCGGCGGCCGCCCCGGTCGCGGCGCTCGGGGTCACCGGCGCGTCCGCGACCGGTGCGCCGCAGTCCGGGGACGCGGCCGCCGCGTCGTCCTCGGCCGCCAGGTCCTCGGCGGCGACGCCGGCGGCATCAGCGGCGTCGGCCGCCGCGAGCAGCAGGCGGACCGCCGCGCCCAGCGCGACCGGAACCCACGCCGCCACGCCGGCGCCACGAGCCGCCGCCATGGCGGCCGGGCAGAGCAGCGCCACCGCGCAGGAGGTCCAGCAGGTGCTGGCGCTGATCAACAAGGCCAGAGCCGCCCAGGGGCTGTCCCCGTACACCATCACCGCCGGGCTCACCCGCAGCGCGACGGCGCACAACCAGGTGATGGCCGGCGGTTGCGGGCTGTCGCACCAGTGCCCGGGCGAGGACGAGTTGGGAGCCCGGGAGACCGCCGCGGGCGTTCAGTGGGGCGCGGCGGGGGAGAACATCGGCGAGGGCGGACCGGTCAGCACCGCCACCAGCGACATCGCCTCCATGGCGGTCGGTCTGACGCAGAGCATGCTGAACGAGCAGCCGCCCGACGACGGCCACCGCCGGAACATCCTGAGCAGCACGTTCACTCATATCGGCATCGCCATCGAGCGCGACGCCCAGGGAACCGTCTGGATGACCCAGGACTTCTCCGACTGAAGCGGAAGCGCTGATGCTGCCGCCTCTGCGGCCGCAGCCCGGGGACTCCCCGGCCGCTGCGGCCGTCCGGGTGGTGGTCAGCCGACGGGGCCTCCGGCTCCGGGGGCTGCGGCTCTGAGGGCTGTGGTGCCGGCTGCCCCGGCCGCGGCCGCGAGTCCGAGGATGAGCGTCCGCATCACCGACTCGGCGTCCACCCCGGCGTCCAGGGACTCGATCGCGGCCAGGCCGTCGGCCGCGGAGGCCACCGCCTCGCCCAGGGGGCGCGGGTCCAGCCCGTCGCCGCGCTCGTCGGCCAGCACCTGGAAGAGCCGGACGAAGCAGGCCCGCCAGCGCCGGTACTCGGCCTCCAGACTGCTGCGCACCCGGTCGTCGTTGAGGGCGAACCAGTGCAGGGAGGAGTGCAGCCGCGACAGGTCCTCCCGCTCCGGCTGCGTGAGCAGCCCGATGACCCGGTCGGCCCGCTGGGCGAAGGACCCGGGGGCGTCGACCGCCTCCTCCATCGGCGTGATCCACTCGGGCCGGATGTCCTCGACGACCGCCACGATCAGGTCGGTCCGGTTCTGGAAGTGGTAGTGGCACATGCCGTGGGTCACGCCGCTGAGAGAGGCGACGTTGCGGGTCGTGAACGGGGCGAGCCCGTCCCCCGCCAGCAGGGTGCGCGCGGCGGCGATCAGGCGGGCGCGGGTCTGCTCTCCCTTGGCGGAGGTACGTGACCTGCCGCCGGGGCCGGGGCCGGCGCCGGGACTGGAGCCGGGACTGGGATTGGGGCCGGGGCGGACCGGGCCGGAGTTCGGCTCGGCCGGGGGAGCGGCGGGTGGGATGTCGTTCGCAGGCGTGGCCACGCCTGAACTCTAGTGAGTGGGCGCGCGGCGGTGGGCCGTGCGTCCGCCGCCGTGATCCGGAGCGGCGCAGCCGTGTTCTACGTATTGACCGAGCGCTTGGTCAGTTATAGCTTCCAGCCCATCGATGGAGGGCCCACCGAGGATTCGCAGGAGGCCGAGATCAACGTTCACGCTGAAACCCCGAAACCGTCCGGCACGGAGCGAGAGCGGGCGCTGGGCAGGAGGAGCTTTCTGGCCGCCGCAGGGCTGACGGCGGGGGCCGCCGCCTGGGCGGCGACCGGCGGTACCGCCCTGGCCGCAGCACGCACAGCCGCAGGCGCGACGGCGGGGCCCGCCGCTCGGTCGGCCGCCGCCGCGTCGGGTCCGGCCTTCGCCGTCCCGCTGGACACCGGCGCGCACACGCGTACCTGGATGGCCTGGCCCGACAGCACCACCATCTGGAGGCGGCAACTGGCCGGCGTCCAGGGCAACATCGCGCTGGTCGCGCGGACGATCGCGAAGTACGAACCCGTCGTCATGTGCGCGAACCCCGCCAGCGTCGCCAAGGCGCAGGCCGCGTGCGGCCCCGGGGTGACGGTGATCGGGTCGATACCGGTCGACGACTGCTGGATGCGCGACACCGGCCCGGTCTTCCGTACCAACGGCGCGGGCGGCCTCGACACGGTCGGGCTGAACTTCAACGGCTGGGGCAACCATCAGACGCACGCACGCGACGCCCTGGTCGCCCGCCGGGTCGCGGCCTATCTGGGGCTGCCCTTCACCGCCGCCGGGCTGGTGAGTGAGGGCGGCGCGATCGAGACCGACGGCGACGGGACGCTGATGGCCACCCGGAGCAGCATCATCAACCCGGACCGCAACCCCGGCCTGACGCAGGCGCAGATCGAGGCGGCGATGTGCGCCGCGTACGGGGCGTCAAAGGTGATCTGGTTCACCGGGATCGCGGGCCAGGACATCACCGACGACCACGTCGACGCCACGTCCAGGTTCCTCGCCGACGCGACCGGGCTGGTCCAGTTGCCGCTCGCGACGGACACGGACATCTGGTCCAACGACGAGCGGCAGCAGTACCAGGCCCTGTCCGCGGCGACGGACGCGCAGGGGCTCCCGATCCGGGTCAGCCCGCTCCAGGGCCCCGACTACAACCTGATCCGGTCGACCAACCCCAACTTCGTCGGTTCCTACGCCAACTACTACGTCTGCAACGGCGCGGTGATCTCCGCCCAGTTCGGGGACACCGGCGCCGATGCGGCGGCCGCGGCGACGCTGGCCGGCCTGTTCCCCGGCCGGGTCGTCGAACAGCTGAACATCGACGCCCTCGGCGCGGGCGGCGGCGGCATCCACTGCGTCACCCAGCAGCAGCCGGCCGTATAGCCGTTCGGCTCGCGTGGCAGTCGGCTCGGATGGCAGTCGGCTCGCGTGGCAGGGGGAGACGGCCGGACTGACGGCGCGTCGGGCAGAATGGCGGACAACTCGGCCTGGCCGAGCTCCACCGCCGCGCGGAGCCTGACCTGGCGATCATCTCCGCCCACGACCCGGCCCTGTTCGAGAAGATGGCCGCCATCGGCTGAGGGCCGCCCCCGGAGTACACCGTGGGGCCGGGCGCTCCGGGTGCACCCGTCGGCCTGCGTCACTCCTCGGCTCTGGTCGCGTCGGCGTCGAGGAGGCGGGTGAGAAGTCCGGTGAGCTGTCCGAGGTCGTCGGCCGAGAGGGTGGTGATGGCCGGGGGCGGGCGCAGCAGGATGGCGTCGGCGGTCGCGATGGCGTTGTGCCCGGCGGCTGTGAGCGTCACCAGCTTGCGACGCCGGTCGTCGGGGTGCGGCCGGCGTTCGACGAGCCCGTGGGCTTCCAGTTTGTCGACGACCAGGGTGGCGTAGGGGGCGTCGAGGCCGTTGGCCGCCGCGAGCTGGCTCAGCGTCATCGGCCCGTCGCGGAGCTGGAGGAGGATCTTGCCTCGGCCGCCGCCGAGGCGGAATCCGAGCGCGTCGGCGAGCTCGCCCCGGCGGTTGTGGGCTTCGACGAACCGATGCATGAGGGCCCAGGCCTGCCGGACAGGATCGTCCGACCGTCTCGGCGAGGTGGCTGCCATCGGTGATCTCTCCCGCGTCCCTCGTGCTGCGCGGTCAGTGCCGCCGCGTCGTGTTCCCGGCCTGCTGTGATGTCGCGTTCACCACGCTACCGTCTGGCCGAGGTAGTCGACGTAGTGCAGCCCGGGCCGGCCCTGGAGGGCGTCGAGCGTCCTGACCACGTTGGGGATGCTCTCGTCGATGCCGAGCCGGGCGTCCGGGCCACCCATGTCGGTGCGTACCCAGCCGGGGGCCATGAGGACCAGAGTCCGGGGCTCGCCGTGGTGCCGTGCGGCGTAGCTGCGCATGAATGTGTTGAGCGCGGCCTTGCTGCCGCGGTAGACCTCGTGGCCGCCGTTGGTGTTGTTGGCCACGCTGCCCTGGCCCGAGGACATCACCGCGATCGTGCCGGTGGGCTCGATCCGGTCCTGGAGCGTCTCGATCACGCGCAGCGGGCCCAGCGAGTTGGTGACCATGACCCGGGTGAACTCGTCGGTCGAGGTCTCGGCCACCGTTCCTTCCGGCTGGTTGGCGACGCCGGCGTTCACGAAGAGCAGGTCGAACCTGCGGTGCGCGAGGCGGGTGTCCAGCGCTGTGATCTCTGCGGGCTCGGTGATGTCGACGGTCTCGATCTCGACCTGTCCGGGGCAGGTGTCGGCGAGGTCGTGCAGAGGGGTCCGGTCCGAGCCGCGCACGGTGGCCGTGACGTGCCGTCCGTCCGTCGCCCACTCCCGGGCCAGCGCGAGGCCCAGACCGCGAGACGCGCCGATCAGCAGCACGCGCCTGCTCGCGGTGGGCGGCAGACCGAAGCGAGACTCTGAGTTAGTTGTAGACATAGCAATGATTATGTGTCGTATAACTAATTGGGTCAAGCGATCCCCGGCCGTCGGTGACCGGGGATCGCCGTGGTGCTGTTCTGCCGTGGTGGGGTCAGCCGTCGAGTGTCGAGATCCACTCGTGCAGGGTCCGGCTGTAGAGCTGTGGATCGCTGCGGTGCATGACGTGGCCGGCCTTCGGGAACGTCCTGTAGTCGAACCGCTGGCCGGCGCCGGTGATCAGCTCGCGTGCGTGCCGGAGCTGCAGGTCCGAGATGGCGCCCTGGAGTCGGCCCGACTCCTCGTCGACGTGGTGGAAGTGGTGGGTGAAAAGCACCGGGACCTTCACTGCCGCGAGCATCCGGGCGTGGTCGACCGAGGCGCTGGCCGAGCCGCTGGCGAAGGCGCGGGCCCACTCGGGGTCGTACTCCTTGAACGTCTGGGGTGGTTCGTCCCCGCTCAGGAAGTCGCCCATCGCCGCCAGGCCTCGCGCGAGTGCCGGCGGCAGATCGGTGGCCATGGCTCGTTTGAGGCCCGGCCAGTCGCCGACCGACCACTGGTCGCCGAGGTGCTTGTGCATCAGCTCGAACCAGGGGCCGATGACCTGGTTCATGCCCTGGCCGAAGGCGGGCTGGATCTCGGAGGAGAACAGCGGTGCGTCCTCGTAGTACGCGCCGCGCAGCATGCCGGGCGGCGCGTAGGCGGAGAGCCAGGCGGCGATGACGCCGCCGGAGGACAGGCCGCAGGCGACGACCGGGCGTCCGATGCGCCCGGAAGTGAACCGGACCAGGTCGTTGCCGATGTTGTCGAGGGTGTAGCGGCCGGGGGTGCGGGTGGAGCGGCCCTGGCCGCGCAGATCGACGGCGAAGATCTCGAAGTCGTCTTCGAGCAGCTTCATCGCCGCCTCGTAGCCCCACCAGGACTCGCCCTGCGCGGGAATGAGCAGCAGGGCGGGGTTGTCGGGCGATCCGGTCGTGGCGTAGTTGAGGCTGACCTCGCCGGTGTCGAAGGCGTGCTCGGGGTAGTCGTGGGTGACGTAGGTCGCCTCGGGGTTGTGCGGTCCGTAGGTCATGGGACCTGGTCCTCTCGTGCGTCTCAGGCTTCGATGTGTTCCAGGTCGGCGAGCAGGCTCGGGTGGGTCGGCTGCCAGCCGAGGGTGGCTCGGGTGTGGGCGCTGGACGCGGGCTGGTCGGCCGCGAAGATCGGGCCGAGGGGGCCGAAGTTCTCCTGCGGTACCGACTCGACGGGGAGGCCGAGCCGTCGGCCGATGACCGCGGCGATGTCGCGGACCGCGTCCCCCTCGTCGGCGACGGCGTGCCAGGAGCTTGCGGCCGGGGCCTGTTCCAGGGCGAGCCGGAACAGCACGGCGGCGTCCCGCGCGTGGACGGCCGGCCAGCGCTGCGCGCCGTCCGAGGGGTAGCCGGCGACGCCGGTACGGCGGGCGATGTCGGTGAGCAGTCCGGCGAACCCGCCCCGGCCCTGGTTGTGGACCGTGCGCGGAAGCCGTACCGCCGAGCTGCGCACGCCCTCCGAGGCGAGTGCGAGCGCGCTGGTCACCGACCGGCTGCGGCCGGCGACCGGGCCCTGGGTCGGCAGGGCGTCGTCCTCGGTGGAGGTGCGCCCCGGCAGGTAGGGCGTGCCGGCCACCATGACGAGCGGGCGGTCCGTGCCGACGAGGGTGTCGCCGAGCGTCGCCAGCGCGGCGGCCTCCTCGGCAACGCCCTGGGCCAGGGCGTCGGGCGAGCTCATGTCGTTGCTGAAGGCGAGGTGGATGACGCCGTCGGCCCGCTCCGCGCCGGCGCGCAGCACGGCGAGGTCGGCGAGTGCGCCGCTGAGCACCTCGGCGCCGGCGGCCTTGGCCTGCGCCGCGGAGGCGTCGGAGCGGGCGAGGGCGGTGACCGAGTGTCCCGCGGAGAGCAGTTCGGCGACGACGGCCGAGCCGATGAGGCCGGTTCCGCCGGTGATGAAGACGCGCATGACGAGCTCCAAGCAGTGATGCGACTGGTGTCCCATCACCGTAGCGCATGATGCGACACATGTCCCGTCGGCTAGGATGGCGGCATGCCGAGATGGAAGCCGAATGCGCGTCAGCGTCTGGTCGTGGCGGCGCTCGGGCTGTTCGCCGAGCAGGGCTACGACGAGACGACGGTCGCGCAGATCGCCGAGCGCGCCGAACTGACGCGCAGCACGTTCTTCCGCCACTTCGCGGACAAGCGCGAGATCCTCACCGCGGGGCAGCAGGCCCTGAGCCGACTGCTGGCAGAGGGCATCGACGCCGCTCCCGAGGAGGCGACGCCGATGACGGCCGTCGCGGCCGGCCTGGAGCGCGCGTCAGGGGAGATGACGGCGTTCAACCGCTCGCTCGGTCCGCTGCTGCACGCGGCGATCGAGGCGAACGAGGAGTTGCGCAGTCGCGAGGTGCTGAAGAGCGTCGGCATGGCCGCGGCGATGGTCGACGCACTGAAGCGGCGGGACGTTGCGGAACCCACGGCCCAGGTGGCCGCCGAACTGGGGGTGCTGGCGTTCAGGCTGGGATACGCACGGTGGGCGGACCCGGCCCGCGACGACGACCCCGGCGAGCTGGCGGCCCTCACCCGAGCAGCCTTCGACGAACTCCGCGCGGCGGTCGCAGACCTCAGCTGAGGCGCAGCCAGGGCACGTCATCGGGCCGAGGTGGCCCTAGCTGTCGCGGCGGGCCAGGAGGCGGTAGGCGTTGGCGGTGCCGGCCCGGGCGGCGGCGGGGGCGGTCAGTCGGTCGAACAGGGTGGCGAGCAGCAGGGCCGGGGCGGCGGCGAGCAGGAGCAGGCCGCGTGCGGAGCGCCGTAGCCGGCCGGGAGGCGCTCCGCGCAGCCAGGGCGCGTCCTCGTGGGGCGCCAGCGCGTCGAAGAGCAGCCAACAGGCGGCCAGCAGGTCGATCGGGTCGTGCGGTTCGCGGTGCTGCTCCAGCACGACGGTGAAGCCCAGCGTCCCCAGGCGCTCGCGCAGGTTGGCCACCGGCACCAGGTTCAGGTGCTGCGGCTGGAGCCAGGGCAGCCACCACCGGCCCAGCAACCGGGCATAGCGGCACTGCGGGTCGGGCACCTCGATCAGCAGCAGCCCGCCGGGTCGGAGCGCCTCCCGGGCGGCGGCCAGCTCGCGGTGCGGATCCCGGCTGTGCTCCAGGTAGTGGAACATGCTCACCACGTCGTACTGTCCGGCGAGGGTGGGCGCCAGTTCGGGGAAGGAGCCGCGGAAGCCGCGGGCCAGCCGTCCGTGCTGCTGGGCCAGTTCCACGCCCTCGCTGAGGTCCAGGCCGTCGAACGAGGTCTGCGGGAACAACTCGCGCGCGGTCTCGCAGAAGTGGCCGTGCCCGGTGCCCACGTCCAGCCAGTTCGCCGGCGACGCGGCGAACGGGGCGACGGACCGGGCGCGGTTCCGGTAGGTTCCGGCGCGGGTGCCGAAGACTCCGGCGAGACGCTGTTCACCCAGGCCGTCGTAGAAGTCGCGGTAGTAGAACTCCAGTCCGGGGATGGACAGTCGGGGGTTCTGGAAGATGTGCGCGCAGTCCACGCACTGGTCCAGGACGAATCGTCCGGGCTTGTGCTGCAGCAGGTCGCCGGTGCGCAGCCGGAGCCGCAGACGGGCGGATCCGCACCAGGGGCAGTCGGAGCGGCGCGGTTCGAAGAACCGGTCGGTGCCGTTGGCCAGGTCGTCCTGGTAGACCGGACGGAGGGCGGCGATCCGTGCGGGAAGCGTGGCCCCGGCGTGCTGCGGCTGCGCCGTGGTGGCGCCGGGGGTGCCGGTGGCGTCGGTCTCGGCTGCGGTCATCGTCAGCGCCTGCCCGTCGGCTGCGGGGCTGGGTGGTGCAGCAGTTCGAGGTGTGAGGCGGCCGCCGCGGCGCCGCCCGCCGCGCGGAAGGAGGCGGCGACGCGCTGCGCCGCCGCCCGGTGGGCGGGGTCGGTGAGGACCGTGTCCACCGCCGCGCCCAGCCGCGCCGCGTCGGTGCGGCCGAAGCGCACCCGGACGCCGGCACCGGCCGCCACCACCTGGCCCGCCACCACCGGCTGGTCGTCGCGGATCGGGGCGACCACCAGCGGCACGCCGTGCCACAGCGCCTCGCACACCGTGTTGTGTCCGGCATGGCAGACCACGGCGGCGGTGCGGGCCAGCAGCGGCAGTTGGGGCACGGACGGCAGCACCAGGACGTCGGGGTCCGGCGGCGGGAAGCCGAGGAGACCGTCCGGATCCACGATCACCGCCTGCAACCGGTCGGCGCGGGCCCGCAGCGCGTTCCGGCAGGAGGTCAGGAACGCGGCGCCGGCGTCGCTGTTGGCGGTGCCCAGGCTGACCAGCACCAGCGCGCGCCGCGGGTCCAGCCACTGCCACGGGAAGGACGGGTCTGCGGCCCGGGGCGCGATCGAGGGCCCGACGAAGGCGATCGGCCGACCGGCGACGGCGGCCCCCGGAACGTCCCCTGGAGCGCCCCCTGGAACGTCCACCGAACTGGATGCCGCAGTGGAGGCCGGAGTGGAGGCCGGACCGGTCAGCTCCGGGGTGGTGAAGGCCAGGGTCAGGCGCGGGGAGAACCGCGGATCGGCGGTCGACTCCGGGTCGCCGATGCGCTTGCGCAGGTCGCCGAGGAGGCCGCCGATCCAGGCCTCCACCAGGGGCATGCCGTCCAGCGCTCCGGTGAACTCCGCCGGGGTGGTCGCGGAGGTGGCCCACGGCAGTCCGAGCCGCTCCGCGACCAGCGCCCCGGCGACCGCCTGCTGGTCCGCCACCACGACGTCCGGGCCGAAGGCTTCCACCGCCGCCGCCACACCGGGGGCCATCGCCTCGGCGAGTGGCACCAGGAAGCTCTCCCACAGGAACTTCAGGGCGGCCGGTCCGCGCAGATCGGGGGGCCGCCGCACCGGCTCGTCCGCCGCCGGACCGGTGGCGATGGCGCAGGGGTGGACCTCGGCGTCCGGGCCGGCCAGCCGGCCGACCAGCTCGGGGTGCCCGGCCCAGGCGGTGGCGTGCCCACGGGCGGCCAGTTCGGCCGCGACCCCCAGGGTCGGGTTCACATGCCCGACCAACGGTGGGACCACGAAGAGGAATCGGCTCAACGGACACTCTCCCGGGTGTGGATGATCCGGTCGGCGAACCGGCCCGCGTACCGGCCGGGGCACAGCTCCCCGGCTGCCGGGCCGCGCAGTTCGGTGCCCTGCTCCCGCAGCCAGGACAGGGTGAGTTCGAGCACCGTGTCGGGGGCCTCGACCAGCACGGAGTGCTCCTGCCCGGGGACGAAGCAGCTCCGGCAGGACGGCAGCAGCTCGTCCAGCAGGTCCGCCTGCTCGGCCAGGTCCGACTCGGTGCCGTAGACCGCCAGCACCGGGCAGCGGATCGCGCGCAGCTCCGCCTCGGTGGGCAGCAGGCTGGCGGGGATGTCGCGGGCCAGTGTGGTGCCCGCCAGCAGCCGGCCGGCCGAGCGGGCCAGCCGGGCGGTGTGAGCGCCGTGCCGCTGCGTGACCCAGGCCAGGGTCTCCTCGTGCCGCAGCTGCGCCTCGGCCCGGCGCAGGATGTCGTCCAGCTTGGCCGCCCAGGCCGGGGAGGCGGGCTCGGACTCGATGGCCAGGATGCTGCACACCTCATCGGGGCGCTCGGCCGCGAGTCCGAAGGACACGGTGCCGCCGAAGGAGTTGCCCAGCAGATGGACCGGACCGGCCGGTCGGCTGCGGTCCAGCAGTGTGCCCAGGTCGTCGACGAACTGCTCCAGCCGGTAGCCGGTCGGCGGCCGCTCGCTGCGCCCGTGCCCGCGCTGGTCGTACATCAGCACTTCGAGGCCGGCCGCGGCCAGCGCGGGGGCGAGGGTGAAGTAGTAGCTGGCCAGGCTGTCGGTGAGCAGCCCGTGCACCAGCACCGCCGTGGCGGCGGGCGGGCGCCCGTCCGAGGGGGCGAGGCGCTGCACATGGCAGCGGAGCCCGTCGAGGTCGAGGAAGGCCATGGTCAGCTCCGTCCGGCCGTCCGCAGACTGTCCGCGACATGGACGACCAGCCGACCCACTGTCAGATCGATGATCTCGTCCAGCTCCAGACCCGCGACGAACTCGGCGAAGTTGACCCCCTCGCCCCAGCGCGCCTGGAGCTGCCCGGCGAGGGTGACCAGGTCGATGCTCTCCAGCTCCAGGTCCTGGATGAACCGGGACTCCATGGTGACCTCGGCCTCGTCGAGACCGCAGTCGTCGAGCAGGGCGGCCAGCATGCCCGTGATCTCGGTGAGGACCTCCTGCTCGGAGGGGGCGTGCGGCTCCACGGTCGGCTGGGTGGTCGTCACTTCGCCACTGTCCTCTCGCTGTTCGAGGTGCTGATGTCGGCGGTGGTGATGTCGGCGGTGCTGATGTCGGTGAGGGCGGTGCCCTCGGTTCCGTCCGCGGTCCAGGCCACGACGTAGCGGCGGGGCGGCAGGTCCGGGGGGCTGCTGAGCTGGGTGCAGTGCAGGCGGATGGTGCGGGTGCCGTCGGGCCCGGCCACGGCGACGAGCAGCCGGGTGGGGTCGGCGGCGACGACCTCGAAGGCGCGCGGCCGGCCCTGGAGCCCGGTGCCCTGCGCCTTCGCCACCGCCTCCTTGGCGGCCCAGAACCGGGCGAACCAGAGCGCCTCGGATTCCTCGGCCGGATCGGTGGACGGGCGGTCACGGTCGGGGGCCTCGCTGGTGGACGCCGCGCGGTCGGACGCCGCGCGGCAGGCTGCCAGCAGGGCGCGTTCGGCCGGGCCGAGTGCGACCGCGATCGTCTCGGGCTCGCGCTCGACGACCTCCTCGATGTCGATGCCCACGCCAGGTCCCACGCTCGGACCGCCGCCGGGAACGCCGCTGGCGGCGTCGGACGGTCGGACGATGGCCACGGCGATCTCGGACCGGTGGGCGAGCGAGATGTCCAGGTCCGGCAGGGTCCGGCCGTGGACACCACGCACCCGGGGCCTTCCGCCCGGGTCGTTGAGCACCTCGATCTCGGCCGGGAACACCGGCCCCTCGCCCTGCGCCCAGAGCCACTGGCGCACCGCGTCCTTGGCTGCGATCCGGCCGAGCAGCCAGGCCCGGCGGCCGCGTGGTGGCTGCTGTTCGTAGCGGGCGCGCTCGGCCGAGCCCAGGTGGTTGCGCAGCACCAGGTCGCGGGTGGCGAGGTCGGGCCAGCGTTCGTGCACCAGGCTCCAGCCGCCCGGCTGCGGCGCGGACAGGGTGTTGCGCTCGACACAGCGTTCGGTCGGCCTGGTCTCCGGGTGGCTGTCGAAGCGGCGGTCCCGCCAGCCGATCGCCTCCGCCCAGACGGTTCCGCCGCACGTGAGTTGGACGTCCGCCTCAAGGGCGTCGCCGGTCAGCGCGGTGATCCGGATATGGCAGTGGACCTCGGTGCCGGGCCGGGGCGCGGGGCCGTAGAGGCGGAGTTCGCTCAGGCCGACGGGGAAGACCACGGTGCGCTCGGTACGGGTGGCCATGATCCAGTAGCCGAGCAGCTGACCGACGTTGTCCAGCAGGGCGCCGGGCGCGGACGGTGCGGTGATCACTCCGCGTACCTGCGACTCGCCGAGCGCGGTGAGTTCGGTCAGCCCCTGGAACGCCGGGCCGTGGAACATCCACCGCTCCTGGTAGAGCGTGGACGCGGTGTGCTCCGGCGCGCGCTCGGCCGCCGGATCCACCGGCCACGGGGCCGGGGGTGTCGGGTGACGCCCCGCCAGCTCGACCGTTCCGCTGGCGAAGTCGCCGAAGGCCGCCACGAGTTGCCCGTCCCCGGCGTCGCGGAGGGTGATCTGCACATCCAGCGGTTCCGCCGCCGGAACCCAGCGGCCGAAGCGCAGTCCGTGTACGGCGGTGGTCACCCGTCCGGGGGCGGTGCGTTCGGCGGCGTCCATCAGGTGCTGGACGATGGTGGTCGCCGGAACGACGGGCCAGCGGTCGGTGAGGTCGGGCCAGCCGGCGCGCTGGCGGATGAAGCAGTGGTCGAGCAGGTATGGCATGGCCTCGACGGAGACACGCAGCGTGTCGCCGTGCGGTGCCGAGGATGGTGCCGCGGCCGGGGCCGGGGCCGACGTCGCCGGGGGTGTGGCGGCGGGGGCACGGGTGGGTGGTGGAGCCGCCGTCGTGGCGGAGGCGGCGACCGGAGGCCAGGCCGGCGCGGGGGGAAGCGCCGGTCCCGCTCCGTTCCGCCGTCCGGCGTGGATCAGTTCGGCGTGGACCAGCTCGGCGGCGACCTGCTCCGTGTCGCGGAGCAGCGCGTCGAGTTCGGCGGCCAGCGGGAAGCTCTCGGCCAGCGAGGTCAGTGCTGAGGCCCTGCCGGTGGCTGCCGCGCGGGCCGGGGCGGGCCGCAGTTCCGCGCGGAGCGCGGGCAGCGTCCGGGAGTCGAGTGAGACGAGCGCGCCGCCGAGGTCCAGCCGCACGCTCGGGTGTACCCGCTCCGGGGCCGCGGCCGGGACGGCACCCGGCTCCGGGGCTGCGGCGAGCACGCCGGCATCCGGCTCCGCTCCGTGCGTCCACAGGGCGGCCGCGACCCGTCGGAGCTGGGCCAGCCCGTCGCGGTGCGGGGAGTTGGCGGCGATGGTCAGATGGTCCCTGCCGTGCAGGGTGTCGCTGACGAGCGAGGCCAGCTGTCCCGTACCCACCTGGACGAAGGCCCGGAAGCCCGCCGCGTACAGCGCCTCGATCAGCGGACGGAAGCGGACCGGCTCCAGCAGGTGGCGCAGGAACAGTGCCCGGACCTCCGCCTCGCCCTCCGGGAACGGAGCGGCGGTCGTCCCCGACCACACCGGCACGGTGGGCCGGTGCAGCTCGAAGCTGTCGGCGGCCTGCCGGATCGGCGCCAGGTACGGGGCCAGCATCGGGGTGTGGAACCCGGAGCGGAACGGCAGTACCTGGCCGAGCACCCCCTGCGTGCGGAACCAGCGCACCAGCTCCACGACCGCCGGTTCGGGGCCGCAGACGATGGACTGCTGCGGCGCGTTGTCGTGTGACAGCACCACCTCGGACATGCCGTCGAGGGTGGCCAGCGCCTCCTCGACCCGCTGGGCGGAGAGGCCCAGGGCGGCGAAGGTGAGACCCGGAACGTGCAGGGCGTCGGGGTCGAAGGAGGTGAGGAAGGAGTCCACCGACGTCCCCGAGTACAGGCCGCCGGCGATCATCGCGGTCCACTCGCCGACGCTGTGCCCGGCGACCGCGTCGGGTGTCACGCCCATCCGGCGCAGCGCGCCGTCGAGCAGTCGCCCGACGGCGACCACCCCGGCCCCGTGCCGGCCGATGTCGGCCACCTGGGCCACCTGGGCGGCCGATGACCCGGTGTCGCTGGTGGAGGCGGGTCGCGGCAGGCCGAAGTGGTCCGCGACATCGTCCGTCCGGGGGTCGAACTCGCCCTCCAGGCCCGGGAAGAGGAAGGCGATACGTCCGGTCCCGGACCGGCGCGGTTCCGCGCCGAGCAGCGGCTCGGGTGCGAACCAGACGTCGTTGCGTCCGCGCCAGGCCTGTCCCTTGGCCACCGTGCGCCGGGCCAGTGCCAGGCGTTTCGGCGTCGGGTCGACGACCGCCAGCCGGCAGCGCGGCGCGGGCCCGCCGTGCTCCGGCAGGCCCGCGGCGAGCAGCGCGGAGTCGTCGGCGGCCAGCAGTGCGGCGAGCCGGTCCGGCCGGTCGGCGGCCAGCCGCAGCACCCGTTCGGGTTCGGTCACGGCGGCAACGCGCGGGGCTGGGGCGGTACTTGGCGGCCGGGTCGCAGTCGCTCCGGGCCTCGGGGCCGGGAAGGCGGGGGAGCGGCCGCTGTCGGGCGCCTGCTCCAGCACCACATGGGCGTTGATGCCGCCGAAGCCGAAGGCGTTGACCCCGGCGCGGCGCGGCGAACCGCTCGGGTCCGGTTCCCAGGGCCGCGCCTCGGGGACGGTGCGGAAGCGGGTGGCGGCCAGTGCCGGGTGCGGGTCGTCGCAGTGCAGCGTGGGCAGCAGCACCCCGTGGTGCACCGCCAGGGCCGCCTTCACCAGCCCGGCGACACCGGCGGCGGGCATGGTGTGGCCGATCATCGACTTCACCGACCCGAGCACCGCGCGCCCGTCACCGGCACCCGTCCCGGCCCCGGCCCCGACATCGACCCCGACCCCGGCCCGGGCCGGTCCGAACACCTCTGCCAGGGTGGCCAGTTCGGCGGCGTCGCCGGCGGGGGTCGCGGTGCCGTGCGCCTCCAGCAGGCCCAGCGCGCCGGGTGCGGCGGGGTCGAGTCCGGCCGCCCGCCAGGCCGCGCGTACCGCCCTGATCTGACCACCCGGGTCGGGGTTGGCCAGAGCGGCCGTGCGGCCGTCGCCGGCCACGCCGGTGCCGCGGATCACCGCGTAGACCCTGTCGCCGTCGCGCTGTGCGTCGGCGAGGCGCTTGAGCACCACCACGCCGGTGCCCTCGCCGATCAGGATGCCGTCGGCATCCCGGTGGAACGGGCGGATCCGCTGGCTCGGCGAGAGCGCCCGCAACTGCGCGAACACGCTCCACAGGGTGACGTCGTGGCAGTGGTGCACCCCGCCGGTGATCACCGCGTCGCAGCGGCCGGAGGCGAGTTCGCCGACCGCCTGGTCCACCGCGACCAGCGAGGAGGCGCAGGCGGCGTCCACCGTGTAGGCGGGGCCGCGCAGGTCGAGCCGGTTGGCCAGCCGGGAGGCGGCCAGGTTGGGCACCAGGCCGATCGCCGACTCCGGGCGGTCCGGGCCCAGTCGGTCGGTGAACGCGTGCCGGACCCGATGGAGTTGATCCGACGTCAGTTCCGGAAGCAGCTCACCGAGGGTGCGCACCAGCTGGTGCGCGCTGCGAACGCGCTGGTCCAGCCGGACCAGTCCCGGTGTCAGGTAGCCGCCGCGGCCCAGCACCACGCCGATCCGGTCCCGGTCGGGCAGCCGGTCCGGGCCGCCCGCGTCGGCGATGGCGGCCGCGGCGACCTGCAGCGCGATCAGCTGGTCGGGCTCGGTGCCCGGTACCGAGCTCGGCATGATGCCGAAACGGGTCGGCTGTACCTGCGCGTAGTCGTCGACGAAACCGCCGCGGCGACAGTAGAGGCGATCCGGTGCGGCCGGCCCCGACGCCGCGCCGGGGTCGTAGTAGTCCGCGTCCCAGCGGCCCTCGGGCACCTCGGTGATCGCGTCGACCCCGCCGACCAGGTTGCGCCAGTAGGCCGCCAGATCGGGTGCGCCGGGCAGGAGGACCGCCATGCCCACCACGGCCACCGGCGGTGGGCCGGTGCCCGAGGGGTGCTGTCCCACCGCCGCCACCGGTGCCGTCACCAGCCCGACGCCGTGTAGACGACGGCGCGCTCCGACTCGTCGCCCCAGGCCAGCTCGCGCAGCAGGGCGAGGGTGCCGGCGGCCGGGTCGATCAGGTGGACGCCGCGCCGGTCGTAGTCGCGCGCCAGCTCCTCGGAGACCATGCCGCCGTGGCCGCCCGACGGTGCCCAGGGGCCCCAGTGGACGGTCAGCGCCCGGCGGCCGGTGCGGCGGGACCAGCGCGTGCCGAGCGCCTCCAGGGCGTCGTTGGCCGCCGCGTAGTCCGCCTGGCCGCGATTGCCCAGGGCCGCGGCGATGCTGCCGAAGAGCACCGTGAACCGTGGCCCGGCGGGGAGTTCGGACAGCGCGTCGAGCAGCGCGCGGGCGCCGTCCGCCTTGGTGGCGAACACCCGCCGGAAGGACTCCGGATCCTTCTCCGCGAGCACCTTGTCCTCGATCACACCGGCGGCGTAGACGACGCCGTCCAGCCGGCCGTACTCGGCGTGCACCTCCTTGACCGCCTGCCGCAGGGCGGCCGGATCGGTGGCGTCCACGGCCTGGTAACGGGCCTGCGACCCCAGGGCGGTGAGCTCGTCCAGGGTCGCCCGGACCTCGCGGGCGGCCAGCAGGCGGGCGGCGGCGCGCTCGATCTGCGGCAGCGGCACGCCCTGCCCGGCCAGCGCGGACCGCAGCGCGGACCGGTCGCGGGCGACCGTCGTCACCGGGTCCTCGGGCCCTTCCGGCGGAGCGGTGCGGCCCAGCAGCTGCAGGTGGGCCCGGGACGCCGAGGCGAGCGTCGCCGCGAACCGCGCGGTGATCCCCCGGGCTCCGCCGACCAGCAGGACCACGGCGTCGCGGTCCAGCCCCAGCGCCTCGGCCTCGGCCGCGCCGTCACCGGCGGGCCCCGCGCCGGTGCTGCCCAGTACGCCGAGTGCGGACCGCTCCAGGGTCAGCCCCCGGCGCCCGGCCGCACCGCGCAGGACCACCGGCTCGCGGTCCTCGGCGAGCAGCTCGCCGATCAGCGCGTCCGCCGCCTCGGCCGGGTCGGTCAGGGCATCCGGGCCGTCGAACTCGACCAGCCGGGTCATGACGTCCGGGTACTCGCGGGCCAGGGTGCGGAACAGCCCGCGCAGCCCGTCGGCCCGGTCGCCGGTCGACAGCGAGGCGGCGAGCAGCCGGCGGGGTGCGCGGGCCAGGGCCGCCTGGAGTGCGGGTACGCAGCCCGGCAGCACCGGGGCGCCCTGGGCGGCGAGCGGGTCCAGCAGCAGCACGCCGTCCACCGGGCCGTCGTCCGGCGAGAGTTCGTGCGTCGCGCCGAGGGTTAGCAGCTGTGCCCCGAGCGCGGCGAGCCGCGCCGAGAGGGCCTCGGCGACGCCGCCACCGGCACCGCCGCCACCGGAACTGCCCTGGTCCGCGCCGAGCAGGGCGAAGCGCTTGCCCGCCAGCGAGTCGGGCGACCCGCCGCGGTCCGCGAGCGGGACGGTCGTGAACCGCATCCGCACCGGCTCCCGCCCGGCGACGGGCACCGCCTCGACCGGCGGTGCGCCGGGTGACCGGTGGTCGGCCGGTGGCAGCGACGGGGACGGCGCGGCGGCGTCCGGCCCAGCGTCCAGTGGAGCGGAGTCCGATGGGGTGGAGTCCGATGGGGCGGAGTCCAGGGGGGCGGTGTCCGGTCCGGCGTCGGTCGTGGCCGACGCGGCGGGATCTGCGATCCGGGCGGTGAGCCAGGCGGTGATGGCGCCCGCGGTGCGGGCCCCGGCGAGTTGCTCCAGCTCGTCGTCCTCCAGCGCGGCCAGGTCGGTCTGCGCCCCGGTGGCCAGGCGGCGGGCGAGCTGGCCGATGATCTCGGTGCGCTTGATGGAGTCGATGCTCAGGTCGGCTTCGAGGTCGAGGTCGGGCTCGATCATGTCGGCGGGGTAGCCGGTGCGCTCGCTGATCACCTTCACCACCGCGCGCAGCACGTCCTCCTCGGAGAGCGCCTGCTCCGTCCCGGCCGCCTGCCCCTGCGCGACTGACTGCCCCTGCGCGGTCGGGTGATCCGGAGCGACGGCGACCGGCGTGGGCAGTGCCGGCAGTGCCGTCGGCGACGCCAGTGGCGCGACCGCGAGCGGGGCGACCGCCGACGGGGGAGCCGGCAGGGCCGGTACGGTGGCCCCGGTGGCGGCGAGATAGGTCATCAGCACATCCCGCTGAGCGGCGATCATGTCTCTGCTGCTGCGCAGGAACTCTGCGACCAGAGCCTCGCCGGCCGCCTGCTGACGGCCGTCGGGGTGGGGTCCTTGAGCTGTCATCAGGGTCTCCGGAACGGGTCGGGCCGGCGCCAGCGCGCCGGGTAACAGGTCTCCGGCAGCGGTGCGCACCAGCTGCCCGTCCACCGTCCAGCCGGGGCGGCGCGGCGGCCTCGTGCGGCCGGCGTCCACCGCGTCACGGCCGCGGAACAGCCGCTCGGTGCGCACCGGCACCCCGGCCACGGCCAGTTCGGCCAGCGCGTCGAGATAGCCGGGAAGGCCCGCACGCCGCCGCTCGACCGGTACGGCGCGGTGCGGCCGGTCGCCGAGCACAGCCGCGACCAGCTTGGTCAGCACGGATCCGGGCCCCGCCTCGACGAACACCCGGGCACCGGCCGCGTACATCGCCTCGATCTGCTCGGCGAAGCGCACCGGCGCGCCGATCTGCGCGGCCAGCTCCGCGCGTACCGCGTCAGGTGCGGACGGGTAGGCGGCGGCGGTCCGGTTCGACCACACCGGGAACTCCGGCGTGCGGACCGTACATCGGGCCAGGACCGTGGCGAAGCGTGCGCCCGCGCCGGCGACCACCGGGCTGTGGAAGGCACAGGCGACCGGGAGCCGCTTCACCCCGTGCCCGGCGTCCCGCAGCACCTTCGCCGCCGAGGTGACCTCCTCGGTCCCGCCGGAGATCACCGTCTGCTGCGGCGCGTTGCGGTTCGCCGCCACCACCCGCCCGGCCAGGCCGGCCTCGCCGAGGAGCCGCTCGACCTCCTCGGCCCCGGTGGCCACCGCGGCCATGGACCCGGGGTCCGCGCCCGCGCCGACCGCGTCCAGGATCGCCCCGGCCCGCCGGGCGCTGAGCGCCGGCAGGTCCTCGGCCGCCAGTGCGCCCGCCGCGCACAGCGCGACCAGCTCGCCGTAGCTGTGGCCGCCCGCGAGCGCGGGGTGCACCCCGGCCAGCGCCAGCAGCTCGAAGGCCGCGAGACCGGTCATCCCCAGCACGGGCTGGGCCACCCGAGTGTCGGTGACGGCGGCCCGCCGCTGCTCCCGCGCCTCCGGGGTGAAGGCGTCGGGCGGGTACAGCGCGTCCACGTGGTCCCCGCCCAGTCGCAGGTGCCGCTGCAGCTGCGGGAACGAGGCGAACAGTTCGGCGAACATCCCCGGCCGCTGGCTGCCCTGTCCGGGGAACAGGAACGCCACCTCGCCCTTGGGTCCGCCGTCCGGGTCGGCCAGGTGCAGTCCGCGCGCGGGGTCGTGCTCGCCGGCCACGGCGCGGCGCAGCAGCGTGCGCAGCTGCGCCGGATCCGAGGCCACCACGGCGACCTGCACCGGCCCGTGGCCGGACTCCGCCCGCCGGGACGCGGCCAGGGCCAGGTCACGCAGCCGCCACGGCGAGCTGCCGGGACGCGAGCCGTGCGCCCTGCCCGGGTTCGCGCCGGGGTTGGGGGCGGGGTCGGTGCCGGCCTTTGCGCCGCTGCTCGCGTCACCGTCACCGTCCGCGTCCGTGCCGTCGTCGGCGATCCGCAGCAGCTCCGCGACTCCGCGCAGGGCCCGCTCCCGGTCCTGGCCGCGGAAGGTGAACAGCTCGGCGGGCCACTCCTGCAGTCCGTGCACCGGTGCGGGGCCGTCGTAACCACGCAGCACCGCGTGGAAGTTGGTCCCGCCGAAGCCGAACGCGCTGACTCCGGCCATCCGTTCGGCCGGTGGGACGGCCCACGGTCGCGCCTCGGTGTGGAAGGCGAAGGGGCTGCTGTCGGCCTGCCAGGCCTGGTTCGGCTGCTCCAGGTGCAGGGTCGGCGGCTTGACGCCGGTGTGCAGCGCCAGCGACGCCTTGATCAGGCCCGCCACCCCGGCCGCGCACTTGGTGTGGCCGATCTGCGACTTCACCGACCCGAGCGCGCAACTCCCCGGCGCCGCACCGGCCTCGGTGAACACCGCGCTCAGCGTGGCCAGCTCGGTACGGTCGCCGACCACCGTCCCGGTGCCGTGCGCCTCCAGCAGACCGACCGCGGCCGGGTCGGCCCCGGCGCTGCGGTAGGCGCGCTCCAGCGCCGCCCGCTGACCCTCGGGACGGGGCGCGGTCAGGCCCAGCGAACGGCCGTCGCTCGCGCTGCCGATGCCCTGGACCACCGCGTACACCCGGTCGCCGTCCCGTTCCGCGTCCGCGAGCCGCTTGAGCACCAGGCAGCCGACGCCCTCGCCCAGGGCGATCCCGTCCGCCGCCGCGTCGAACGGTCTGGACCGGCCGGTGGGTGAGAGGGCGTGCACCGAGGCGAAGAGCAGGAAGTCGTTGATGCCGTTGTGCAGATCCGCCCCGCCGCACAGGGCCAGGTCGCTGCCGCCCGAGGCCAGTTCCCGGCAGGCCACGTCCAGCGCCGCCAGCGACGAGGCGCAGGCCGCGTCGACGGTGAAGTTGGATCCGCCCAGGTCGAGCCGGTTGGCGATGCGCCCGGAGATGACATTGGCGAGCATGCCGGGGAAGGAGTCCTCGGTGATCCTGGGCAGCTGCTCCGCTATCGGGTCGGGCACCCGGCCCAGGTAGGCGGGCAGTACGGCGCCCAGCACCCCGGCGTTCGACAGGTCGCTGCCGGCCTCGGCGCCGAACACCACGCTGGTGCGCGAGCGGTCGAACGGGCGTCCGCCCTCGGCGCCGCCGCCGTCGTAGCCGGCGTCCACCAGGGCCCGGCGGGCCGCCTCCAGCGCCAGCAGCTGTACCGGCTCGATGCTGCCCAGCGCGGACGGCGGGATGCCGTAGGCCAGCGGGTCGAACGGGATGCGCGGCAGGAAGCCGCCCCACTTGGACGGGGTGGTGCCCGGGCCGCCGTCCCCGGCCGCGTAGTACAGCTCCGGGTCCCAGCGTTCCGGCGGCACCTCGGTCACCGCGTCCACCCCGCCGACCACGTTGGCCCAGAAGGCGGGAAGGTCCGGCGCCTGCGGGAACATGCAGGCCATGCCGATCACCGCGATCTCCAGCGGTGCCGCCTGCGGACCCGGGCCGGCGGCGTCCGACAGTTCCAGACTGTCCGTCAGTTCAGCTGCCCTGGAGGCCAGATAGGCAGCAGCTCCGATGCCGACCGCGTGGTGCAGCTCGACCAGCGTCGTGGGGGCCGCGCGCAGCACGGCGACCTGCCCGGCCATGAACATCCCGCGCTCCAGCTGGCCCTGCTCGTCCACCGGCGTCAGCGCGCCCGCCACCCGGTCGATCCCCTTGCCGGCGATCCGCAGCCGGCCGACGTTCAGCCGCTCCAACTGCTCCCAGGCCTCCCGGTCCGGCACGCCCTCCGCGCCCAACCGCTCCCGTACCTGGGCGAATTCCACGGTGAACCGGCTCGGGACGCAGCGCGTGGCGTGGCCGGGCGCGGTCTGCAGCAGCTCGGTCCGCTCCGCCGCCAGCACCTGGCGCTGGAACGCGGGCTGCACCGCCCCGCAGGCCACCGCCTCCTCGGTGAAGAGGTACGCCGTACCCATCAGCACGCCCGCGGCGACTCCGCGCGGGGCCAGCGATGCGGCCATCGCCGCCACCATCGCCGCCGAGCGCTCGTCGTGGACCCCGCCGGCGAACAGCACCTCGATCTGCGGTGCCGAAGGACCGCCCGGCCGGTCGGGCCGGTCGGCGGCCGCTGGTGCCGCGTCCAGGAAGTCCTCCAGGACCGCCAGTTGCGCCTCCCAGAGCGGGAAGCTGTACCGGGGGCCGACATGGCCGCCGCACTCCGAACCCTCGAACACGAAGCGGCGCGCCCCGTCCTCCAGGAACTGCCGCAGCAACCCGGGAGAGGGCACGTGCAGGAAGGTGCGGATTCCCGCCTGCTCCAGCACCCGCGCCTGCGAGGGGCGGCCTCCGGCGATGATCGCGTGGCTGGGGGCCGCCGCGAGCACCTCCGCCAGCTGGGCGCTGCGCACCTCCTCCGGCGCGAACCCCAGGACGCCCACGCCCCACGGGAGTTCGCCGACGGCCTGGCCGGTCTCCCGGAGCAGCGCGCGGGTCTGTTCCGGGCCGGCCAGCGCCAGGGCGACGAAGGGCAGCGCGCCCGCCGCGGCGACCGCCGCCGCGAACCCCGGCTGGTCGCTGACCCTGGTCATCGGGCCCTGCGCCACCGGCAGTTCGGTGCCCAGGCTGCGACTCAGCGGCGCCTCGGGACCGAGCAGCGCGGCCGCCGCGCCGCGCTGTGCGGCAGTGCGCAACCCGTCCGACACCGCCTCCCTCACGCCGCGCACGGCCCGGCCCACGGTGCCCCAGCGGGTGGCGAACCGCTCTGCCAGAAAGCCATCCTGACCGACCGTCAACGGAGTGGGCCGGTCCGGGCCGGTGCGCCGCGCCAGCACCCGGCGGCCGTCGACCACGGTTGTCTCGGACCCGTCCATGCCGCGCACCGACGCGGCGGCGTCCTGGGGCGCCGTCGACTCGGCCAGCAGGGCGAGCTGGCTGTCCAGCACCACCCCGGCCGCGCCGCCGACCACCGCCGCCACGGCGGTACGCGGTCCGATCCCGCCGCAGGCCCACACCGGCACCTCGATCCCTGGTGCCGCCAGGAGCTGCTGCAGCAGCACGAAGGTGCTCAACTCGCCTACCGGGCCGCCGCTTTCACTGCCGCGTGCGATCAGGCCCCGGGCGCCGGCCCGGACGGCCCGCAGGGCCTGCTCCAGGTCGGTCACCTCGGCCAGGACGCGGCAGTCGGCTTCTGGCCCGGGGCCCCGATCCCCGGGTGCCCAGTCGGTGGCGTCCGGGGCCAGTACCACGGTGTGCGGGGACGTCCGGCCGGGGCGTAACAGCTCCTCAGGGGTGATCCGGCAGGCGCCGCCGATGCGGACACCGAAGGGGCCGGGCGCGGACTCGCCGAGCGCGGCGAGCGCCTCGCGCGACCTGCGGTCACCGGCGCCGAGGTCCAGTACGCCCAGAGCGCCCGCGCGGCACAGGGCTGCGGCGAGTCCGGCGTCCGGTTCCTGGAACGGGGTGATCCCGATGACGAGATCGGCCGGCGGCGACGTGGGCCTCATATGCTCTCCGGGGTGCGTTGTGGCGCAGTCGGGAAGTGATGGCTTGCGGCTCGCGGCATGCCGGGTCGCCCCTCGGCGCGGGTGCGCCGGGGTTGACGGGCGATGCGCGACAGACGCTACTAGTCGGTAGAGTCCGCCGAGTTAAGACAAGATTGCATGCTCATGGCAAGATTGCCAGTGGCACCTGTCGCCGCAGTGCGCTCCAGTCGTCGGCCGGGCCCGGGCCGTGTCGCCGGTCGGCACCCGCTCCGGGGGGTGGAATCATGCGGGTACGAGGATCCCGAGGGCCTGCGGCACAATGCCGACCTCGACCGGGAGACGGGCGATGAACTCGCCGTCCGCGTAGGCGTTGATGCCGGGGGACTCGATCCGCAGGGTGGTGGTGCGGCGGGTCTCGACTTCCGCGCGCCGCACATGGGTGCCCTTGAAGACTGTGGGGAAGAAGCGCACCAGGGTGCGCCGTCGCATGGCCTGAACCAGCGTCAGGTCGAGCAGCCCGTCGGCGTGGTCGGCGCCGGGGCAGATGGCCATCCCGCCGCCGTAGCTGCGGGTGTTGCCCACGGCGGCGAGGGTCAGTTCGCGCTCGATCACGCTGCCGTCGTCCAGCACCAGCCGGAACGGCAGCGGCCGGAGGTTTGCCAGCTCGACCAGGATGGCGAGGTTGTAGCGCATCCGGCCGCGCGGCCAGGTCAGCCGGTTGGCGCGGTCGCTGACCAGCGAGTCGAAGCCGACGGCGAGCACCGAGCCGAAGTAACGGCTGGTGCCGTCCTCGGCCGAGATCCGGCCGAGGTCGACCTGGGTGACGTTTCCGTCGGCGACGACGTCCGCCGCCGCCTCGGGGTCGCCCAGCGGCAGCCGGTACTCGCGGGCGTGGTCGTTGCCGGTCCCGGCCGGGATGAGCCCGAGCGGTACGGAGCTGCCGGCCAGCGCCTGCAGCGCGAGGTTGATCATGCCGTCCCCGCCGACGACGACCAGGGCGTCCACGCCGCGGGCCACGACCTCGCGGGCCAGCCGCAGGGCGTCCTGCGGGTCGGCGCCCTCGATGCTGAGCACCTCGACGCCGCGCTCGCGCAGGCGGGCGACGGCGCGGGCCGCGGCCGGTCCGGAATGGCCGCCGCCCGCAGCCGGGTTGGTGAGGACCACGACGTTGCGGACGGCCCTGCGGCCGCTCTCCCCACTCATGCCCGTACCCCTGTCCGATCGGCGCGGGACCCGTGCCACGCGCTGCTTCTGATGATCAGTCGGCTGATGGTCCGTCGGCTGACGGACCGTCGAGTGGCGGCCCGTCGAGCGGCGAACGTCCTCAAGGAATGAGCTTGCCCGGGTTGAGGATTCCGGCCGGGTCGACGGCGTCCTTCACCGCGCGCAGGATCCGGGTGCCGAGCTCGCCGATCTCCTGGTCCATCCACGGGCGGTGGTCGGCGCCGACCGCGTGGTGGTGGCTGATGGTCCCGCCGTTGGCCATGATCGCGTCGCCCACGGCGTGCTTGACCCCGGCCCACTGCTCGATCGGCTCGCCCTGCTGGGCGGCGACGACGGTGAAGTACAGCGAGGCGCCGGTGGGGTAGACGTGCGAGATGTGGCACATCACCAGCGAGGCGCTGCCGGTGTCCTGCAGCGCGGACTGCAGCGTCTGCGACACCGCGGCCTTGAGGCCGTCCAGCTGGGCCCAGCCGGTCGCGGTCTCCAGCGTCTCGCACAGCGCGCCGCCGGCCAGCAGTGCGTCACGCAGGTACGGGGCGTTGAAGCGGCCGTGCTCCCAGGCCCGCGCGGGCGCCTCGCCCAGCGAGGTGCCGCCGGCGGCCAGCAGCGCCGCGCGGGTCAGCGCGTGCCGGGCGGCGACCTGCTCGGCGTCGCCCTCGAACACGGTGACGGCCAGGCAGCCGCCGGTGACCTGGGTGCCGCCGATCTGGTCCGTCATCGCCAGGTTGACGGCGGTCTCGGTCTCGTCGGACAGCCGGATCACGGTCGGACCGGTGCCCTGCTGCTCGACCGCGCGCAGAGCGGCCGCGCCGGTGGCGAAGTCGGGGAAGCTCCACGCCTCGAACTCGCGGACGGCGGGCAGGGGGTGGACCCGCAGGCGGACGGCGGTGATCACGCCGAAGACGCCCTCGGAGCCGAGGAACAGCTCGCGCAGGTCCGGCCCGGCGGCCGAGGCGGGGGCGCGGCCGAGGTCCAGGATGCCGGCGGGGGTGATCACGCGCAGCCCGCGGACCATCTCGTCGAACCGGCCGTAGCCGGCGGAGTCCTGGCCGGAGGAGCGGGTGGCGGCGAAGCCGCCGATGGTGGCGAACCGGAAGCTCTGCGGGTAGTGCCCGAGCTCGTAGCCGCGGGCGGCGAGCAGTGCCTCGGCCTGCGGACCGGCCAGACCGGCGCCCAGCACCGCCTCGCCGGAGACCTCGTCCAGGGTGAGCAGCTGGTCGAAGCGGCGCATGTCGAGCGAGAGCACGGCGGTGAAGCCGGCCCGGATCGGGTCGACGCCGCCGACGACGCTGGTGCCGCCGCCGAAGGGGACCACGGCGATCCGCCGCTCCGCGCAGAGCGCCAGTACGGCGGCGATCTCCTCCTCGCTGCCCGGCAGTACGACGGCGTCGGGCGCGTCCTGGGGCTCGCGGCTCTTGCGGCGCAGCAGGTCCGGGGTCGACTTGCCGCCGGACCGGGGCAGCCGGTCCGCGTCCCGGGTGCTCAGCCAGGACGCTCCGACGATCGCGGCGAGGGCCTTGAGGTCGTCGTCCGCCAGCGTCGAGGGGCGCAGCACGACCTTGTCGGCCGCCGGTCCGGCCACGACCTCGCCGGAGACCCCGAGCACGGCCGCCAGCAGGCCCTTGATGTCCTCGGACAGCGGCTTGGCCAGCGCCGGGTCGCCCCAGGCGTCCCACTTCATTGGAGGCAGGGGCAGCGCCGCCAGAGGCATCGCCGTCTGGGGCATCGCTGTCTGGCCCGATTGCGTCTCAGATCCCATGCGTTACAGTATTACGCATCATGTCAAGTCGTAACGATGAACCGCGCAGTGTCGACGACGCGATCCTGGACGCGGCTGCGGAGCTGATCGTCCAGCTCGGTGTCCAGCGCACGCAGTTGGCCGAGATCGCCCGCCGCGCCGGGGTCAGCCGGCCCACGGTCTACCGGCGCTGGCCCGACGTGCGCGCGGTCATCGGCGCGCTGCTCACCCGGGAGCTCAGCGCGACCCGCGAGCAGGCCCACCTCGCCGGGGACGACCGGGAGGCCTTCGTGGCCTGGGTCGTCGAGGTCGCCGTCCGGCTGCGCGACCACGCCGTGCTCGGCGCCCTGCTGCACTCCGACTCCGACACCCTGTTCGAGTACGTGGTCGACCGGCTCGGCACCAGCCAGCGCGGAATGCTGGACGCGCTGCGCACCGCCATCCGGCGCGGGCAGGCGCACGGCTCGATCCGGTCCGGCGAGCCGACCGAGCTGGCCGCGATGGTGCTGCTCATCGCCCAGTCCACCGTCCAGTCACACCGCATGGTTGCGCAGCTGCTGCCCGAGCAGGCCTGGCGCCGCGAACTGTCCACCGCCCTGAACGGATACCTCGCCCCATGACCTCTCGCCTGACCTCTCGCCCCGTGTCACCGCCGTACGCCGGCAGCACCACCCTCGACGCGACCCGCCGCGCCAGGGAACTGGCCGCACTCGCCGACAGCGGCGACGGCATCGACCTGCTCGTCATCGGCGGCGGGGTCACCGGCGCCGGTGTCGCGCTGGACGCGGCCTCCCGGGGTCTGCGGACCGTGCTGGTCGAGTCCCGTGACCTCGCCTTCGGCACCAGCCGGTGGAGCTCCAAGCTGGTCCACGGCGGCCTGCGCTACCTCGCCTCCGGCCGGATCGGGGTGGCCCGGGAGAGCGCCGTCGAGCGCGGCATCCTGATGACCCGCACCGCCCCGCACCTGATCCGTGCGCTGCCCCAACTCGTGCCGCTGCTGCCCTCGATGGGACGCGGGCAGGCCGCGCTGGTGCACGTCGGCTTCCTGGCCGGCGACGCGCTGCGGGTCAGCGCCCGCACCCCGGCCGCGGTGCTGCCCCGGGTGCGCCGGGTCGGCCCGGCCGAGACGGTGGAGCTGGTCCCGGAGGTCCGCACCGACGGCCTCGCCGGCGCGCTGGTCGCCCACGACGGTCAGCTGATCGACGACGCCCGCCTGGTGCTGGCGGTCGCCCGTACCGCCGCCCAGTTCGGGGCGACCGTGCTGACCCGGGTCCGGGCCGAGCAGGTCACCGGGACCTCGGCGCGGCTGACCGACGCGCTCACCGGCGAGTCGATCACGGTGTCGGCCCGGGCCGTCGTCAACGCGACCGGGGTGTGGGCCGGTGAGGTGGACTCCTCGGTCCGGCTGCGGCCCAGCCGGGGCACCCACCTGGTCGTCGACGCGGCGCTGCTCGGCAGTCCGCGCGCCGCGCTCACCGTCCCGGTGCCGGGCTCGACCAGCCGGTTCGTCTTCGCCCTTCCGCAGCAGCTCGGGCGGGTCGTGGTCGGCCTCACCGACGAGGACGCGCCGGGTCCGGTCCCGGACGAGCCGGTGCCCACCGACGCGGAGATCGCCTTCCTGCTGGAGACGGTCAACACCGCCCTGCGCACGGAGCTGACCCGGGCCGACGTCCGCGGCGCCTTCGCCGGGCTCCGGCCGCTGATCGACACCGGCGGCGGCAACACCGCGGACCTGTCCCGCCGCCACGCCGTGCTGGAGGCGCCCTCCGGGGTGATCACCGTGGTCGGCGGCAAGCTCACCACCTACCGGCGGATGGCCCAGGACGCCGTCGACGCCGCGGTGCGCGCCCGTGGCCTGGCGGCCGGTCCCTGCCGTACCGACGCGCTCCCGCTGATCGGCGCCCCCAGGCACCGGGACACCGGGCCGTCGACCGGACTTCCGGCCTCACTCGTCGCCCGGCACGGCGGCGCGGCGCGGGCCGTGGTCGACACGGCGACGGTCGAGCGACCGCTGGAGCCGATCGCCGAGGGCATCGACGTCACCCGCGCCGAGGTGGAGTACGCGGTGACCCGCGAGGGCGCTTTCGACGTCCCGGACGTCCTCGACCGCCGCACCCGGATCGGCCTGGTCCCGGCCGACGCGGACCGCGCCCGCCCGGCGGTCACCGAGATCCTCGCCGCGCACGGCCGCTGACGGCGGGTCGCCCCGGACGGCGGTGGCCCGAACGACGGGTCGCCGCCCCGGACGGCCCGTCAGCGGCGGGCCGCGTTGCCGCTATCGTGGACACCTTCACCCGCGAACTCACCCACGAACACCGAACTGCCGGGCAAGTTCACCCCGATGACGTTCCACGGCGCCCCGCCGTTCGTCGCGGCCGATCATGGTCGTGCCGAGACCGCGCCCACCGACCAGGGTGCGGCGGGATCACTGCACCGGGCACCTGGTGAACACCGCAGCGCCTGCCCGCAGGCAGGCGCTGCGCGGCGACGAGGCTGACCACCGTTCAGAGAGGAAACACCCCATGGCGAACCCGTTCGAAGACGCGGACGGCACCTTCCTGGTGCTGGTGAACGACGAGAACCAGCACTCGCTCTGGCCCTCCTTCGCCGAGGTCCCGGCGGGCTGGACCACCGCTCACGGCCCCGACGGCCGCCAGGCGTGCCTCGACTACGTCGAGGCCAACTGGACCGACATGCGCCCCGCCAGCCTGATCCGGGCGATGGCGGAGGCCGAGTAGGCTGCGGCCGCACCACCCCTGGACGGCCCGGGCCGAAGCCCCGGGCCCGTCCGCCCGCTTCCCGCGGCACCGGCGGTCGCACCGGCCGCCACGCCCCAGCCGCACCCGGCCACGAACAGGACGGCCCGCCCGCGCCATGTCGACCCACCCCCTGACCACGGCGAGCACCGGCGCGGCCCAGCCGTGGGTCCGCCTCTGGTCCCCGCGTCCGCAGGCGCGCCTGCGACTGCTCTGCTTCCACCCGGCGGGCGCCGGCACCGCCTTCTTCCGGGACTGGGCGACCCTGCTGCCCGATGACGTCGAGGTGCTGGCGGTGCAGCTGCCCGGCCGCGAGTCGCGGTTCACCGAACCACCGCTGACCAGCCATCAGGAGGCGGTGACCGCCCTGCACGCCGCGCTGCGCCCGTACCTGACCCGCCCGTACGCGCTCTTCGGCCACAGCATGGGCGCGCTGCTCGCCTACGGCGTCGCCGTCGCCGCGATGCGGCACGGTGACCGGCCGCCGGTCCGGCTCTTCCTCAGCGGCAGCCAGGGGCCCGGCGGCGAGCCCCGCAAGCCGGGCCGCCCCGCCTGGACGGACGCCGAGCTGGTCGCGGACCTGCGCGAGATGGGCGGAACCCCGGAGGAGGTGCTGAGCAACTCCGACCTGCTCGCCCTCGTCCTGCCGACGCTGCGCGCCGACTACGCGCTCTGCGACTCGTTCCGTGCCCCCGCAGGCGCACTCCTCGACTGCCCGGTCTCCGTGTTCGGCGGCGACCGCGACGCCTACACGGCGGCGGACCTCGCCCGCTGGGGCGCGACGACGCGCGGTGGCTGGACCCAGCGGATGTTCGACGGCGGTCACTTCTTCCTGACCGCGCCGTCCGCCGAGGCCGTACGCGCCGCGGTCGCCGCCGACCTCCTCGACGGCTAGACCACCTCGCTGGGGCCCGTCGGCGGTCCGTGGCTACGGGAGGTCCAGGGCCCGGCCCACCCGCCGGAGCGATCGCGGGGTGAGATCGGCCAGGGTGGGGTAGCCGTTGACGGCCATGAGCAGGTCGGCCTCGGCGAGCAGGCAGCGCAGCACGTGCACGAGCCCGTCCGTGCCGCCGAGTGCCAGGCCGTAGGCGTAGGGGCGGCCGACGGCCACCGCGGTCGCTCCCAGCGCGAGGGCCTTGACGATGTCGGAGCCCGAGCGCACGCCGGAGTCGAAGACGACGGGCAGGCTGGTGGCGGCGACGACGTCGGGGAGGCAGTCCAGGGCGGGGATACCGCCGTTGGCCTGGCGGCCGCCGTGGTTGGAGCAGTAGATCGCGTCGACACCGCCGTCGGCGGCGCGGCGGGCGTCGTCCGGGTGGCAGATGCCTTTGACGATCAGCGGCAGCGTGGTGAGGGATCGCAGCCAGGGAAGGTCGTCCCAGGTCAGCGGGTTACCGAAGAGGCCGGTCCAGACCCTGACCACGTCCTGGGTGCTCGCGTGAGCCCCGACCCGGGCCCGGAAGACCGGATCGCTGGTGTAGTTGGCCAGACAGTGCCCGCGCAGTTGCGGGAAGTTGGCGGTGGCCAGGTCGCGCGGCCGCCAGCCGGTGACCCAGGTGTCCAGGGTGACCACGATGCCGCGGTACCCGGCCGCCTCCGCGCGGTTGACCAGGCTGGCGGCCAGGTCGCGGTCGGTCGGCGTGTAGAGCTGGAACAGTCCGGGGGTGTCGCCGAACCCGGCGGCGACGTCCTCCAGCGGATCGACCGAGAGCGTCGACGCGATCATGGGCACCCCGGTCACCGCGGCGGCCCGGCCGGCGGCCAGGTCGCCGTGTCCGTCCTGGGCACACAGGCCGAGTACGCCGATCGGTGCCATCAGCAGCGGGGAGGGCAGGCTGATCCCGCACAGGTCGACCGACAGGTCGCGGTCGGCGGCGCCCACGAACATACGCGGATACAGGCCCCACTGGGCGAAGGCCGCCACGTTCGCGTCCTGGGTCTGCTCGTTGCCCGCGCCGCCGGCCACGTACGACCAGACCGACGGCGGGAGCGCCTCGGCGGCCCGCCGGTGCAGCCCGGCGAAGGTCATGGGGAGGTCGGGGAGGACTCCGTCGAGGCCGTTGAGGTAGATCTCCAGCTGGTAGTCGCCGTACCGGGGCGTCATGGGCGTTCCTCCAGTCGTCCGAGTCTCCGGTCGTCCGAGCACGGCGGACCGGCTCGGTGTGGGCCAGTGGGGGGCGGCGTTCTGACGGCCGAGGCTACAGGCCGCCGTTGGCACCCCGGGTCGGCGACGGGAATCGACACGTTCGGCCGACGGGCGGACCTGCGGCGGCGCTGCTTCCGGGGGCCCGATATTCCCTTGCGACAGCCCGGTCCACCGTGGCTAGAGTGATCCTGTGACCGGCGCACACACCGGTCCCCGAGGCAGTGGAGAGGAGGCGGTCACCATGCGGGTCGAGAAGCAATGCGGGCGCTCCTGCGCCTGCGCCTCCCCCGGGCGATCCCCCTCCACTGCCCCTTGCCCGCGCTGATCCCCGTTCGCGCCGATCCCCGTTCGTGCGGATCCCGCGTCCGCGCCGATCCGTGAGGTGGCGCCGCCGTTCGCGGCGCCCCGTCCCAGACTTCGTTTCATCTCTCCCGACCCCGGAGGTCGAGTAACCATGTCGTACACCGAAGTACCCGGCGTCAACGTCCCCATCCGGATGTGGACCGACCCGGCCGCCGTCGAGGGCCAGGCCATGCAGCAGCTGCGGAACATCTCCTCGCTGCCGTGGATCGCCGGCCTCGCCGTGATGCCGGACGTCCACCTCGGCAAGGGCGCGACCGTCGGTTCCGTCATCGCCATGAAGGGCGCGGTCTGTCCGGCCGCGGTCGGTGTGGACATCGGCTGCGGGATGAGCGCGGTCAGGACCTCCCTGACCACCCGTGACCTCCCGGACAACCTCACCCGGCTGCGCTCCAGGATCGAGCAGGCCATCCCGGTGGGCCGTGGCCTGCACGACCAGCCGGTCGACCCGCGCAGCCTGCACGGCTTCCCCACGGCGGGATGGGACGACTTCTGGTCCCGTTTCGACGGGATCGCGGACGCGGTCAAGTGGCGGCGCGAGCGGGCGATGCAGCAGATGGGCACGCTCGGCAGCGGCAACCACTTCGTGGAGTTCTGCACGGACACGTCCGGCTCGGTGTGGCTGATGCTCCACTCGGGCTCGCGCAACATCGGCAAGGAACTGGCGGAGCACCACATGGGCATCGCCCGGGGGCTTCCGCACAACCAGGGCCTGGTCGACCGCGACCTGGCGGTCTTCATCGCGCAGACCCCGCAGATGGCGGCCTACCGTCAGGACCTGTTCTGGGCGCAGGAGTACGCCAAGCTCAACCGGACCGTGATGATGAAGCTGTTCCAGGACGTGGTGCGGAAGGAGTTCACCCGGGCGAAGGTCAGCTTCGACGACGTGATCTCCTGCCACCACAACTACGTCAGCGAGGAGACGTACGAGGGCCAGGAACTGCTGGTCACCCGGAAGGGTGCGATCCGGGCGGGCTCGGGGGACTACGGCATCATTCCCGGTTCGATGGGCACCGGTTCGTACATCGTGCGCGGCCTCGGCAACGAGGCGGCCTTCAACTCGGCGTCGCACGGGGCCGGCCGGAAGATGAGCCGGTCGGCGGCGAAGCGGAAGTTCGGCGTGCGCGACCTGGAGGAGCAGACGCGGGGCGTGGAGTGCCGGAAGGACTCCGGCGTGGTCGACGAGATCCCGGGTGCCTACAAGCCGATCGAGAAGGTCATGGCCCAGCAGACCGACCTGGTCGAGGTCGTCGCCCAGCTCAAGCAGCTGGTCTGCGTCAAGGGCTGACCGCTCCATCAGTGCAGGGCGCTGGGGCGAGCGGGCGGACAGCCGCCCGCTGCGCCGGAGAATTCGTCCGGCGCAGCGGGCGATCATGATGTTGGATGGTCCGCATGACGTCGCCCATGACCCTGTGGAACCCACTCCGACCGCGCCGGCCCTTACTCTCCGTCCCTGGCGGGACTCGGACGTCCCCACCATCGTTGCCGCCCACCGCGACGAGGCGATGCGCCGCTGGTTGATGCGCCCCATCAACGACGAGGACGAGGCCCGCGCCTGGCTCGCCGACCAGCACCGGGGCTGGGCGGACGACACCCTTCTGAGCTGGGCTGTGGAAGAGGACGGCGCCGTCGTCGGCTGCTTCGTCATCAAGGCGGCCAACCCGCCGGTGATGCTCGCGACCGGCGTGGGCTACTGGACGGTGGCCCAGGCCCGCGGCAGGGGCATCGCCTCGCGCTGCGTCGAGACCGCGACGGAATGGCTGTTCGGCGGGCAGGACTTCATGCCCGCCGACGAGGTCGAGCAGCTGCACACAGTCGGCAACGAGGGCTCCTGCCGCGTCGCGCAGAAGTGCGGGTACGTCCTGGACTCGGTGCTTCCGCCGCTGCCGCCGAAGTTCCCGGACGAGGGACACCGGCACCTGCGCAAGCGGCCCGTGCAAGCAACGACGGACACGTCGACCCGGGTACCCAGTCCCTGAGGGCGATCTGACGACGAGTCAGTGAACGATGCCGTTGACCTGCACGGATCCGATTGCGACGTCGCATCCGTGCAGCTCAAGGCCCTCGCCCGCACTTGTCAGATGAGGGCGCGTAGCGCCGCGGCGGTTTCGGCGATGCAGGCGGTGAAGCCGGGGGGCTCCGCCGCCGAGACCCAGCGGGCGAAGGCGACCTGGAAGACCGTCACCGCGCTGTGGGCGGCGAGGCTGGCGGCGGGCTCGCCGGCGCCGCGGGTGCGGAGCGCCTCGGCCGTCGCGTCGACCAGCGACGCCAGTTTCAGCAGCTCGCGCTCCTGCAGGCTCGGGTTGTCCGCGACGATCCGGGAGCGGCGGACGGCGTGGTCGTGGATGTCCGCCAGCAGACCGGCGGCCGCGGCCATTCCGGCCAGCGCCGCGTCGAGCGGGGAGAGATTGTCCGGCGCGGCCAGGATCGCGTCCTGCGCGGTCCGCAGCAGGGTCCCGGAACCGTCGAACAGGACCTCGCGCTTGTCGGCGAAGTGCCGGAAGAAGGTGCGCTCGGTGACGCCGGCGCGCTCGGCGATGTCGCCGGCGGTGGTCTGTTCGAAGCCGCGCTCGGCGAACAGCTCCATTGCGGCGCGGAGCATCCGCCCCCGCGCGTCCGGCTTCCAGCGACCCATGTCGAGGATTGTAGCCATGACAGTCGCTGACATGACGTGCTAGCTTTATGTCAGTCACTGACATACCCGTAGAAGGGGTGCTCGTCATGCGCGTTTTTGTCACCGGTGCCTCCGGCTGGATCGGCTCGGCCGTCACCGACGAACTCCTCGCCCACGGCCACAAGGTCGTCGGCCTCGCCCGCTCCGACGCGGCGGCCGCCGCGCTCGACGCGAAGGGCGCCACCGCCCACCGCGGCAGCCTCGACGACGTCGACAGCCTCGCCTCGGCCGCCGCCGCTGCAGACGGCGTCATCCATCTCGCCTTCAAGCACGACTTCTCCGACTACGTCGGCGCCGGGCGCAGCGAGCACGCCGCCGTCCAGCGGATGCTCGACACCCTCGACGGCAGCGACCGGCCGTTCCTGCTGGCTTCCGGGCTGGCCTCGGGCGTCACCGGCAGGCCGCTGACCGAGGACGACCCGTCGCCGTTCCACGGTGCCGACTCGATGCGCGGCGGCAGCGAGAACCTCGCGCTGTCCTACGCCGGTCGCGGGGTCCGCCCGGTGGCGCTGCGCTTCTCCCCGACCGTGCACGGCATGGGCGACGGCGGCTTCACCGCGACGCTGACGAAGATCGCGAAGGAGCACGGGGCGGCCGGCTACATCGGCGACGGCTCGACCCGCTGGGCGGCCGTGCACCGCTCCGACGCCGCCAGGATGGTCCGGCTCGCGCTGGAGCAGGCCCCGGCGGGCTCGCGGGTGCACGCGGTGGCCGAGACCGGCCTGCCCTCCCGCGACATCGCCGCCGCGATCGGCGCGTACCTGGGCCTGCCGACGGTGTCGGTGGCGCCGGAGGACGCCGAGGCCCACTTCGGCTGGATCGGACGCTTCTTCGGGATGGACGTCACCGCGTCGTACGACCGCACCCGGGAACTGCTCGACTGGACACCGACGGGTCCGACGCTCTTCGAGGACATCGCCGCCGGGGCCTACGCACTGCCGGACTGACCCGGCTCTTGTGCGGATATCGGGAGATGTGTACGTTTCGTCTTCAAAGCAGCCCGCAGGTCGGAATCGGCGGGCTGCCACCCGACGGCGCTGCTGAGCCCGGTATCCGCGGCCACCCACCGCTTCTCCCGTCCACTGCCCGGCCTGCGCCCTCGCACGACGGATCGATCCTTCTTCCCCGGGTCCCGTCGTCGCAATGAGCACGCACACGAGCACGAAACGAGCAAGAGGAGCGAACGTGGCGCCTTCCCTTCCCCCGGCGGCGGGCCAGCCGCCGTCCCCGGAGCCCGGACGCGGACAGCCCGACCCCTCCGCCGCGCCGACGCCCTCCGCCGCGACGCCCGCGCAGTGGCCCGGCGCGGTGCGTCGCCCCGCGTCGCCCGAGTTCGAACAGTCGGCCAAGACCTGGCTGTTCGAACTGGCGCCGGCACGCTGGTGGTACGAGGAGGTGTTCCACCACGACCCGGCGGAACTTGCCCACATGATCCGGCTGCGCCTGGAGTCCACCGTCGCCACGATGCAGGCGAGCCTGCGGTCCGCGCCCGCGCTGCCGCAGTCCTACGTCCGTCCGGGCCCGTTGGAGCAGAAACTGGAGCTCTACGCGCGGGAGCGGGACTGGGCCCGGGCCATGCTCGAACAGGTCCGGCTGGTCGAGGACGGCCTTCGGGCGCTCTACGGCCGGACCGCGCGCAAGGCGGCGCAGCGCGGCGTCCGCGCGCGTCCGATCCCCGCTCCGCGGGCCCGCCCGGAGACGGGCTGATGGTGGGGTTACCCCCACCGCGGACATGGTGACGTACCCCATGTTTCCTGATGCGTCGCTCCAGCAGGCTGGTGCTACAAGGACGCACGCCCGTGTCGAGCATCAGGAGAACGCCAGTGACCACGTCCGTATCGAGTCCCCAGACCCAGGGCAGTGGAGCACACACAGCAGTGGCCGCCCGCGCGCGCGGACTCACCAAGGCGTACGGCAGCGGTGAGACCCGCGTGGTCGCCCTCGACGCGGTGGATGTGGACATGCCCCGCGGCCGGTTCACCGCGATCATGGGTCCGTCCGGTTCCGGCAAGTCCACGCTGATGCACTGCCTGGCCGGACTGGACACCGCCTCCGGCGGCCGGATCTGGGTCGGCGGGACCGAGATCACCAAGCTCAGGGACAAGAAGCTCACCCGGCTGCGCCGGGACAGCATCGGCTTCATCTTCCAGGCGTTCAACCTGCTGCCCACGCTCACCGCGCTGGAGAACATCACCCTGCCCATGGACATCGCCGGCCGCACCCCCGACCGGGAGTGGCTGGAGCGGGTGGTGGAGACGGTGGGACTGGCGGGACGCCTCAAGCACCGCCCGGCGCAGCTCTCCGGCGGTCAGCAGCAGCGCGTCGCCGTGGCCCGCGCCCTCGCCGCCCGTCCCGAGATCATCTTCGGTGACGAGCCCACCGGCAACCTCGACTCCCGCGCCGGGGCGGAGATCCTCGGCTTCCTGCGCCACTCGGTCGACCAACTGGGCCAGACCATCGTCATGGTGACGCATGATCCGGTCGCCGCCTCCTACGCGGACCGGGTGCTGTACCTCGCCGACGGCCGGATCGTCGACGAGATGCACGCCCCCACGGCCGACGCCGTGCTGGAGCGGATGAAGTCCTTCGACTCCCGGGGTCGGACGTCATGACCGTGCTCAGGACCTCACTGCGCAACTTCCTTGCGCACAAGGGCCGGATGGCCCTCTCCGCAGTCGCGGTACTGCTGTCCGTGGCGTTCGTCTGCGGCACGCTGGTCTTCACGGACACGATGAACGCGACCTTCGACAAGCTCTTCGCGACGACCGCCTCCGACGTCACCGTCAGCCCCCAGAAGGTCGACAACGCGCAGCAGACCGGGACGCCGGACTCCCTTCCGGCGTCGCTGCAGGCCCGGTTGGCGCAGGTCCCCGGCGTCGCCGGGGTGGTCCCCGAGGTCAGCAGCCAGCTGGCCACGGTCGCCGACAGCAGCAACCAGGACGTCGGCTCCAGCACCGGCGCGCCCACCATCGTGGCGAACTGGAACCCGACCCAGACCAAGTCCGTCGACATCACCTCGGGCCATGTTCCGCTTGGCCCGGGCGACGCCGTGCTCGACGCCGACACCGCGGCCAAGCACCACCTGGGCATCGGCGACCGGCTCCGCGTCATCGCCGGTCCCGGCGACGTGACCGTGACCATCAGCGGCATCGCCACGTTCAGGACCACCAACCCCGGCGCGGCCGTCGTCTACCTCGACACCCCCACCGCCCAGCGGGCACTGCTCGGTTCGCACGACGCCTACACCGACTACGCCCTCGCCGCCAGGCCCGGAGTCAGCGACGACCAGTTGAAGGTGCAGGTCACCGCGGCCCTGGGCAGCGGGACGTACCAAGTGCAGACCGCCGCCGAGGTGACGGCCCAGAACCAGAAGGACATCGGCTCCTTCCTCGACCCGATGAAGTACGTGCTGCTCGGATTCGCCGGCATCGCCGTCCTGGTGGGCATCTTCCTGATCGTCAACACCTTCTCCATGCTGGTCGCCCAGCGCACCCGCGAGATCGGGCTGATGCGGGCCATCGGCGCCAGCCGCCGGCAGGTCAACCGCTCGGTGCTGGTCGAAGCCGTGCTGCTCGGGGTGGTCGGCTCGCTCGCCGGGATCGGCGCCGGAATCGGGCTCGCCGTCGGCCTGATCAAGGTCATGGGCGCGCTGGGGATGCACCTGGACACCGCCAGCCTGACCATCAAGCCCGCGACTCCGCTGATCGGCCTGGCCGTCGGCGTCGTGGTCACCGTCGTCTCCGCGATGCTGCCGGCCCGCCGTGCCGGGGCGATCTCGCCGATGGCCGCCATGCGGGACGCCGGCACCCCCGCCGACGCCCGCGCCGGACGGATCCGTGCGGCGATCGGCATCCTGCTCACCTCGGCGGGCGGGACCGCCCTCGCCCTGGCCGCCACCTCGGCCTCGGCCTCGGCCGGCGCGGGACCGCTGGCCATCGGCGTCCTGCTGACGCTGGTCGGCTTCGTCGTGGTCGGACCGCTGCTGGCCGGGCTGGTGGTGCGGGTCCTGGGCGCCGTCACCCTGCGGATGTTCGGCCCGGTGGGCCGCCTGGCCGAGCGCAACGCGCTGCGCAACCCGCGCCGCACCGGCGCCACCGCCGCCGCGCTCATGATCGGCCTGGCGCTGGTCGCGGGCCTGTCGGTGGTCGGCGACTCCATGGTCGCCTCGGCGACCGCCCAGATGAACACGTCCGTGGGCGCCGACTTCATCATCCAGGCCGGCAACGGACAGCCCATCAGCCCGGCCGCGGCCAGGGCCGTCCACTCGGCCGGCCACCTGTCCCACGTCACCGACCGCACGGATGTGGCCGCCACGGTCACGGCGCCCGACGGAACCGTGGACAAGACGGAGATCGCGGCGGCCACGCCCTCCTACACCGACGACCTCCAGGCCAAGACCGTGCAGGGACAACTGATCGACGCCTACGCACCCGGTGCGATGTCGGTCCCCGCGGGCTGGGCCAAGGACCACAAGGTCACCCTCGGAGACCGGCTCGACGTCGCCTTCACCGGCGGCACCACGGCCCGGCTCACGGTCCGGGCGATCACCTCGGACGACACGGTCTTCGACAAGGGCGCGATGTACACGAACATCGCCGAGGCGAGGAAGTACCTCCCGGCCGACAGGTTCCCGGAGAACGTGATGATGTTCGCCGCGGCGGTGCCCGGCCAGCAGGCCCAGGCCGATGCCGCGCTCAAGGCGGCCACGGCCGCGTACCCGCAGGTCAAGATCCGGGACCAGGCCGAGTACAAGGACATGATCCAGCAGCAGCTGGACCAGTTGCTCAACATGATCTACGCCCTGCTGGCGCTCGCCATCATCGTCGCCGTCCTCGGCGTGGTGAACACCCTCGCCCTCTCGGTCGTCGAACGCACGCGGGAGATCGGGCTGATGCGCGCGATCGGGATGTCCCGCCGCCAGCTGCGCCGGATGGTCCGTCTGGAGTCGGTGGTGATCGCCCTGTTCGGCGCGGTCCTGGGGGTGGCCCTGGGCATGGGCTGGGGGATCGCCGCCCAGAAGCTGCTGGCCCTGGCGGGGCTGGGTGTGCTCAGCATCCCCTGGACCACGATCGGTGTCGTCTTCCTGGGCTCCGCGGTGGTGGGACTGCTGGCCGCCCTCTTCCCGGCCTTCCGCGCCGGACGGATGAACGTCCTGAAGGCCATCGCGACGGACTGACCGCCGCATCGCGCAGCCCCCGCCCCCGGATGCCGCCCGGGTCGCGGGGGCTGCGCGGCGTCCTGGAGCCCGGTGGTTGGACTGGACCCGGCGGTTGTCCCGGACCACGGTGGGTGTCCTGGACCACGGTGGGTCGCGGCGCTCCGGGTGCGCACGGCGCCGTCCACCGGCGTGGGGTCCGGCGCCATGCGCCGGACGCGCGCCTTCGATCCAGCCGGCGACGGCTGCGGGCCCCCGAGGATCGACAGCCGTACAGCCCGCTGAAACCATGAAGCGCACCTGTCGGAAGTGCCCCGCACGGTCCTGATCCGCCCGTGCTTCCGGGCTTCGGAAAGGCGGCTGACATGCTCGTTCCCGACTACCCGCGACTCTCCGGCGCCGACCGCGCCGGCTCCGCCCGGCTGACCCGAACCCCCTCGCGAACCCCCGTCCCCGGAACCCTTCCCCCCGGAGCCTTTCTCCCCGGGACCTCCGCCCCCGGGACGCGCACCCTCGGGTACGGCATCTGCCGGTCCTGGAACCTCTGCGGCTGCCACGGCTACCGGGGGGACGGCACACAGCAGTGCCAGTCCTGCGGCCACGGCTTCGGCGCCCACTACTGACGCCTCTGGGCCGGCTGCGCAGGTGGGCCGGGAGACCGTCCGGCCCACCCGGCGCGCCGGCCACCCGCGCGCCGGAGGGGCGATGAGTTTCGGGTCGCCGCAGCGTCCACAGTGGAGAGCGGCTCGATCGGCGGGCCGCCGGGCGGTGAGGACTGACGATGGCGACGTATGTGCTGATCCACGGTGCCGGCTCGGACGCCTGGTACTGGCACCGGGTGGTGCCGCTGCTGCGTGCGCGGGGACACGAGGTGGTCGCGGTGGACCTGCCGTGCGAGGACGAGGAGGCGGGGCTGGCGGAGTACGCCGAGGCGGTGGTGGACGCCGTCGGTGACCGGAACGACCTGGTGCTGGTGGCGCAGTCGATGGGCGGGTTGACCGCCCCGCTGGTCTGCGACCGGCTGCCGGTGCGGCTGATGGTGCTGGTGGCGGCCATGGTCCCGGTGCCGGGGGAGACGCCGGGGGACTGGTGGGCCAATACCGGTCAGCCCGCCGCCCGGCGCGAGCTGGACCAGCGCGAGGGACGCGACCCCGACGCCGAGTTCGATCCGCGGGTCACCTTCCTGCACGACCTTCCGGTCGACCTGGTCGCCACCATGATGGAGGCCACGCCGCGCGGCCAGGCCGAGGTGCCCTTCCTCAAGCCCTGGCCGCTGCGGAGCTGGCCGCCGGTGCCCACCAGGTTTCTGCTCTGCCGTCAGGACCGCTTCTTCCCCGCCGAGTTCCAGCGCCGCGTGGTGCGGGAGCGGCTGGGCTTCACCCCGGACGAGATGGACGGCGGCCACCTCCCGGCCCTGTCCCGTCCGCGGGAACTCGTCGAGCGGCTGGAGGCCTACCGCACCGCCCTCGGCGTCCCGGCGGCCGGATGACGCCGACCGGCGCCGTACCCCCTGGCCACTGTGGTGTCCCCGGTCGCGTCAGCCGATCTGCGGCAGCAGGCGGTCCAGCGGACCGGGGAGCCACCAGTTCACGCTGCCGAGCAGCTGCATGATCGCCGGGACCAGGACCATCCGGACCAGGGTGGCGTCGAGGAAGACCGCGACCGCCAGGCCCAGGCCGAACTCCTTGACCGCGATGTCGGGGGTGGCGAGCACGGAGAGGAAGACGGTCACCATGATCGCCGCAGCCGCGGTGATGACCCGCGCGGTCCGGCCCAGGCCCCGCGCGACCGCCTCGGGCGTGTCGTTGCCCGCGTCGTACTCCTCGCGGATCCGGGACACCAGGAAGACCTCGTAGTCGGTCGAGAGCCCGAACAGGATCGGGAAGATGAACAGCGGCACCCAGGCGGTGACCGGCGCGGTGGTCGGGAAGCCGAGCGCGGAGCCGAACCAGCCCCACTGCACGATCGCCGTCAGCACGCCGAACGCCGCGCCGACGGACAGCAGGGTCATCACCGCGGCCTTGATCGCGATGGCCACCGACCGCACCAGGACCAGCAGCAGCACCAGCGAAAGCCCGATGACGGCCGCGATCAGGTACGGCAGGCGCGCGGAGACCTCCGCCGCGAAGTCGGCATCGCCCGCGGTGGGGCCGCCGACATGCACCTGAATGCCGCTGCCCTGGATGCCGCCGCCCTGAACGCTGCCGCCCGGCACCCCGGTGCCCTGGACGGCGGCCGGGATCACCTGGTTCCGCAGCCGGCTCAGTAGCCCCGGGGTGGCGGCGTCCTGGTGCGCGGTGGTCGGATAGGCGACGAACAGCGCGGCCCGGCCGTCCTGGCTGGTCTGCACGGGCGTGACCGCGGCGACGCCCGGGGTCCGCGCCACCGCGGCGGTCAGCGGATCCAGTGCCGCGGCCGAAGCGCCGGGCGGCAGCTCGGCCACCACCACGAAGGGCGCGTCGAAGCCGGGGCCGAAGCCCTGGCTGAGGATCTGGTGCGCGGCGTAGCCGCTGGTGTCGCGCGGCTCGGTGCTGTTGTCCTCGAAGCTCAGCCGCATCGAGAAGGCCGGGATGGCGAGCACGATCATGACGGTGGCTCCGGTGACCAGCCCGGTGACCGGGCGCCGCTGGATCACCCGGGCCCAGCGCTCGGCCATCGGGCTGCGTGAGCCGGTACGGCCCAGATACGGCAGCCGGAAGCGGTCGATGCCCCGGCCCGCGTAGCCGAGCAGTGTCGGCAGCAGGGTGATGGCGGCGATCATCGTCATCAGCACGGTCACCGAGGCCGCCACGGCGGTGGCGTTGAGCAGCCGCTGCTGCACCACGAACAGGCCGAGCATCGCGATCACCACGGTCGCCCCGGCGAACAGCACCGAGCGTCCGGCCCGCGCGATCGAGACCACCACGGCTTCCTGCGGCTCCAGCCCGTCGGCGAGGGCCTCGCGGTAGCGGGTGACGATGAACAGGGCGTAGTCGATGCCGACGCCCAGACCGAGCAGGGTGGCCACGATCGGGCTGAAGGACGGCGCCGGGAAGAGGTACCCGAGCAGGAAGGTCAGCGCCAGGCCGCTGCCGATGCCGATCAGAGCGGTGAGCATGGTCAGGCCCATCGCCAGCAGTGAGCCGAAGGCGATCAGGATGACGAGCATCGCCGCCAGCGCCCCGATGCCGTCCGAGACGCCGCCGTACGGGGTCTCCGCGGCGACCACGTCCGCGCCGCCGAGCGCGAAGGTGACACCGCCGCCGGTGGCGTCGCGGGTCTGCCGGATCAGCTGCTTGACCTCGTTCGCGGAGAGCGGGTTGGTGTCGGACTGCAGCCCTGCGAACGCCACGGTGCCGTCGCGGGAGATCTGCCCGGGCGCCGTGTACGGCGACTGCACCGCGGTGATGTGCGTCGCCGCCGCCAGCTGCGCCACCAGGGCGTTCACCCGGCTCTGCACCGCCGGGTCGGCGATTCCTGCTCCGGCCCGGATCGCCAGGACCAGCGAGCTGCCCTTCTGCGCCGGGAAGTGAAGCTTGATCAGGTTCTGCGCCTGCGCCGACTCGGAGCGGCCGCCGGCGAAGTCGTTGTCGGCGGGCGCCGCGAACGCGAACCCGACGACCAGGACCGCGATGGTTCCGATCACCCACAGCAGCAGCACCAGCCGGCGCCGTCGGTAGCAGAACCGTCCCAGCCGACCGAGATGCCCCTGGTACGCCGCAGCCGTCGTCACCGGGCCCACGCTAGTCAGACCGGCCGCCGATTCCGGCGAGCACGCGCCCCGGGCCACCCGATCGGCTCCGGCCCGGGGTCCTCGCTTGTGATGGGCGTGCATACCGGGTATACATACTGAGTATGTCAATCCGTCATGGCCTGCTCGCGCTGCTCGACCAGGGGCCGCGCTACGGCTACCAGCTCAGAACCGAGTTCGAGGCCCGCACCGGTGCCACCTGGCCGCTGAACGTCGGCCAGGTCTACACCACCCTCGGGCGCCTCGAACGCGACAGCCTGGTCAGCCCGTCCGGTGAGGACGGCGAGGGGCACGTCTACTACACGATCACCGACCAGGGACGCAGGGAACTGCACAGCTGGTTCGACACCCCGGTCCGGCGCGACAACCCGCCGCGCGACGAGCTCGCGATCAAACTCGCGATGGCCGTCACCGTGCCCGGCGTCGACGTCGCCGCGGTCGTCCAGGCCCAGCGCGTCCACACCGTGCACGCCCTGCAGGACTACACCCGGCTCAAGGCGCGCGCGCTGGCCGAGCTGGAGGACCCGGCCGCGGAGAGCCGCGACCTGGCCTGGCTGCTGGTCCTGGACCAGCTGATCTTCCAGGCGGAGGCAGAGGTCCGCTGGCTGGATCACTGCGAGACCCGGCTCGTTCGACACGCGGGTCTGGCAGGGAGAGCGCGAGCCGCGTCGGAGGCGGGGGACGCTCCCGCCCAGGCCGCCGGGGCCGCCCAGGCCGCCGAGCCCGCCGCACTGACCCGTACCAGGTCCGGGGCCATACGAAAGGGAACCAAGGGACGATGAGCACGACCAGCACACAGAAGCGGGAAACAGGGGGAGCGATCCTGCGGTTGCAGGACGTGTCCCGGGTGCACGGGCAGGGCGAGGCCGCGGTCCACGCGCTGAGCAGTATCCACCTGGGGGTGCTCCCGGGTGAGTTCGTGGCGGTGATGGGGCCCAGCGGCTCCGGCAAGTCCACACTGCTCACCATCGCCGGCGGGCTGGACGGCGCCACCTCCGGCCAGGTCCTGGTCGAGGGGCAGGACCTGGGGACGCTGTCGCGCAAGGGCCTGGCCGCGGTGCGCCGCCGCGCGATCGGCTACGTGTTCCAGGACTTCAACCTGATACCGGCGCTCACGGCCGCGGAGAACGTCTCGCTGCCGCGCGAGCTGGACGGGCTGTCCGGGCGCAAGGCCCGCGCCGAAGCGCTGGCGGCCCTGGGCGAGATCGGCATCGCCGACCTCGCCCACCGGTTCCCCGACGAGATGTCGGGTGGCCAGCAGCAGCGGGTCGCCATCGCCCGCGCCCTGATCGGCGAGCGGCGCCTGCTGCTCGCGGACGAACCGACCGGTGCGCTCGACTCGACCACGGGAGAGGCGGTGCTGTCGGTGCTGCGCACGCGCTGTGACGCGGGGGCGGCGGTGGTCATGGTGACCCATGAGGCGCGGCACGCGGCCTGGGCCGACCGGGTGGTCTTCCTGCGCGACGGCCGGCTCGTGGACGAGTCCGCGCCGCAGCCGGCCGAGGCGCTGCTCAGCGTCGTGCCGCCGCGCTCCCACGGAGGGCACGGCCGGTGAAGCTCTCCGCACTACGCGTCGCCCTGCGCATCGCGCGCCGCGACGCCCTCCGGGCCAAGGGGCGCAGCGCCCTGGTCGTCGCGATGATCGCGATTCCGGTCCTCGGGGTCACCGCCGCCGACGTCACCGCCCGCAGCACGAGCCTGTCAGCGCAGGAGGTGGCCACCCGGAAGATGGGTGCGGCCGACGCCTACGTCAGCGTCGGCTCGCGGCCCGGCTGGCGGCTGGAGCAGACGCCTGATCCGACCATCTCGATCGACTACCTGTCGGAGAAGGGCCCGCAGCCCAAGCCCACCGCCGAGGAGGCGGCCCGGGCGAAGATGCCGCTGGACCAGCTGCTCAACGCCGCGCTGCCGACCGGTGCCCGGCTGCTGCCGGTGGACCCGCCGGGCGGCATGGCCACCACGAGCACGTCCTACGGCCAGGACCGGGTGGAGACCGAGGGCGTGGACCTGGCCGATCCGGCCGCGAGCGGTCTGGTCACGCTCCGTCAGGGAGCCTGGCCGAAGGCGCCCTACGAGATCTCGGCGACCTCGGCGTTCCTGGCCAAGTCGGGCCTGAAGGTCGGTCAGACCACGACCCTCCAGGGCACCACCCAGGCGCTGACCATCACCGCGGAGATCGAGTTCCCCGGCGATCTGAGCACGGTGCGGCTGGTCGGCCGGCCCGGCGAACTGGCCGGACTGCTCGCCGCCGGGGCCGCGGGCAAGGGCGGCTCCGCAGCCGCCCAGAGCCCGAACGGTTCGGCCTCGCCGACCGCGTCGGGCCCCGGCGGCGGTGCCGGCGGCAACGCTGCCGCCGCGCCCGGCGGTGACGGTGCCGCCCAGGCGTGGCTGGTCGCCCTCCCCGGCCACGCGGCCTTCAGCTGGAGCCAGGTCCAGCAGGCCAACTCCTACGGGCTCATGGTGGCCTCCCGGGCGGTGCTCGCCGATCCGCCGCCGCAGAGCGCCGTTCCGATCTACCGGACACAGCCCGGCCTGCTGAACGACTCCGGCCTGATGAGCAGCAAGACGGAGACCATCCTCGGCACCGTGGTCGGCATGGCCCTGCTGGAGATCGTCCTGCTGGCCGGTCCCGCCTTCGCGGTCGGCGCGCGCCGCTCCCGGCGGCAGCTCGGCCTGATCGCGGCGGGTGGAGGCGATCGCGCGCACATCCGCGGGGTGGTCCTCGGCGGCGGCGTCGTGCTGGGCGTCGCCGGAGCCGGCGTCGGGATGGTGCTCGGCGCCGTCGCGGTGGCGCTGGGGCGGAACTGGCTGGAGACCAAGGCCGGGTCGCGCTTCGGCGGCTTCGTACTGGCACCGGGCGACCTGGTGGCGGTCGTCGCGCTGGGCGTCGTCACCGGCATGCTGGCGGCGATCGTCCCGGCGATCCAGGCGGCGCGGCAGAATGTGGTCCTGGCGCTGACCGGGCGCGGCAAGACCCGGCCGCCGGCGAAGTGGTTCACCCTGCTCGGCATCGTCGCCTTCGCCGGCGGCACGGCGCTAGCACTGCTCGGGGCGGTCGCCGGGGAGCGGAGCCGGGTGGTGATGGCCGGCTCCATGCTCGCGGAACTCGGCCTCGTCGCCTGTACCCCCTTCCTGGTGAGCCTGTTCGGCAGGCTCAGCCCGCTGCTGCCGCTGGGCCCGCGGCTGGCCCTGCGCGACGCGACCCGCAACCGTGGCCGCACCGCGCCGGCCGTGGCCGCCGTGCTCGCCGCCGTCGCGGGGGCGGTCGCGGTGCTGATCTTCCAGTCGAGCAGTGACGCCGCCAGCCGGGCCAACTACGCGCCCTCGGCTCTGCCCGGGGCGGTGACCCTGATCGACCACAGCGGTCGTGCCGACTCCCTCCGGTCGGCGGTGGAGCAGTCCATACCCGGCCTGGGGCGGCGTGCCGACCTGCAGGAACTCACCTACGGAAAGTGCGACGGGACGCCGGGCGGCTCCTGCGGGTCGGCGTCGCTGAAGGTGGCCGACGCGGCCATGTGTCCGGGGACGGAACAGACGAACGGCTACATCTCCGGGACGCTCCCGACCGACGAGGCGAAGCGGCTGCTGGCGACCGACCCGCGCTGCCGGCCGAGCCGGGCGGTGTCCACGGCGATGGACTCGCTGATCACCGGCGACGCGACCGTGCTGCACAACCTGCTCGGCGTGGACGACCCGGCCGCCGTCCGGGCGCTCGCCGCAGGAAAGGCCGTGGTCTTCGACCCGCGCTTCCTCAACAACGGCAGGGTGACCCTGGCGCTCATCCGATTCGGCGCCACCGGGCCGGAGGGCAACAAGTCCAGCACGCTGGACGTGCCCGGAGTCGCGGTCGACGCGAAGCTGCCGTTCGTGCAGGCGGTGCTGCCCGCGTCCCTCGCCGCCTCGTCGGGTCTGACGGTCGAGGCGGACGACTCGGTGTGGCTGCCCGCCGCGGTGCCGTCCTCGGCGGACGAGCAGCGGGCCTCGGCAGCGGTCGCCAGGATCAACGACAACGCAGCCGTGAGCGTCGAGCGCGGGTATCAGGCGAGCAACAGGAGCGCCATCGTGCTGGGCCTCGCCGTCATCGCCTCGGTGGTGGCGGTCGCGGCGGCCGGGATCGCGACCGGGCTGGCCTCGGCGGACTCCCAGGGCGACCTGGCCACGCTCGCCGCGGTGGGTGCGGCGCCGGGAATCCGGCGCAGGCTCTCCGGGTTCCAGTGCGGGGTGATCGCGGCGATGGGCGCGGTGATGGGGGTCCTGGCCGGGTTCGTGCCCGCGGTCGCGATCCAGCGGGTCCAGAACCTCGGCACCATGGCGAGTTTCGACACGAGCGGTGCCATCGAACTGGGGACCCAGCCCCTCGTGGTGCCCTGGACGGATCTGGTGCTGATGGCGGTCGGACTGCCGCTGCTCGCCTGGCTGCTGGCCGCAGGCCTCACCCGCTCCCGGCTGGGACTGACCCGCCGCAGCGGCTGAACCGGTCCCGCGTCCCTTCCGATGCGCCGCCGGCCCCGCCCAGGACACCCTGGGCCGGGGCCGGCGGCGCGGTGACGTCGGTGGCCCGGTGGCGCGGTGGCGCGGTGGCCCGGCGGACCGGTGGCGGCGGATGCAGGGCAAGAAGCCCGTCTGGCCTGGCATGTGCGAGGGATTTGCCCCTGCTGCCGTACGGGATGCGGTTCACGCTGTCCCTGGCTGGGTACGGCATCCACAGCCGTGCTGCGTGCCACCTCGGAACGTGCCGCTTGGAAAGGGGTCCCGCCATGAACCGCTCCACCCCCGCCGTCCGCTGGCACGGCCACATCGACCAGCCCGCGGAGCTGACGGTGCAGCAGTTGCGCGCCCTGCCCTCCCACCACGCCCGGGTCACCTTCGACTGCCGCACCAGCTGGCCGCAGCACCACACCTTCGAGGGGCCCCGGCTCTGGGACGTCCTGCACACCACCCGGCCGAGACCCGAGTCCGCCACGCGCAAGGCCAGACTGGGTCACCTGCTGACCGTCACCGGCGCGGACGGCCACTTCGCGCTGCTGTCCTGGGCCGAGATCGACCCCGAGTTCAGCGGCCAGCAGTTCCTGCTGGCGACCAGCATCGACGGCCGTCCGCTCGACGCGACCGGACCGCAGCTCGTGGTCCCCACCGACAGCTGCGGCGCCCGCTACATCAGCGCCGTCACCGCCGTGTGGGTCGGCCCCCTGCACGCCTGGCAGCCGGCGGCCGCCGCCACCCCTGCCTGCGTCGACGCCCGCAACGAGCCCGCCGGCGTGTGAGGCGGGCCGAGCGCCTCGCTACAGTCCGACGTCGCGGTTGCGGATGTCGGCCAGCGATTCACGCCGGATCAGCAGCCGGGCCCGGCCCTTGTCGACGGCGACGACGGGCGGGCGGCCGACCAGGTTGTAGCCGGAGGCCATGGAGAGGTGGTAGGCGCCCGCGACGGGTACGGCGAGCAGGTCGCCGGGGCGGGTGTCGGCCGGAAGCGGGACGTCGGCGGCGATGACGTCACCGGCTTCGCAGTGCCGGCCGACCACGGTCACGGTGGTGGTCGCGGTGACGGGTCGGCCGACCACGCGGGGTGCGTAGCGGACTCCGTACAGGGCAGGGCGGGGGTTGTCGCTCATGCCGCCGTCCACGGCGACGAAGGTGTGGTGGCCGGTGTGCTTGACGGCCAGCACCCGGTACAGGGCCACCCCGGCCGGGCCGGCGATGGCACGGCCGGGCTCGATGGCCAGGCGCGGTTCCGGCAGCCCGGCGGCCAGGCAGCCTGCGGTGAGCTCGGCGCGGATCCGTGCGCCCAGGGTGGCGATGTCCGGGGCCTCCTCCCCGGGGCGGTAGGCGACCGCGTGCCCGCCGCCGAGGTCCAGTTGCGGCAGGGCCACGCCGTGCTGGTCCCTGATGCGTGCCATCAGACCGACCATCCGGCGCACCGCGAGCAGGTACGGCTTGGCGGTGGTGATCTGCGAGCCCAGGTGGCAGTGCAGGCCCACCAGTTCCAGCCGGGGCTGCTCCAGGATCCGCGTCACGGCGTGCTGGGCCGAGCCGTCGGTGATCGACAGGCCGAACTTCTGGTCCTCGGTGCCGGTGCGCAGGGCCGCGTGGCTGCCCGCGGCGAGGCCCGGAACCACCCGCACCATGACTTTCTGCCGGGTGCCGTCCGCGACGTTCGCGGCCAGGCGGGCGATCTCGCCGGCGCTGTCGACGACGATGCGCCCGACGCCCAGCCGCAGCGCGGCGTCCAGGTCCTGGGGGCTCTTGGCGTTGCCGTGCAGCACGATCCGTTCGGGCGGGAATCCGGCGATGACGGCGAGCTCCAGTTCGCCCGCGGAGCAGACGTCCAGGCCCAGGCCCTCGTCCTCGACCCAGTTGGCCATCGCCCGGCACAGGAAGGCCTTGGCGGCGTAGAGCACGTCGCTGTCGGGGAAGGCCTGGCGGTACTGCCGGCAGCGGCGGCGCACCTCACCCTCGTCCAGGACGTAGGCGGGGGTGCCGAAGCGGTCGGCGATCTCGGTCAGTGCCACACCGGCCACGGTGACGTCGCCGTGCGGAGCCGGGCGGGCGGAGGCGGGCCAGACCGACAGGGAGTCGTCGGCCGGGGAACTGTCGAGCCGGGAGTTGTCGACCCGCGAGTTGTGGACCCGCGAGTTGTCGACGGCGTGCGGCTCGGTGCGGGGCGCGGTCAGCGGAACAGCCATCATGCCTTCTCCTCAGGCCGCGTGCGCGCGGAGCGCGCCGGCGGGTCGGGTGCCGTGGGCCGGCCAGGGGGCGGGCGCGGGGACCGGGGTCACGGGGGACGCGGCGAACTGCGGGTCCACGGTGAGCGTGGCGACGCCCAGCGGCACGGTGAGGTCGCGCAGTGCCGCCTCGGACAGCGGGAGCCAGGCCTGGTCCGGGCCCAGCGTCGCCGCCAGCCGGGTACGGGTGGTGAAGCCGACCGCCGTCCGCTCGCCGAGGGGCGTGCGGAACACCCGGGCCACGAACCCGGCGGGACCCGACCGGACCGGCACCAGCAGCATTCCGGCCGGGCACGGTTCGTCGGGCTCCGGGTCGTCTCCGTACAGGTGCGCCACCATGGCGGTCTCCTTGCTGAGGCAGGATCGGGGCCCCGGTCCGGAACGTTCCGCCGGGGCACGGGACTGACGCTAACCCCATGATCCAGAGGCCGGAGCCCTCCCTGACGCGACGTTGACAGGGACGGGGGCGGCATTGACGCAACGCTGGCGACGGGCGCCTCCCGGCGCGGATCGCGGCGGCTGCTCCGTACGGCTCAGTCCACGAGTTCGAAGCGCGCCGCGATCTCCTCGATCAACGGCAGGTGCTCCTCCCAGGTCGCGCTTCCCATGCCGAACACGAAGGCCGCGTTGTCGCGTACGGCGAAGTACTCCCGGGTCCGGTAGATGACGGTGCCCTTGCTGCTGCGGGTGACGAAGTCCAGCGCCACGCCCGGACGGTCGGCGAAGCGGACCTCGGTGCGGGTGAAGTCGCCGTACCCGTGGGCGGAGAGCCGTTCCTGCGCCGTGTCGGCGACGCCCGCCGCGGTCAGGTCCCGGGCCGGGACCTTGAAGACGATCAGGTTCCGGCCGGGACCGCCGGTCGCCCGCATGATCTCGGGCCCGTTGGCCGGAACGGGAGGCAGCGCCTCCCATCCCGCCGGAACATGCAGGATCGCCCCGTACGGGACGAGGTGGATCGCCTGCCAGGGGGAGCTGCTGACATCGGACATGAGCCGGCCTTCCGGAGTGGGGTGGTGCTCGGTCTCCGGGATTGATACCGGCGAGAGCGGGCGATGCGAACCTCGCATTCGGTGGGCGGCCCGGTATCGGTAGAGCGAGTGCACCCGGACCGGCATCGAACCCCAGGAGGGCGAAGCGGTGAGCAGCCATCCGGCCGACCCGGACGTCGTGGAGCGTGAGCGCCTCGTCGCCGGGCACGGCCACCTCGTCGAACGTGAGGCCGCCCGCTACCGAACCTGGCATCTCGACCGGGCGGACCTGCGGCAGGCCGGGATCCTCGGGCTGCTGATCGCGGCGGCCCGGTTCGAACCCGAGCGCGCCGTCCCGTTCGGGGCGTACGCGCACACCTGGGTACGCAAGGAGATCCAGCGCGCGATCTCCCAGCAGGAGTTCCCCGCCGTCCTGCCCGCCGACCTCGTCGGGCGCACGGTCGCCCTGCGGCGCGCGCTGGACGAACACTCCGACAGCCTCAGCCTGGCCGCCGCCGCCCTGGGCATCTCACCCGCCACCGTCGCGGGGCTGCACCGGCAACTGCGGACCACCGGTCCCGAGGAGGACGAGGAACTGCCCGCACCCGGCTACACCCTCACCGACCCCGAACACGCCACCGTGGCAGGGGACTTCATCGGCGCGGCCCGCGCCGCCCTGGCACGGATGGAGCCGCGCCAGGCCGACGCGCTGGTGCTCCGCTACGGCCTGGACGACCAGCCGGAGCGCTCGTTCCGGCAGATCGGCCGCGAGCTCGGCGTGTCCGGCCACACCGCCCGAAGTCTCGTCGAGCGCGCCCAGGCCGACCTGCGCCGCCTCCTCGCCTGACGCGGCGGGTCCGCCGGGCGACCGGGGCGCCGCGCTGGCCCACCCGGGTGCTCGCCCACCCGGGTGCTCGCCCACCCGGGTGAACTGGGACCACGCCTCCGGCGCTGCGACCCGTCTCCTCGGCCCTCCGTCCCGAATGGTGGTGCAGATGCCCGCGATGGTGCGGGCTGACCTGGACGGAGATGGGGCGTGATGGGCCAGGAGCGCATCGACACCCGGTTGCTCGACGAGCTGACCGAGCAGTCGCAGGACCTCAACAGCGATGCTCTGCGGATCACCCGCGAGGCGCTGGAGGACTACACCGAGCAGGCGGGGCAGCGGCGCTGGTGGCAGCGCGGTGGCACGCTGGCGGCGATGGCGGGTGGCGCGGCGCTGCTGGGTACGGTGCGGGCGACGGCGGCCGCGAACAGCGTGGACGTGATGGCACTGCAGACCGCGGCGTCGATCGAGAACCTGGCGGTGAGCGTGTACACCACCGCGGCCGCGCTGCCGTTCATCAAGGACGGCAACAAGACGGTCGCCGCGTTCATCACCAAGACGACGGCTCAGCACACCGCGCACGGGCAGGCCTTCAACGCGGCCGCCACCCAGGCGGGTGGTGCGGCGCAGAACAACCCGGACCCCAAGTACGCGGCCATCGTCAAGCAGACGCTGCCCTCCATCAAGAGCCCGGCCGATGTGGTGAACCTCGCGATCACCCTGGAGGACGTCGCCGCGCAGACGTACACCAGGAACGTCTCCCAGGTCAGCAGCCCGCAGTTGCGGAAGCTGTTCGCCTCGGTGGCGCCGGTGGAGGCGCAGCACCGGGCGACGCTGCTGGCGGTGCAGGCGCTGCTCGCGGGCGGCCACCCGGAGCTGATCGTCCTCCCGCCCGATGTCGCGAAGCTTCCCGCCGCGGCCGGCAGTGTCGCCTTCCCCGACACGTTCTACCCGACCAAGAACGCCTCCCCGGTCAGCGAAGGAGCGGTCAAGTGACGCAGCGCAAGGGCGGCTGGGAGCTGCCGATCAGCGAGCACGAGCTCACCCGGCTGACCAGGGACCTGGACCAGGCGCACCAGGCGTATCTGCCGGTGATGAACACCTCCGCCGCCGATCTGGTCGAGCAGATCCGGGAGCAGCAGCACGGCGGTCCCGCCCCGTTCGTGCCGGCGGCCTCGCGGCGCCGGGTCCTGCTGGGGGTCGGAGGTGCGGTGGCGGCGTTCGCGCTGGCGGCCTGCTCCAGCGCCTCGTCCTCGAAGAGCGCGGTTGCGGCCGGGGCCAGTAGCGGGGCAGGGGCCGGCAGCACGGCCGCTTCGGCCTCCTCCAGCAGCATGTACACCGGCGACCTTCAGCTGGTGGCGCTGGCCACGGCGTTGGAGAACCAGGCCGTGGGCGCCTATGCGGCGGCGCTCGCCGCGGCGAAGGCGGGCAGGCTGGGCACGGTGCCGCCGGCGGTGGCGACCTTCGCGACCACCGTGATGGCCCAGCACGCCGACCACGCCAAGGCCTGGAACGCGGTGCTGATCGGGGCCGGTAAGCCCGCGATCACCAATGTTCCGTTGTCCAACCAGCCCTTGGTGCTGAAGGCGCTGGGTGCGGTGACCGACGTCGCCGGTGTCGCCGGGCTCGCCCTGCAGCTGGAGGACCAGGGCGCGCAGACGTACCTGTTCGCGACCTACAACGTGACCAGCCCGGGCGGGATCGCCACCGCCGCCTCGATCGCGCCGGTCGAGGCGATGCATTCGGCGATCCTCAACTTCGTGCTGGGCCAGTACCCGGTGCCGGACGACTTCCTGCCCGTCGACAAGGCCGCGTCCCCCAGCTTGCTGACGGTGTGACAGCAGCCGGGCCGGCACCGTCCGAACGAGGCCGGCCCACGGCGGCGGCAGGACGCGTCCTCTCTGCGCCACCGAACTCCAACGCCGCACCACCCACCGCCGATCGGAGGCAACAGCCGGTGAGATCGTCCCCCTTGCGTGCCGCGCTCACCGCAGTCCTGGTGGCGGCGGCACTCTCGGCCTGCTCCAGCAGCGCACCTGCTCCCGCCGGGAGTACCGGTGCCGGCGCTCAGGGTGCCCAGTCGCCGGGCACTCAGTCGTCGGGCACGGTGCTGCCGTCCGGGGCGGCGCAGATCGTGATCAGCAACTTCGCGTTCCAGCCGACCGTACTGACGGTCTCCCCGGGGCAGAAGGTGACGGTGGTCAACCACGACTCCACGACGCACACGGTCACCTCGACCACCGCCGGAGCGTTCGACACCGGTCGGGTCGACGCCGGAGCCGGCCGAACGTTCACCGCGCCGACCAAGCCGGGCAGCTACCCCTACATCTGCACGATCCACCCGTTCATGCACGGCATGCTCACGGTGAGCTGAGGAGAGCCGGCGATGGCAGTCGCACACCTGGTCCTGCGGGTCGCGGCGGCGGCCGGTCTGGCCGTCGACGCCGCCGTACACGCCTCGCTCGCCGGACGGTACGACCTGGTCAGCGCCACCGTGAGCCAGGGCGACCTGTTTCGCATCGAAGCCGGGGCAGCGGCACTGGCCGCCCTGCTGGTCTTGCTCTGGCGGCGTCCGGTGGGCGATCTGTTCGGATGGCTGACCGCCGGGGCCGGCATCGCGGCCCTGCTGGTCTACCGCTACGACGACCTCGGTGCCTTCGGTCCGTTCCCCAACATGTACGAGCCGATCTGGTACACCGACAAGGTCCGCGCCCTGGCGGGACAGGCGCTGGCCCTGGTCGCCCTCACGCCGCTGCTGATCGCCGGGTTCCGGCGGCGGCCGGCCCGGGCGTCCTGACCGAACGGCGTCCTGACCGAACGGCGTCCTGACCGAACGGCGTCCTGACCGAACGCGGCCCCCGACGCCGTGGTGCGGCGGCGGGGACCGGGGTCCGAATACGGTGACACCAGGTCAGGAGGGGAGTTTCCACTGCTGGTTGGCGCCACCGGTGCAGTCCCAGATCTGTACCTGGGTGCCTGGCGTGGTGGACCAGCCGGTGTCGTCCAGGCACTTGTTCGACTGCGGGTTGTAGAGCGCGCCGTTGGACTGGGGGATCCAGACCTGGGCCGCGGTGTTGTTGCAGTCGTAGAGGTCCACGGCGGTGCCGTCGGCGGTGCCGCCTCCGTTGATGTCCAGGCACTTGCCCAGCACGTGCAGGGTGGTGCCGGCCTGGACGAAGGTCCACTGCTGGGCCGGGGTTCCGTTGCAGGTGTAGACCTGGATCGGGTTGTAGTTGGCGGTGCTCGCCGAGCGGTCGTCCAGGCACAGGCCGCCGTACCCGGTGATCGCGCTGCCCGAGCCGCCGCCACCGCCCCCGCCTCCGCCGGTGGTGGTGTACGCGGCGACATAGCCGACGCTCATGGTCCCGCCGGAGCTGGTGGAGGAACTGGGGCTGGTGCAGCCGCAGACGCCGTTGGGGAATCCGCCGCCCATGGCCAGGTCGAAGATGATCGACAGGTTGTGGTCGAAGGCCGCCTGCCAGGTCGAGGCGCCGACCTGGCTCTCGCTGACGCTGAAGTACTGCGTCCCGTCGAGGTACCAGGTGATGGTCTCGGCCGAGGTGTTGGTGCGGTCCAGGATCATCGAGTAGGTGTGGTAACCGCTCTGGCAGCCCGAGCAGGCACGCAGCCCGCTGCCGATGCCGTTGCCCTCGTTGCACACGCCACCGGGGTAGGTGCCGCAGTGGATCGTGCCGGCCACCTGGGACAGGGCGTTGACGTCCTCCATGATGTCGACCTCGCCGTTCTCGGGCCACTGGCCCGGTCCCAGCATCCAGAACGCGGGCCAGTAGCCCAGGCCGTTGCCAGGGTTCGGCTGCTGGATCGACGCGGTGACCTCCAGTTTGCCGCCGGCCGGTGCGCCGACGTTCGCGCTGGGCGTCTGGATCCGGCCGGAGGTCCAGTTGCCGCCGTTGTTGAGGGCGGTGATGTCCAGGTGGCCGTTGCCGTCGAGGTGGACGTTGCTGGTGGAGTTGGTCATGGTCTCGATCTCGCCGGTCCCGAAGTTCGATCCCGGGCCGGTGTCGTAGATCCAGTTCGAGGACGAGGGCCCGCTGCCGGCGGCCCCGGCGAAGTTGTCGCTGAACGCGGTGCTCCACCCCGAGGGCGGCCCGGGCACCGAGTCCGCGCTCGCGCCGGTGGGGAAGGCGGCGAACGCGGCGAGTGCGACCGTTGCCAGCAGGACGGAGCTGCGGCCGCGCCGGAGGAGGGACAGCCCGCGCCGTGGGGTGCGCGGGGTTCGTTCACTGGTACGGATCATCTGCGGCTCCCAGAGGTGCGCCTGGCACGACCGCGTGGGGGCGGCGGCGACGGCGCTGAACTGATGGGGGATCAGCAAGGGCGCACCAGGGGGAGAGCGCTCTCTGCCGGGTGCGCCTGGATCCACCGGATGGGGGTGTGGTCTGAGGGAACTATCGACCTTGGCATGGACACACGTCAATAGTTGTCCAAGGCCCGGTTTTCGCAGGAGGTTCTGCCTTCGCCTTGTGAAGGCGGAACGCCGTGGGCCCGTCCATGTGGCTGCTGCGCTCCGTTGGTGATCTGTTCATGTGGGGCGGAGGAGAGGAGAGTTGCGCCGGGGAGGAGACTGCGGCTGGAGGATGGTACTGATGCGGGAGAGTGCTGATGGAATTGGAGCTGCGGCACCTGCGAGTGCTCTGTGCGATCGCGGACGCCGGGAGCGTGGGCCGGGCCGCCTCGGTCCTGGGCTACTCGCAGCCGGCCATGAGCACCCAGCTGCGGCGGATCGAGGGCTTCTTCGGCGAGTCGCTGTTCGAGCGCAGGGTGTCCGGCGTGGTGCTGACGGAGTACGGCGCGGAGGTGCTGGCCCAGGCGCGGGACGTGCTGGCGCGGGCGGACGCGATCGGGCACCGCCCGCGCGGCAGCACACCGGGAACGCGGCAGACCCTCCGCATCGCGGCGACCAACTCCCCGATCCTGTCCGGGATGGTGGTCCGGATCAGGAACCGGATCCCCGACCTCGGGCTCACCGTGAGCAGTGTCTACTCGTCCTCGGAGATCGTTGAACTCCTGGAGCGGGGCGAGGTCGACGCGGCCATCGCCGCGGACCAGCCGGGGCTGGGACTGCGGCACTCGGACGCGGTGGCGCATCGCGGCATCGTGACCGAGCCGTGCTTTGTCGCACTGCCCGCGCGGCACCGGCTCCGGCACCGCCTGGAGGTCGACCTCGCCGACCTGGCCGACGACGCCTGGTTCCTGACGCCCGACGACGGCGCCGGCTGGCCGGGCGTGTTCCATGCGGCGTGCGAGGCGGCCGGGATCACCCCGGCGGTCGTCCATGAGTTCCTGGGCGACCAGTTCCAGTTGCAGAACATGATCGCCGACGGCCTCGGCGTCTCGGTCGTCCAGGCGACGCTGCGGCCGATCCCCGACGTCCTGATCAAGCCGCTGACCGGGACACCGCTGTGGTGCCGCTATGTGCTGGCCTGGCGCCGGGACGGCCTGGCCGGCGAGGTCGCGGACACGCTCTTCAGCTGCGCCACCGCGGCCTACCACGACCTCATCGCACAGGCGCCGCACTTCCAGGCGTGGGCCTCGGGCGCCTGATCGTCCGGCGGCGGGCATGCGGTGCGGGGGATCCGGTGTGGGGCGGCGCGTCCTATGCCCTGGCTCGCGCAGTGTTATGGGGCGCCCCTCAAAGTGCTATGTCACACCGTATTGTCGGCGGCAGGTGCGCGATGGGAGCGTCCCTCTCACGCCTCAGCACCCTTTCGAGGCGCATCTATCCATGAAGGAGTACAGATGCGCTACCGCTCCACCCTGCCCGGATGCGTGGCGGCCGGTCTGGCCGCCGTCGTCGCGCTCGCCGGACTGACGACGCCCGCGTTCGCGGCACCCCAGCCGCGCGGCGCCGTCAAGCCGGCGCTCGCGGCCCCGACGCCCGCTCGTTCGTTCTCGCCGGCCGGCCGCACCCTGGCCAGATCCGACCAACCCGCCGACCAGCAGCACCGGCTGACTCCGGCCCAGCTCCCGCCGCGGACTCCGGCGACGGCGCCCCCCGCCTCGCATGCCGGGGTACGGCCCAAGGGCGCCGCGCGGACCGCCACGGTCTCCTGTACCCCGGCCGACTTCGGCAGCCGGAGCGGATCCGCGCTGGTGTCGTTCGTCGAGGCCTCGACCACCGACTGCGTCAACACCCTCTTCGGCGTCACCGGCACGGACGCGGCCAACGCCTTCCGCGAGCCGCAGATGATCGCCATAGCCGACGCCCTGCAGAGCTCGGCCGCCGCGTATCCCGGCGACGACTCGACCGGGGAGTGGCAGCTGATCCTCTTCCTGCGCGCCGGTTACTACGTGGAGTACAACGACACGGCCGACGTCGGCGCCTACGACGCGTCGCTGACCACGCCGGTGGAGGGCGGTCTGGACGCGTTCTTCGCGAACCCGCAGTCCCGCGACGTCACCGCGGCCAACGGTGACGTCCTGGGCGACGCGGTCGTCCTCACCGACAGCGCGAACCTGCAGGGCCGCTACCTCGGCGTCTACCAGCAACTGCTCAACGGATACAACAGCTCCTACGACGCCGTCGACAGCATGATGGCGGCCGTCAACGACGTCTACACCCCGCTCTTCCGGGGCCACCAGAACGCGGACTTCGTCAGCGCGGTGGACGCCGACCCGAGCATCATCGACACCCTCGACGCCTTCGCCCAGAACCACCTCGCCCTGCTGGGTACGGGCAACGCCTACCTGGAGTCCAACGCCGGGACAGAGCTCGGCCGCTTCGTCCAGCACACCGAGTTCCAGGGCAAGGTACGCCCGCTGATGAAGGGTCTGCTGGACGTCTCCTCGAAGACCGGGGCGACCGCACCGCTGTGGGTCGGCGTCGCCGGGATGGCCGACGCCTACGACCAGGCGAACTGCTCGTACTACGGCACCTGCAACCTGGCCGCCCAGCTCACCGCGGCGGCGCTGCCGATCACCCACAGCTGCGACGCGACGCACACCTTCCTGGCGCAGTCGCTGAGCGCCGCCGACCTCGACGCCGCATGCAGCAGCGTCCTGCACCAGGACGCGTTCTTCCGGAACCTGGTCCAGGCCACCGGCCCGATCCCCGGCCAGAACGAGTCGAGCATCAAGCTGGTCGTCTTCGCCAGCCCCGCCGACTACCAGACCTACGCCGGCGTGATCTTCGGGATCGACACCAACAACGGCGGCATGACCCTGACCGGGGACCCGACCGACCCCAACAACCAGGCCATGTCCATCATGTACGTCAAGAGCGCCGACGACGGCTTCGTCGGCGGGATCTGGAACCTCAACCACGAGTTCACGCACTACCTCGACGCCGTCTACAACACCAAGGGTGACTTCGCGTCGGAGACGGCCGTCCCCGACGTGTGGTGGATCGAGGGCATCGCCGAGTACGTCTCGTACACCTACCGGGGCGTGACCGACGACGAGGCGGTCGCCGAGGCAGCCAAGCACACCTACGCGCTGAGCACGCTGTGGCAGAACACCTACGCCAACAGCGACGTCACCCGGACGTACCCCTGGGGCTACCTCGCGGTGCGGTACATGTGGGAGAAGCACCCGCAGGACATGTACGCCATGCTCGCCAAGTTCCGCGTCGGCGACTACAACGGCGGCTACGCCGTCTACAACTCCGGCATCGGCACCCGCTACGACGCCGACTTCAACAGCTGGCTCGACGCCTGCGCGGCCGGCGCCTGCAACGCGGTGCCGACCGAGCCGCAGTGCACCGGGGCGGACTCGCGTGAGCTGGGCCAGAACTGCTCCATCGCCGACCTGTCGGCCGCGGCCGGGGACACCGACTACCTGTACCTCTACCTCCCGGCCGGCACCACGACGCTGAAGGTCACCACGACCGGCGGCACCGGCAACGCCTACCTCTACTACAACCCGAGCACCTGGGCCACCAGCGCCGACCACACCGCCGCGTCCACCGGTTCCGGGAACGACCAGACCATCACCGTCACCAACACGGACGCGGGCTACCGCTACGTCAGCCTCTACGCCAACACCGCGTTCAGCGGAGTCACCGTGACCTCGCAGTACTGAGCACGCAGTACTGACCGCGCGGTACTGAGCACGCAACCGGGGCCGCTTCCGCCGCAGTCGGCGGGGGCGGCCCCCGGTCCGTGTGCTCAGTCCGTCGGTGCTCAGTCCGCCAGCGGGAGGATCGCGCTGAGCGGCAGCACGGAGTGTTTCAGGTCCGGGTCCACCGGCGCGTTGAGCGACGGGTACTTGGGGCCGGCGGCACCCCTGCGGTAGACCGCGGTCGAGTGCTCGGGGCTCCGGTCGAACTCCGGGATCACCCGGTCGCCGAAGAGCTCGACCATCTCCAGGTGTTCCTCGAAGGACATGCCGGCCGCCAGGCCGAACACCAACTGGTCGCAGCCGACCCGCTGGTAGGCCTCGACCTGCTCGCAGACCTCGTCGGGGGTGCCGCAGAGCAGGTAGCCGCCGGCGATGAGCTCGTCGAGCAGGTCCTCGCCGCCCAGCGCACCGAGGTTGATCGGCGGCTCCGGCCAGGTGATCCCGTCGGCGGACTTGGGCATCGTGTCGTGGTAGAGGTTCACCAGCGTGACGATGTAGGCGTTGCCCGCCGACAGGGCGATCTCCCGGGCCCGCTTGCGGTCGTTGAGGCAGACCACCGCGTTGGTCATCATCACGTTGTTGTTCTGGTAGTCGCCGAGGATCTCGACCGGGTTCTCCGCCGCCTCCTTGTAGGCCTCGATCCGGCCCTTGAGGTTGTAGATCGGCTCGAAGTTGAAGGCGATCGCGCCGATGCCCAGCGAACCGGCCTTGGCGAACGACCCGGGGTTGCCGCAGGCCATCCAGATCGGCGGGTGGGAGTGGCCGTACGGCTTGGGCAGGATGTTGTGCGGGGTCGGCACGGTGAAGTGCTCGCCCTGGAAGGAGTAGTCGAACTGCTCCCACATCCGGACGATCTCGCGGGAGACCTCGTCCCACTCGGCCTTGGTCGAGTCGGTGTCCATGATGTTGAAGGACTTCAGCTCGTGCGACCCGGCGCCCCGGCCGGTGCCCCACTCGAAGCGGCCCTCGGTGATGTGGTCCAGCATGGCCGCCCGCTCGGCGAAGCGGACCGGGTGCTCCTTGCGCGGGGACAGCGAGTTGATGCCGGTGCCGAGGTGGATCCGCTCGGTCCTGGCGGCCACGTAGCCCATCACCACCTCGGGCGCGGACATGTGGCTGTACTCGGTGAGGGAGTGGTGCTCGCCGAACCAGACGTACTTCCAGTTGTGCTTGTCGGCCTTGATGGCGATGTCCATCTCGCGGCGCAGCGCGAGATGCTCCGAGGCGCGGTCGTGCGCGGCCGGGCCGGGGATGAATCCGTTGATGAACATGCCGAACTCCACGGCTGGTCCTCCTGGTTCGTCACGGGTGCCCCGTGGGTGGTCGCGCGGCGATGCGGGGCATGCGTGACACGGCCCTGCTTCGGCGGATGCATTATCTGACTATCCATCAGATTTCAGAAGGTGTCCATGGTCGACGGCAGGCCTTGCGCGGTCGGGTGTGCGTCAGTCGACCGGGGACACGTCCTGGAGCAGGCCGTAGGCGAAGCGGGCGCGGTGCAGGTACATGGTCCCGGAGTCGTCCGGGAGCGCGAACCGGCTGACCCACCGATGCGGAGCGTCCTCCGGGAGGTGGACGACGTTCGGGAACAGGCGCGGGAGATCACCGACCACGTACTGCCAGGGCGCGGGAGTCCCGGTCGGGGGCAGTGGCGGAGGGTTCGTTCCCGGCGCTCTGACCAGCCACTCCTGCCAGACCCCGCCGCCGGGGCCCTCGACGGCCTCGAAGAGCAGGTCGGGCCAGAGCGGCAGGAACCAGCGGTGCAGCCGGGAGGTGAGATCGCCGGTCCGCTGTTCGAGGACCGCGGTCTGCGGCCCCAGCACCGCCCGGAAACGCGCCACTCCGCGTGGCGCCGTCCGGGACCGGACGAAGCGCTGCCAGTCGGCGTTGACCTGGCGCATGTCCGTCGCCGAGAAGCCGAGTCCGGCGCGGGCCCGCTCGGCCAGGCCGGGCTGGAAGTCGGCCATCCGCCGCAGCAGGACCAGCTCGAACTCCGCCACACCGAACGCCCATGTCACCGCGCCAGGATCGCACAGCCGAGGAGCACCGGGCGGTCAGGGCGTGACGAAGTGGTACCCCTGGTCCAGCAGCCAGGGGACGGCCACGCGCAGGGCGGCCACGGTCTCGGAGCGGTCACCGCCGCCGTCGTGTTCCAGGATGATCGACCCGGCGTGGGTGTGGCGCTCGATCACTTCCACGATCTCCTGGGCTCCCGGCCTGGACCAGTCGCGCGGGTCCACCGACCAGTCCACCGGACGCAGCCCCAGCCGCCGGCACTCGGCGAAGGCCGCCCGGGACCAGACGCCGTAAGGGGCGCGGAAGATGTCGGGACGCCGGCCGGAGACCCGGTGCAGCTCGTCGTTGGTGCGTTCGATCTCGTTGCGTACCGTGGACGTCGGGACCTTCGCCAGATCGCAGTGGGTCCAGGTGTGGTTCGCGAGCAGGTGCCCCTCGGCGGCGACCCGGCGCACCAGGTCGGGGTAGGCGTGCACCTGGGCCCCGACCTGGCAGAAGGTCGCGGTGATCCGGTGCTTGGCCAGGATGTCCAGGACCTGCGGGGTCCAGTCCGGGTGCGGTCCGTCGTCGATGGTCAGCGCGACCGCGCGCGGGCCCTTGTGGACGTAGTACTGGGGCTTGTGCCCGACCGCCGTCCGTCGCGGCCATGACTCCGCCTCCGCGACGGGTGCCGACGTGACGTCCGCGCAGACGCTCAGCGCCAGGAGCCCGCCGAGCGAAAGCATGGTCCTGCGGGAAGCGAGCGACTCTCCCATGGAAGCGAGACCCCTTCTGTTTGGACGTCTGTCCGGACGTGGACCGCGTAGACATAGACCGCACTGACGCAGACCGCATATCGGTGCATCCCTCCCCGAAGCCGTCATGGTCAAACTGACCGTCAGACCGAACGGGTGAGCCGCGTGTTCACCTCGGCGGGGACGGCGTGACCCCAGACAATGGTGCGGAGAGTGTCCGTGCACGCACGTATAGTAGTTACTCGTGGAGTACACGGATCGGCTGGACGGCGGACAGGGTGCGGTGCGCGTGGTCATCGTGGACGACCATCCCCTCTTCCGGGAGGGGCTGCGGGCGGCGCTGGACAGCGCCGACGGAGTGAGCGTGGTCGCGCAGGCGGAGACCGTGGCCGCGGCGCGCACGGCGGTCTCCGAGCACGGGGCCGACGTGGTGGTGATGGACCTGTCGCTCCCGGACGGTTCCGGGATCGACGCCACCCGGCACCTGGCGGAGAGTCATCCCGGGCTGCCGGTGCTGATGCTGACGATGGCCGACGACGACGGCAGCCTGCTCGCCGCGCTGGCGGCAGGGGCCCGCGGCTACCTGGTGAAGGGCGCGAGCCGGGACGAGGTTCTGCACGCGGTGCGGACGGTGGCCTGCGGCGGCGCGGTCTTCGGCCGCGAGGTCGCGGACCGGATCGCCGCGCTGATGGCCGGCGGCCGGCAACGGGAGGCGGAGCTGCTGTTCCCGGCGCTGACGGCGCGTGAGGTCGAGGTACTGGAGCTGGTCGCCCGCGGGCTGGACAACCGGCGAATCGCCCGCGAGCTGTTCCTCGCGGAGAAGACGGTGCGCAACCACCTCTCGCACATCTTCGACAAGCTCCAGGTCGCCACCCGGGCCGAGGCGGTGGCCCGGGCCCGCGACGCGGGCCTCGGCGAGAAGCCGGGCGCGGCGGGCGGAAGCGCCTGAACCCCGCGGCGTTCGGTCCCGCGGTGACTGGTCCTGCGGCGCTTGGTCCTGCGGTTCCTGGTCCCGGAGGCTCCCGGGCCGGGCGGGGAGCGGACCTCGGCGGGACCGCTGCCTCATGCGCTCGGGACAGCCCGGCACCGACACTGGAGGACTCGCGTCGCGCGGGGGGCGTCGCGCGGATCGGACAGTGGACCGAAGACCCGGGAAGGCCGGCATGACCACAGCTGACGCGGGGCCCGCACGTGGGAGCGGTATGGCGTTCGCCTACGTCGCGTGCGGTCTCGCCCTGGTCGCCGGCGCGGTGTGGACGATGCTCGGCTTCACCGACCTGGGCGGCGCCCGGCTGGCGCGGCTGGACCTGGTGCCGTTCGGCGCACGGATGCTGTTCTCGCTGGTCTGCGTGCTGGCCGGGGCGTTCGTGCTGGCCCATCCCTCCGGCGGCGCGGTGGGTCGGCTGCTGCTCGTGGGCGCGGCCGAACTGGTGGGTCACGGCGCGTCGGCCGCCGTCGCGGCGCTGGGCACGGGCGGTCCGGCCCGGACCGTGGTGGTCCTGGTCGCCCTGCTGGGCGATGTGCTGTACACCTACCTGCTCTACGGGCTGCCCTTCTGGCTCCCCGACGGGCGACTCCCCGGCCGCTGGTGGGGCCGCGCGCTGGCGATGGTGATCGCCCTGTGGACGCTCGGCGAGGTGTGGATGGACGACGCCTCCCGCGATCACTGGTACGGGATGGACGACCCGCTCGCCGGCTCCCCGTGGGCGGCCTTCACCGAAAGGCTCGGGAGTGTGCTGAGCGTCCCGCTGGAACTGGTGCCGGTCGGCCTGACCCTGCTGGGCTGCGTGGTGATGACCGTGCGCTGGCGGCGCGGCCGCCGCCGCGCGGAGACCGGGCCGAGCCCTGCGGGGCTGCTCGGCCGCCCGCTGGTGCCGCTGTTCCTGCTGATGCCGTTCCTGCTGTGGATGGCCGCCGGGTACGCCGGATACTACCTGCCGCTCGGCGGCGACCTGTCGCTCGCGGTCTACTACGTGCCGGTGCTGCTGTGGCCGCTGGGCCTGGGGCTGGTCTTCGTCCGGGACCGCTCCGCGCACCTGGACCGGGCCACCCGGCGGGTGCTGGTGGTGCTGGTGTCCCTGGTCGTGCTGCTGCTGACGTTCGTCGGGCTGGCACTCGCGCTGTCCCGGGTCCTGCCCGGCTCGCGCACGCCCGGGGCGCTGGTGCTCGCGGCGGCCTCGCTGGTGCTCGGACTGCTGCTGCGGGCCGGGGCGGGGCGGGCCGTGCGCGTGGTCGACCAGTTCTACTACGGGGAGCGCGCCCAGCCGTACCAGGTCGTGCGGGACCTCGCCGGGCGGCTGAGCCGCACCGTGAACCCCGCCGACGCGCCGCGACTGCTCTGCACCAGCGTGGTGGACACGCTCCGCTTCCCGGCCGCGCGGGTCCTGGTCGAGACCAGCGAGGGCTCCCGTGAGGCGGCCGTTCTCGGCACGGCCTCCGGGCCGCTGTGGCACCGGTTCCCGCTGACCTACGAGGGGGCGCACATCGGCAGCCTGGAGGCCGCCGCGCGGGCGGGGGAGGCGGTGCTGGACCAGCAGGACGCCGAGGTGCTGTTCTTCCTCGCCGACCAGTCGGCCCCCGCGATCGCCGCGCTGCGCCTGTACGAGGAGCTCCAGGCGGGCCGCGAGCGGATCGTGCTGGCCCGCGAGGAGGCCCGCCGCCAGCTGCGGCGCGACCTGCACGACGGCATCGCGCCGTCGCTGTCGGGACTGCGGCTGCAGCTCGACGCCGCGCGGGCCGCACTGCCCGGCGACCACCCGTCGGACCGGCCGCTCAGTGGCGTCTCGCAGGGCATCGCGGACTCCATCGTCGAACTGCGGCGGATCACCGAGGGGCTCGCGCCCGCGGTGCTGGACCGGGAGAGCCTGAGCCGGGCCCTGGAGCAGCTGGCCGGGCAGTTGACCAGCCCCCGGCTGTGCGTCAGCGCCGATCTCGACCCCGATCCGCTGCCGGTGCTGCCGGTGGGCCTGGAGGTCGCGCTGTACCGGATCGCCGCCGAGGGCCTGCACAACGTGGTGCGTCACGCCGAGGCCCGGCACGCCTGGCTGCGGCTGTGTGTACGGGACGGTTCGGCCCGGGTGGAGATCAGCGACGACGGCGGGGGGTTCGGTCAGGGACCCGGCGGCCGCGGTACCGAGGGGCGGGCCACCGGCGGGGTCGGCCTGCGTTCGATGGCGGAGCGCGCCGAGGAGCTCGGCGGCACGCTGGTCGTCAGCGGCCGGGACGGGCCCCGGGGCACCGCGGGCGTGGTCGTCCGCGCCGTCATCCCGATCCCGGGGCACGGCTAGCGCGGGGTCGGGACGTGGTCGGGACCACGGTCCCATGTGCCCGGGCCGTGTGGGGGCGCACATTGTTCGAGGACGGAATCTTCCGGTCCGCCCCTGGAAACGGGGCTTCGAGAGTCAGGAGCACCAGATGCAGGAGAACACCAGCACGCAGGGCAGGGAAGGTGTCGGCGGTCCGGCCGAGCCGACGCCGGGCCCGGCCGAGTGCCACCACGACCCGTGCCCGCCGACGGACGAGACCCCGGGTCCGGCCGAGTGCCACCACTGGCCGTGCCCGCCCTCGCCGCCCGGCCCCGACCACAGGGGCTGACCACAACGGCTGACCGCAGTGGCTGACCGCAACGTCCGCCCAGGACGGGACGGCAACCGTCGACCACCATCACACGTCCGCCCCGGGACCTCGGTCCCGGGGCGGACGCACTGCGTAGGGATGCTGTGCCGGCCTGCGGTCGGGCCGGTCAGCCCATCCCCATGCCGCCCCCGCCCATCCCGGGGTCGAGGGCCAGCACCGGGCCGGGCATCACGCTGAACGGCCGCATCATGCCCGCGTCCTCGTGCTCCAGGATGTGGCAGTGGTACATGTACCGCCCGGCGGCGCCGCCGAAGCGCCCGGCGATCGAGACCATCGCGCCGGGCGGCACCCGCACCACGTCCTTCCAGCCCTGTTGGGTGGCGTCGATCGGGAGCGCGCCGAGGTAGCCGACGGGCGCTCCGGTGGCCGTCCCGCCGTGCGCGGGGTCGAAGGAGCCGGTGGCGTAGCCGTCGATCCCCAGCAGCTGGAAGCGGATCAGGTGGATGTGGATCGGGTGCAGGATGCCGCTCAGGTTGAGGATCCGCCACTGCTCCCAGCCGTCCATGCGGGCGCGCCAGTTGAGGGTGTCGTCGAAGTGCCGGGCGAGCCGCTGATAGGTCGTCACCGTGCCGTCGGCGGCCCGGACCTGGACGATGCCGTCGAGCACCTGGCCCGGAGCGGTGGGTCCCTGGGCGGGCGGGACCTCGGCGAGCTCCCAGAGGCCCAGCGTGCCGTCGGGGTCGGCGGCGAGCGCCAGCATCCGGTGCTCGTGGTCGGGCGGCAGCGCCTCGTGGGTGAGCCGGGTGAAGCCGGGGGAGAGGACCGCCGGCAGACGGAAACCGTCGTCGGCGGGCTCGGCGGCGACCCGGAACAGCATCACGTCCGGCTCGGGGAGCCTGGCGGCGGGCAGCGGATCGCCCGGGCGCACACCGGGCGGCAGCGGGTCGCCCCGGAACGGCGCCTGCGCCGAGTTGACCAGGCGCAGCTCCGTCCCGGGGAAGGCGCCGAAGTCGACGAGCAGGTCCGCGCGTTCGGCCGGGGCGAGCACCAGCCCTTCGGCGGCGAGCGGGATCGGGGCGCCGAGCAGTCCGCTGTCGGTGCCGATCTGCCAGGCCGCGCCGCTCACCCGGTCGCCGGCCGCATCGAGCAGGTGCAGCCGGTAGCTGCGCGAGTTGGACGCGTTGAGCAGCCGGAAGCGGTACCAGCCGGGCCGCACCTCCAGATGCGGCCAGATCCGCCCGTTGACCAGGGTGTACGGGCCGACGAACGGGAGCGTGCCGGTGGTCTTGTGCAGGAGCTGCCCGGTGGGGCGGCCCTCGGCGTCGGTGGCCAGGTTGCGGTCGCAGATGATCAGGGGGATCTCCCGGTCGCCGTGGGGCAGGTGCAGCCGGTCCTCCTCCTCGTCCCGCAGCAGGTACATGCCGACCAGCCCGGAGTAGACGTTCAGTCGGGTGATGTCCATCGCGTGGTCGTGGTACCAGAGGGTCATCGCCGGTTGCCGGTTCGGGTACTCCGACAGCTGCGCGTCGCCGTAGAGCAGGGCGTTCTCGGTCCACCCGTCGTTGCCGCCGCCGGTGACCGCGCCGTGCAGGTGGGTGACGAACCACGCGGGGATCGCGTCGGTGCCGGGAACCGGCGTCGCCGCGCCGATCCCCGGGTCGTTCATGGCCAGCGACGGGTTGCCGGGGGCGTCGGCCAGGTGGGCGACCAGGGCCGGGTAGGGGGTGGTGGTGTGGTTGCTCCAGGTGACCCGGATCCGCTGGTCGCGGCGGACGTCGAAGACCGGCCCGGGAAAGCAGCCCTGGTAGGTCCAGAGCGGCGTCGGCGGCAGTTCGGAGTGGAGCTGGATCTCAGCAGCTTCGGTGCGGATGGTGAGGTGCGGCAGCGGGTCGCCGGGGTCCGGGCGCAGCCGGGGCGGGATGGGCAGCGGATCGGCGAACTTGGTGAGGGCTCCGGCGGTGGGGGCGGCGCTGGTGCCGGCCGTGCTGGTGCTGGCGGTGCTGGTCGTGGTGGTGTTGGTGGTGGTCATCGGGACTCCTCGGCTGGTCGGGTGGCGGTGGGAGCGGGGGAGCGGGTGGGTCCGTCCGGCACCGCCCGGCGGCGCGTCGCGCGCGGGCGGGCGGCCCGGGGGAGCAGGGAGACGGTCAGCGGGAGCAGGGGTGCGGCGGCCAGCGCCGTGCCGAGCAGGCAGACGCCGGTCCAGCCGGCCCGGCTGTAGACGGCGGCGGACAGTGCCGAGCCGACCGCGCCGCCGAGGAAGTAGCAGGTCATGTAGGCGGTGGTGAGCCGGCTGTGCAGGGCGGCGGGGAGCTGGTAGATCCGGTGCTGGTTGGCGGTCTGGGCGCCACGCAGCCCGAGGTCCAGCAGCACGGCCCCGGTCGCCAGCGCCACCAGACTGCCCCGCCCGGCCGCGAGGAGGACGAACGACACGGCCATCAGCACGGTGAACCAGGCGCCCGCGGCGCGTGCGTGTCCGCCGTCGCACAACCGGCCCGCAGGCTGCGCGAAGAGCGCCCCCGCCACCCCGGCCAGCCCGAACAGACCGACTGCGGCCTCGCCGAACCGGTACGGCGGTGCGGCGAGGAGGTAGGCGCACGGCGTCCAGAACGCGGAGAAGGCGGCGAAGGAGGCGAACCCGTGCGCGCATCTGCCGCGCACCACCGGGTCGCGCGCCGCCAGCCGGACCGTCCCGGCCAGCAGTCGGAGGTACCCGGGCCGCCCGGGGTCCGCGCCGCGCGGTGCGCCGGCGGCGGGCAGGACGGTGTGCACCAGCAGGGCGGCGATCGCGAACAGCACGGCCGCCGCCGCGTACACGGCGCGCCAGGAGGACACCGTGGCCAGCGAGCCGGCGAGGACCCGGGCCAGCAGGATGCCCACGGTGAGTCCGGCCATCACCGTGCCCACCGCGCGCCCGCGCCGCGCGGCGGGAGCCCGTGCGGCGGTCAGCGCGACCAGCACCTGCGCGGCGCTGCCGGTCACCCCCAGCGCGACGGCGGCCGCGGCCAGCACCGGCAGGCTGGGCGCGGCGGCCGCCGGCACCGCGGCCCCGGCGGCGAGCAGGAGCAGCGTCCTGGCGAGTACCCGGTGGTCATGGCGGTCGCCGAGCGGGACGACCAGCAGCAGCCCCGCCGCGTAGCCGATCTGACCGGAGGTCACCACGGCCGCCGCCCCGGCCTGGCCCACGCCGAACGCGGCGGCGAGTGCGGGGAGCAGCGGCTGGGCGTAGTAGATCCCCGCCACGCCGACCCCGCAGGCCAGCGCCGTCGCCGCGAGGACGCCGCGCCCGGCGGTCACCGGGCGCTGCGCGCTCACCGGGCGCCCGGCGGTCACCGGGCGCCCCGCGGCACCGGCTCCCGGCCGTCCCGACCGTCGGCGACCGGGGCGCGCGCGTCCAGCCACTGCCCGTCGGGGCGGCCGAACCGGGCGGCTCCGTCCGGGCCCAGCTCGTACACGGTCTCGCCGCGGCGTACGGTCAGGCGCACCCGACCGGTCAGCGTCCAGCCCTCGTACGCCGACCAGCCGCACTTGGACTGGACGTCGCCGGGCCCCAGCATCCACCGCTCGTCCGCGTCGAAGAGGGTCAAGTCCGCGTCGAGCCCGGCGCGCAGACGTCCCTTGCGGCCGTCCAGGCCGAAGAGTTCGGCCGGCCCTGACGCCAGCAGCCGTGCGATGCACGACAGTTGCGCGTCCGCGGACTCCAGCGGCGTGTGTCGCCGCAGGCCGGTGAAGACGGCGGGCAGCATCTCCTGTACGCCCGGCAGCCCGGGCGGGGCGTCGGCCGGCGGGCGCAGCTTCTCCGCCAGGACGTGCGGGGCGTGGTCGCTGCCCAGGGTCGCGGCCTGGCCCTTCCGGACCGCCTCCCACAGGCGGTGCTGGTCCGGTACGTCGCGGATCGCGGGGCTGAGCCGCACCCGGGCTCCCATGCGGGCCGTGTCGGCCGCCGTGAAGGAGAGATGGTGCGGCGTCACCTCGAAGGTCACCGGCAGGCCGGCGTGGGCGGCGGCGGTGAGCAGGTCGGCCTCCTGCTCGGTGGACACATGCAGCACGTGCACGGCGGTGCCGTGGGTCGCGACCCGTTCCAGCACCCGCGCGACGGCCGCGATCGCCCCGGTACGCGGCCGGAAGCGCTCGTAGTCGCGGTAGGCGCGGGGCTCCCCGCGCCAGCGGTCGAGCAGCGCGAAGACGCCGTCGTCCTCGGCGTGCAGCAGCAGCCGAAGCCCCGCCTCCCGCGCGGTGCCGAAGATCCGGTCCAGGGCCACCGGGTCGCGCACCACGTTCGGGGCGGTGTGGTGCCCGGCCAGGAACACCTTCACGCTGGTCGCCTCACGCGCGGTGACCTCCAGCAGCGGTGACGGGTCGTCGCCCGCCACGCCCAGGTGGAAGCGGAAGTCCACCAGCGACCGGCCGGTGATCTGCTCCGCCCGGCGGTGGGCGTCGGCCGCGGTGAGCAGCGGCGGCACCGTGTTGGGCATGTCGATCACCGTGGTGACACCGCCCGCGACCGCCGCGCGGCTCGCGTGCGCCCAGTCCTCCTTGTGGGTCAGGCCGGGGGTGCGGAAGTGGACATGGGAGTCGATCAGCCCGGGCAGCAGGTGCCGACCGCCGCCGTCGACGGTACGGGCGGCGGGTGGCCGCTCGCCCGGACCGAGGACCCGGGCGATCACTCCGCCGGTCACGGCGATCCCGCCGGGGGCCACCCCTTCCGGGGTGACCAGGCGGACCCCGGTGACGACCAGGTCGTAGCGCGGCTCCGCTGCCGTGCGCGGGGCGGACACGGTCTCAGGCATGCGACAGCTCCTCGGCGTCCGAAGCGGCGGGTCCTGCAAGGTCGGGCAAGTTCGGCAGGTCGGGCGAGTCGGGCAGGTCGGGCAGGTCGACCGCGACCGGTCCGAGCAGGTGGACCTCCTTGCCGCCCACACTCACCCACAGCAGTTCGTCGTCCTGCCCGTCCCCGGTCGCGGCGTAGCGGGCCTCGACCGGTCCTGACGGGGTGTCGATCTGGATCCGCCCGGACGGCGGCGCCCCGAAGACGTGCGACAACCGGTGCGGGACGGTGCCGCGCAGCGCCGAGGCCGCGGCCAGGCAGACCGCGCCGGTCAGCGCGAGACCGGGATGCCAGCCGGGTACGGTGAGTGCCCGCACCGCCAGCCGTCCGGGTCCGGCCGCCACCACGGCGGCCACCTTGGGGAACGCGCCGTCCACGGGCCAGCCCAGGCGGGCCGCCTGCTGTTCGCGCAGCCGCGCCAGCGCCTGGCAGAGGCCGGGCGGCTCGCCGAACAACTGCTCGGGGCTGCGCACCCCGAGCCTGGCCGCGTCGACGAACAGGTAGGGGTTGCCCATGCTGACGACCCGTCCGCCGTCCCGCAGCAGCGAGCCGAGCCGGGTGTGCGGCGGCGTCAGGAAGTGCGCGGTGAACACGGCGCGCCCCCGGGCCGTCTCGTCGACCTCGCACACCACCTGGTCGCCGTTGTTGAGCACCCGGACCCGCACCCGGTCGCCGACGGCGAGCCGGTCGAGCCGGCCCCGGCCCGCCGTCGCGGTGATCGCGGCGAGGAGCGAGTGTCCGCAGTTGCCGTTCAGGTCGAACCGGTCGTGGCTGCCGGGCATGGCCTGCACAAAGCGGTAGTCCAGGTCGAACAGGGGGTGCGGGGAGGGGGCCAACAGCGCCCACTTCAGCACCTCGCCCTGCTCGCCGCTGCCGTCGCCGCCCTGCCCGCTGTCGGGTCCGTCGGCGCCCGGGGCGGGGTGCGCCGCCCGCAGCCCGAGCCGGACGGCGGCCAGGGACGCGAGCAGTTCCCCGTCACGGGACGGCAGGGTGTCGGCGTCCAGCACCAGGGTCGGGCCGGGCGCCCCCACCGCGCGCGCGAGCTGTGCGCGGCCGTCCCGGACCCGGGTGCGGCTGATCGTCGCGGTACTCATGAGGTCACCTCCAGCAGGGACGGCTCCGCTTCGGTACGGGCGCCCGCCGCCTGCTGCGGCACCCGCCCGGAGACGCCGAACTCCTCGCGCCACAGCTCGAACATCAGCAGTGACCAGATCGCCAGCGCCAGGCAGTCGGTCGGCCTGGCGCGTTGCGCGGCCAGCAGCCGGTCCACCGCCGTCGGGTCCAGCAGACCGGCGGCGCGCAGCCGCGACGGGCTGAGCACCTCGCGGGCGTAGGCCGCCAGCGGCGTCCCGGGCGCGAGCATCGCCGTGATCGGGAGGGTGAACGGCTGCTTCGGCCGGCTGAGGACCGACTGCGGCAGCAGTCCGGACGCGGCGGCGTACAGGGCGACCTTGCCGCGCCCCTCGCCCACCCGCTGTTCCGCGGGCAGGGCCAGGGCCAGGCCGCTCACCGAGCGCTGGCAGAACGGCAGCCGCACCTCGACCGCGTGCGCCATGCTCAGGTGGTCCACCCGGCGCAGGTGGTACGCGGGCAGGCGCACCCGCGTCTCGAAGTCGCTCAGCACGTCGAGACGGCTGCGGCGGACCGCGTCCTCGCGCAGCCGGTCCGCGATCGCCTCCGAGGCGCTGCCCCGGTCGCCGATGTAGGCGCGGTAGTCGGCGCTGTAGAGGCGGCTCCGGGCCTCCTGCGGGATCGCGGCCAGCGCGTCCACGTAGGCCGGGATCCAGGCCCCGCGCGCGGCGACGGCCGCGTGCACGCGTCCGTAGCCGGCGAAGATCTCGTCGGCGGCGTCGCCGGTCAGCGCCACCTTGAAACCGGCCTGGTGCACGGCCTGGAACAGTCCGAAGGTGCTGAGGGTGATCGGGTCCGCGTTGGGCTGCCCCAGATGCCAGGCGACCTCGGGGAGCAGCTCGGGGAAGTCGGCGATGTCGAGTTCGACCTGATGGTGCACCGTGCCGCAGCGCTCGGCCACGGCGCGCGCGAAGTGCCGTTCGTCGCCCGGCCATTCGCCCCGGTAGGCGATCGTGAACGAGTGCAGGCCGGCGGTGGAGTCCTGCGCGGCCAGCGCGGTGACCAGGCTGGAGTCCAGGCCGCCGCTGGTGATCGCGCACACCTCGGCGTCCGCGACGGCGAGCCGCCGCACCTCGCCGGTGAGCGCGCCGCGCACCAGCTCGCCCGGCTCACCGGGCGGGAGCGGCGTTTCGGCCGCCTGCCGCCGGTACAGCCGCAGGCCCTTGCTGCTGGAGCAGACGGCGGTCGTGCCCGGGGGCAGGACGCGGATCCCCTCGAACATGGTCTCCTCGCCGAACGGGGTCTTGGTGGCGAGGTAGCTGTCCAGCCCGGGCTCCCAGAGCGCGGGACGGATCCGGGCCAGCGCGAGCAGCGCGGGCAGCTCGGAGGCGAAGAAGAGCCGGCGGCGGGCCTCGTCCCAGTGGTAGTAGATCGGCTTCATGCCGGCGTCGTCGGTGGCCAGCAGCAGGGTCGGCTCGGCGCGCAGGTCCATCAGCGCGACGGCGTACATCCCGTCCAGTTGCTCGGTGAACTCCCGCCCGTACTCGGCATAGGCGGCCGGGAGGACCGAGCCGTCGCACCGGTCGGCGAAGGTGTGCCCGCGCGTCTCCAGGCGGGCCCGCAGCTCGGCGTGGTTGTAGATCTCCCCGTTGAAGACGACCTTGATCCGGCCCCCGGCGAGCTCGTACGGCTGGCGTCCGCCGGCGGGGTCGGTGAGTGCGAGCCGGCTGCTGCCGAGGCCCCAGCCCGGTCCGCAGGCCACCCGGCTGTCGTCGGGTCCGCCGTGCCGCTGCAGGGCGCCCGCGGCGCGGAGTTCGTGGGGTGAGCTGGTGGCGTCGAAATGACCGTGGATTCTGCACATGACCGTTCCGGCCTTTCAGGAGGTGGTCCGATGCCGACCACGCTCCCCGGCCCGCTGTCCCGACCGCCTGAGCGCCCGGTCCCGACCGGTGCCCGGGGGCCGGCCGGGACCTGCTCACGAAGGGCGCGCACAGGGCGGCCTGTGAACGGTGCAACGGGCGGCTGACGGACGGCTGCTCACGCGTGCCGGTGCAGGGCCTGCTCGGTCCAGATCGTCTTGCCGGTGGGGGAGTGGCGGGTGCCCCAGCGGGTGGTCAGCTGGGCGACCAGGAGCAGGCCGCGGCCGCCCTCGTCGAAGACCCGGGCGCGGCGCAGGTGCGGGGAGCTCGGGTTGCCGTCCGAGACCTCGCAGATCAGCGAGCGGTCGTGGATCAGGCGCAGCTGGATCGGCGGTGCGCCGTAGCGGATCGCGTTGGTGACCAGCTCGCTGACGACCAGTTCGGTGACGAACCCGGCCTCGGTCAGGCCCCAGGCGTCGAGCTGGGCGGCGGCGATCCTGCGGGCCTCGGCGACGCCGGCGAAGTCGGGGGCCAGGTCCCAGACCCGGACGTGGTCGGCACCCAGCGCCGTGGTGCGCGCCAGCACCAGGGCGACGTCGTCGGCGGGGTGCTCCGGAAGCAGCGCGGCGAGGACCCGGTCGCAGCAGGTCTCCAGGGAGGCGGTCGCACCGGTGAGCGCCCGGCGCAGCCGGGTGTACCCGAGGTCCGGGTCGTGGTCCACGGCCTCGACCAGGCCGTCCGAGAAGAGCGCGATCAGGCTGCCCTCGGGGAGCGTGAGCTCGGTGGACTCGAAGGGCAGCCCGCCCACACCCAGCACCGGCCCCGGAGTGACCTCGACGACGCTGGTGCTGCCGTCCGGCAGCACCAGGACGGGCGGCGGATGCCCGGCGCTGGCGACGGTCAGCGTCCGCGACACCGGGTCGTAGACGGCGTACAGGCAGCTCGCGCTGGTCTCGCCGCCGACCCCCTGTCCATCGCCGTCCGGGTCGCCGCCGAGCCGCAGCACCAGGTCGTCCAGGTGCGCCAGCAGCTCGTCCGGCGGCAGGTCGACGTCGGCGAGGGTCTGTACGGCGGTGCGGAGCCGGCCCATGTTCGCGGAGGCGTGCAGGCCGTGGCCGACCACGTCGCCCACCACCAGGGCGACCCGGGCGCCGGAGAGCGGGATGATGTCGAACCAGTCCCCGCCGATACCGGCCAGAGAGTCGGTCGGCAGGTAGCGGCAGGCGGTCTCCACCGCCGAGTGCCGGGAGGGGCCGCGCGGCAGCAGGCTCTCCTGCAGGGTGATCGCGGTGATGCGCTCGCGGGTGTAGCGGCGGGCGTTGTCGACGCAGACGGCGGCGCGGCTGGTCAGTTCCCTGGCCAGGGTGAAGTCGTCCTTGGTGAAGGCGTCCGGCCGGGTACGGAGCAGCACCGCGACGCCGAGCGTGGTGCCGCGGGCGATCAGCGGCACCGCCATCAGGGAGGTGACGGTGAAGCCGCGGATCTTCTCCGCCCGGGCGGGCGTGCTCTCCATCCAGTGGTCGAAGTCCGGGTCCCCGTTGCCGCTGAGCACCGCCAGTCCGGAGTGCAGGGCCCGGGCGGGCGGCGAGTAGGACGGGTAGGTGTCGCTGGCACCGAGGCCGATGACGGCCTCCGGGGTCCCCGGGACGGTGGACAGGTGCGCGACCCTGCGCAGTACGACCGTGGCGTCCGGGGGACCGGTGGCGGGCTCCTCGCCGCGCAGGACCGCCTCCAGCAGGTCCACGCTGGCGAAGTCGGCGAAGCGGGGGACGACCAGCTCGGCGAGCTCCCGCGCGGTACGGCCCAGGTCCAGGGTCGTGCCGATCGACACCGCGGCCTCGTCCAGCACGGCCAGCCGCTGCCGCGCCCAGTGCTGCTCGCTGCTGTCGAACGCGGCCATCCCGACCGCGCAGACCGCTCCGGACGCGTCCCGGATCGGCCACATCTCCAGGTTCCAGGCGTGCTCGCGGATCCCGGAGGGCGCCCGGGTGTAGCTCTCGTAGTGCACCGGCTCGCCGGCAGCCGCGACGTCACGCAGTGCCTGCAGCGTGCCCAGCTGGTCGACGTCCTGCGGGACGCCGGCCGGGAAGGCCCGACCGCGCAGGGCCCCCTCGGCGACCCCCATGGCCTCGCAGGCGGTGTCGTTGAGCCGCAGGTACCGCTGCTGGGCGTCGAAGACGGACATCGACACGGAGGCCTGGCGGAACGCCCACTCCACCAGCGCGTGATCCAGCGCGTGATCGCCGTCGCCTCCGCTGACCGGCTCCATGGATTCAGCATGACGCCGCCCCTGCCGGCCAACAACTCGGCCTGCCGGAGCGCCCGAACTTGTCCGCGTACAGATGATCGGGCGGCCGATGGGGGCCCGTGACCCCGAACCGGAGTACACCGGGGCTCGTCGGGGCACAGTTGCGGCGAGGCATCACCGCACGTCCATATGACTGGGGAGACACGAATGGCGCTCAAGGCCGTTACCGACGCGAGTTTCGACGAGGATGTCCTGCAGAGCGACAAGCCGGTTCTGGTGGACTTCTGGGCCGAGTGGTGCGGCCCCTGCCGCCAGGTCGCGCCGAGCCTGGAGGCGCTTGCCGCCGAGTACGGCGACCAGATCGAGGTGGTCAAGCTCAACATCGACCAGAATCCGGACACCGCCGCCAGGTACGGGGTCCAGTCCATCCCGACGCTGAACGTCTATCAGGGCGGGGAGGTCGTCAGGACCATCGTGGGAGCCAAGCCGAAGGCAGCCCTCGAGCGTGACCTGGCCGACTTCATCGGAGGGCAGTGACGCCACGCCGACCCGGCCGGGCGGCCAGGAGGGCTTCCCGGCGCCGGGCACGCACCACTGACAACCGCGCATGCCGGCCTTGGGGCAACGCCCGGATTCAGCTCCCGCGCCGGTACGTGCCGGGTGCCGTCCCGTGGGTGCGTTTGAACGCGTTGGCGAAGGCGAACTCGGATGTGTAGCCCACCTGGGCGGCGATGGACCTCAACGGTGCGTCCGATGTCCGCAGCAGGCGCGCTGCCGTGGTCATCCGCCACCAGGTCAGGTATCCGAGGGGCGGTTGGCCGGTCAGCATGGCGAAGCGCCGGGCGAACGGTGCCCGGGAGAGCCCGGCTTCCGCGGCGAGTTTCGCCACTGTCCACGGCGATGCCGGGGCTCGGTGGATGGCGTGGAGTGCGGCGGTGACCGGCGGGTCGTTCAGTGCGGCGGCCCAGCCGGTGGTGCTGCCCCGGGAGGGCTGTTCGTTGAACCAGAGGCGCAGGATGTACAGCAGCAGAGTGTCCAGAAGTGCGGGGACGGCCGCGTCCGTGCCCAGGCGCGGGTGCTCCACCTCGGCGGCCAGGAGCGCCACGGCTGCGCCCAACTCGGGACGGTGGCCCGCGTGTGCCGGCAGGTGGATCAGATCCGGCAGGGTCAGCAACAGCGGGTGAGTACGGGACGCGTCGAGCTCATAGGCCCCGCAGAGCACGGTGGTGACCGGACCGCCGTCTCCGCTCCGGTCGACGCTGTCCGAGGCACAGCGCTCCGAGAGCTGGTGGTCGCCGGGGCCGCAGGCGGGGGCTGTGGCCAGGGATTCGGGACTGTCGGCCAGGGTGTGCCCCCACCGAGGCCGCGTTGCGCGCCGGACTGCTGCAGACGTTCTTCCCCGTGGACCTGCCCTACACGCTCGGCTGGGACGTCGCCGGCACCGTGGCCGAGATCGGCACGGGGGCGGACGGGTTCGCGGTCGGTGACCGGGTCATCGGGCGGCTCGACGGCGGAGGTGCGGCTGCGGAGTACGTGCGTGCGTCCGTCGCCGTGCTGGTCGCGGTGCCGGACTCCGTCCCTCTCGCGAACGCCGCCGCTCTTCCTGTGGCTGGTCTGACGGCATGGCAGGCGGTGTTCGAGCACGGGAACACAGCCGCCGGGAAGCGGGTGCTGATCAATGGTGCGGGCGGCGGCGTCGGTGGCTTCGCGACGCAGCTCGCGAAGTACGCCGGGGCAGAGGTGATCGCCACCGCCAGCGCCCGCAGTGCCGAGACGGTCCTGCGGCAAGGGGCGGACCGAGTGATCGACTACACCACCGGGCCGGTCGGCGCCGCGCTCGACGGCCCGGTGGACACTCTGCTCAATCTTGTCCCGTTGAGCCCGCCGGACGCCGCGGCTCTGGTGCCTCTGGTGCGACCGGGCGGGCGGATCGTCTCGATCGCGACCCCGGTCGAGCCACCTGCCGACGCCGGGGTGACGGCGATGCACATGGTCGCCCGCAACGATGTGGCGCAGCTGGCGGCGCTGGTGGAACTCGTCGACGCGGGCGCGGTCACCATCGACATCAGCCAGTCACGCCCACTGGCCGACCTCGCGGACATCCACCGCTCCAGCGACGCCGGCCGGACCCGAGGCAAGGTCGTCATCATCCCCTGAGACCGGGCGGCCGAACGTTCCCCCCGGCCCCCGTGCACCTATCTGGCGGGCACGAGAGCGGACGGCGCAAACACACGCGCATGCCTGTGGCCGAAGGCGATCCTCACCGTCCGTCAGGAGCTGATCCTGCCCACGCCAGGGAGATGGGCGCGGGCACTACGCCTTCTGCCGGGCCACGGTGCGGGCGCGTTCGTCGAGTTCGCGGGCGGCGCGGTTCTGCCGATAGGGGCGCAGGCTGATGCGCATGGTCTGGAAGTGGTCGTCGCCTCGCGCCGAGGAGACGAAGGCGTAGTCGTCGAGAAAGACCTGCCAGGTGGCGCAGGCCGCTTCGACGTGGCCGAGTTCGAGCTGACGCTGGGCCAGGAGGCCGTTGGCGTGCACGCGGCCCTGACGTTCCTGGGTGGGGCGGACCCGGTTGGACTGCTGGAGGGCCTTGATGGAGCCGGGCAGGTCGCCGAGTTCGTACAGGACATGGGCGGTGTGGAACTGGTAGGCGGACTCGTCGTAGCCGCCCACCGCGTCGCGTCGTGAGTCGGCCTTGGCCAGCGCGGTCTCGGTCTCGCGGAGCCGGGCGAACGCCTGGTTGCGGTCCTTGACCATGGCCGCGCCGTGGGCCTGCTGTCCAGCCAGGAACGCCTGGAGGCGGGGGCCGGCAGCGGGCGCTGCCTCGGAGGCGGAGTCGGCGAGTTGGAGGGCCTTGTTGCCGTAGCCGAGGTTGGAGGCCTGCAAGGCCATACCGCGCAGGGTGCGGCAGTAGGTCACGTGGTCCTTGGCTGCGGCGGCCAGGTTGAGGGCCTGGACATAGTACTGCTGGCCCAGGCCGTGGGCCTTCTCGTACATGGCCATCCAGCCGGTGAGGTACACCAGGTCGGAGGCGGCGCCGAGCATGTCGGTCCTGACCCGTTCGTTGGCGGATGCCTTCAGGTAGGGACCGACGGTGTTGACCAGGAATGCGGCAGCCATCGGGCGGGCGTGGGCGCCCCCGAGTTCGTCGAGGATATCGGCGATGCGGTCGGTCATGGTGCGCACCGTGCTCACCTCGCCGGCCCCGATGTGGGTGGTGCGGCCGGTGCGCGACGCCTCCAGGCGGCCCGAGAGCTCGGTGTAGTCCGGGACCATGAGCGCGGCCGAGTACATCCCGGCGGCCAGTACGCTGCGCCGGGAGGGGTCCATGTCGGCTTGGCCGAGGTCCATCACTGCGGCCACCGGGTCGGTCTGGGGCAGGGCGTCGGCATCGTCTCCGAAGCCGGCCTCGTGGGAGGTGATCGGGCGGCCGAGCTTACGGGAGAGGGCTTCCAGGATGACCGGGCGTACCTGGCGGCGCGGCAGGGTGCCGGTCAGCCAGTGCGACACGGCTGACTCGTCGTAGTTGAGATCGAGCCCTGATTCCAGTCCGGCGCGGTTGACGGCGCGGGCCAACTGTCCATTGCCCCAGCCTGCTTCGGCCATGAGACGGGCGAGCCCCATGTTGGGTGTGCGGGTTCGTACTGCCATGACAACCCCCGAACTTTCAACGCTTTCAAGGTTCTCCGCAGTCTCCTCCGTTCTCACGCTCTGTGTACCCCCGTTGAATGGTTGTCAGCCCAGCGAGGGAAAAGTCCCTGGCCGGGCGGACAGCTCCGGGGTCTGCGCGGCACGGAGGAACGGTGAGGACGGCAACCGTAGCCCTTCCCAGCATCGCACCCCAGCCGAAGAACGCTGCCTGCCAGGAGTGCCCGTGTACCCACCGATCACCTCCCTCGACCCGCTTCCGCGACGCGAGCAGCACGAAGCCGTGGACGAGGCGGCCGCCGAAGTGCCGCTGGCCGACTGCGAGCCGACGTCATGACCAGCCAGGCCGCCTACGGGACGCGGTGGTTCCTCCCGTCCACCCCGGCGGCGGTGGCTGTGGCCCGGGACCGGGCGGTGGCCTCGTTGCGGCTGTGGGGGATCTACCTCGACCCCGATTGCGTGGACAGCATCAGACTGTTGGTCTCGGAGCTGGTCACCAATGCCGTCCTGCACGACCCCGGGCCGGTGGTGACAGTGGGCTTGTACGCCAGTGTCACGAAGCCGTCGGTGGTGATCGAAGTCTTGGACGGCAACCGCGCCCAGCCCGCTGTGCGCAGGGTCGGCGATCAGGCGGAGGACGGTCGGGGGATGCTCCTGGTCGACGCGCTGACCGTCGGCCGCTGGGGCACAGCCACTACCGCGACGGGCAAGCGGGTGTGGGCGGAGCTGCCGCTGCCCGACCAGCCACGAGCGACCCGTCGCCGACAACTGCTCGACTCCCTGATCTCGCCCTTGCAACGCGGCTGGCCGGACGATGTCGGGCCCTCCCGGATTGGTTCACCACCATGGACGTACTCGTCACCGGCGGAGCCGGGTTCATCGGCTCGCACTTCGTCAAGCGAATCCTGCCCGCCAACGACATCGGCCAGGTCACCGTTCTGGACGCACTCACCTATGCAGGGCACATCCACAACCTGGGCGAGGCGTTCCTCTCGCCCAAGCTGACCTTCGTCGAGGGCGATATCCTCGACCGGCCGCTGGTGGACCAACTGGTCCAGCGGCACGAGGCGGTGGTGCATTTCGCCGCCGAGTCCCACGTCGATCGCAGCTTCTACGCGGCGGGGACCTTCCTGACCACCAACGTGATGGGCACGCAGACCCTGCTGGACGCCGCTCAGCGCCACGGCGGCGAACGCTTCGTCCATGTCTCCACCGACGAGGTCTACGGACCGTTACTGTCCGGCTCGGCTGCCGAGGACGCACCTCTGCGCCCTTCGGTCCCCTACGCCGCGTCCAAGGCCGCCTCCGACCTGATCGCGCTCTCATACTGGCAGACCAGCAGGTTGCCGCTGTGTGTGACCCGCTCCAGCAACAACTACGGGCCCCACCAGCACCCGGAGAAGATCATCCCCTTGTTCGTGACCCGGCTTCTCAAGGGGGAGCAGGTCACCTTGCACGGCCGGGGGCAGCACGTCCGCAACTGGTTGCATGTCGCCGACCACTGCGCCGGAGTCGAGCTGGTCCTGCGTCATGGCACTCCTGGCGAGGTCTACAACCTCGGCTGCGGAACCGACCTGACCAGCCGCGAACTGACCGGGATGATCCTGGACGCCTGCGGCGCCACCTGGGAGGCGGTCACCTACATCCCCGACCGGACCGCCAATGACCTGCGCTACTCGATGGACTGCTCCAAGGCGGTCCAGGCGCTCGGCTACCAGCCGCGTCACGACCTCCGGACGGGCTTGGCGCAGACCGTGGAGTGGTACCGCACCAACCCCGACCGGTGGGCGCCGATGTTGCGCAAGCCAACCGCCCTGCTCGAACTGGCCGCGCCCACCGCTGTGGAAGGGAGATCCGGATGACGCTGAACCCCACGCAGGCCGGTGTCAACGCCAGGCCGTTCATCCACGGCCCCGAGGCGGACGCGGTCGCTGCGGTGCTGGCCGAGGGCCAGTACGGGCACAGCCGGGAAACGGAGGCGTTCGAGGGCGAGGTGGCGCAGTTTCTGGGCGTTCCTGACGTGGTGGCTGTGGCATCGGGCACCGACGCGCTCCACATCGCCTTGCTCGTGGCGGGCGTCGGGGCCGGTGACGATGTGGTAGTGCCGTCGATGACGTTCTGCGCGAGCGTCCAGGCGATCGTGATGTGCGGCGCGGTCCCGCGCTTTGCCGAGGTCGACCCCGTCACGCTGTGCATGACCGAACGCACTGTCATGGAGGCCGTCACCCCGGCCACGCGAGCGGTCATGCCCGTGTTGTATGGCGGGCGGGCCGTAGATCTGAGCGCCGTCCACGACACCCTCGCGGCTTCTGGCGTCACGATCGTGGAGGACGCCGCGCAGGCGTTCGGCTCCCGGTGCGGCCTTCAGCGGGTCGGGGCACGCCCGCAGGTGACGACGTGCTTCTCGTTCGGCCCGATCAAGCAGCTGACCTGCGGTCAAGGCGGAGCAATCGTGCCGCGCACCGAGCAGGAGGCCGAGGCTGCGCGCGGTCTGCGGCTTCTGGGCATCGCCCAACCGCAGAGCGAGCGCTTGCGGACTACCGCCTACACGGTCGAGCGCATCGGGCTCCGCGCACCGCTGTCGGGTATCAACGCTGCTATCGGGCGGGTTCAGCTGCAGCACTTCGGGACACTGGAGACCAGACGAAAGACGTTGTGGCGGGCCTACCGGGCTGCTCTGCACAACCTCGACCAGGCGGCTCTGGTCGACGTCGGCATCGACAGCGCGGTCCCTTTCAACTGCGTGGTCCGTGTCCCGAGACGGGACGACGTCTTCCAGTTGATGCACGCCGAGGGGGTAGCAGTGGGCGTGCACTACCCGCCCAACCACCTCCAGCCCGCCTTCGCGCAGTGGCGTCGCGACCTGCCCGCCACCGAGCAGGTGGCGCTGGAAATCCTGAGCCTGCCCTTTCACCCCGCCATGACCACCACGGACGTGGTCCACGTCGTCACCGTGCTCGGCCACGCGTTGCACGCCACCCGAACCAGTGCGTCCACGTCCGCGCGCTACGGGCGGCCCTCGGCGACGACCGACAGCAGTACGTCGACCAGCAGTTCGGCCGCCTCGGGGCGGCCGTGAGCACGCGCCTGGCGCGCCACCTCGGCGCGCCGCCCCGGGTCGGCCAGCAACGGTGCGACGACCTCGCACAGCGCCTCCGGGCTCACTTCGCCGAGCAGCGCGACGGCGGCCCCGGCCCGCTGCAGGTGAGCGGCATTGTGGGCCTGCTCGTTGCCGGCCGATGTGGCCAGTGGAACCAGTACCGATGCCTTGCCCAAGGCAGTGATCTCCGCGATGGTGCCGGCACCACTGCGGGAGACCATCACGTCGGCCAGGGCGAGAACGTCGGGAAGCTCCGGGCCGATGAAGCCGGTGACGAAGTAGCGAGCCGTCAGGTGGGCCGGGAATGTGGCAGCGTGGGCGGTCAGTTCCCCGACGGCGGTTGGCCCGCTCTGGTGGATCACGTTGGCCCGCTCCAGCAGCCACGGCAGGGCGGCGGCCACGGCCTGGTTGATCTGCCGGGCGCCCTGCGCACCGCCGGTGACATACACGGTCGGCAGCGTGCGGTCGAACCCGTACAGGCCGAGCGCCGCGACGGCCTTGTCCGCCTCCCCGACAAGGACCTCCGGACGCACCGGGTTGCCCGTCACCACGGCGGTGCGGCGGGCGGAGTCGGGCAGCAATGCCAGCGACGCCTCCGAAGAGACCGCCACCCGGGCCGCTGCCCGGGCCAACGCCTTGTTCGCCAGACCCAACCGGACGGTCTGTTCATGGATGACCAACGGCGCCCGGCACACCTTCGCCGCCAGGCCAATGGGGACGGCCACGTAGCCGCCAGTGCCCAGCACCACGTCGGGGCGGAAGTCGGCGACGATCGAACGGGCCTGCGCGGCACCCAGCGGCACCCGGCCCATGTCCTTCGCGTTCGCCACGGAGAGCATCTTCAGCGGGTTGCTGGATCGGCGGATCTTGCCCGTGGCCACCGGGGCGAAGGCGATGCCCTCGTCCGTGGCGACGCGCTCCTCAAGGCTCCCGGCGGTCCCGACCCACAGCACCTCCAGCGTACGGCCGTGTGCGGCCAGCCGTGCGGCCAGCGCCCGCACCGCAGTCAGCGCGGGATAGGTGTGTCCGCCGGTGCCGCCTCCCGACACGATCAGGCGAAACGCCCGCTCCGGGCCGAACGGCAGGTCGCTGACGGGGTCGCTGGACATGGCGGGAGTTCCTGTCTGGCTGTGCCGAGGCTGGCCCCGGCCTGACGGACGATTGGGATATTGCCGGACGATAGCAGGCTATTCGCCCATGTGAAGTGAACCATTCATCTACTGAACGCAGTTGAGGAGAGGGGGCGGCGCAACGTGAAGCGTGCAGCCGTGCTCGGTAAAGGCAGTCTGGCCGCCCACGCCTGCGAGACGATCGCAGCACTGCCCGACACCGTTCTGGACACCGTGGTCCCTGTGGCCGAGGAGCCCGACTGGGATATCCGCCTGTCCGGCTACGTGACCGACCGCTGGCCCGCAACGTGCCTCGTGCGCTCGGGCGACTGGCACGACCTGGAGGGACACTTCGACCTCGTCTTCAGCGTGCTCTACGACCGGATCATCGGCCCCGACCTCATCGACCGCGCCGAACACATCATCAACTTCCACCCCGGCCGCCTCCCCCACTACCGGGGGGTACGACCGGTGAACTGGGCCCTCCGGAACCGAGAGAACCTGCACGGCGTGACCATTCACGCCATCGACGCCGGAGTCGACACCGGGCCGGTCCTGGCCGAAGCGTTGTTCTCCATCTGGCCCGAGACCGACGAAGTTTACGATGTCTGGCAGCGCTCCATGGCGCACGGGCGCCTCCTCATCTCCGACACGTTGCCTCGCCTCGATCACATCGCCCCCCGCGAGCAGGACGAAGCCCTCGCAGTGACCCACCACAGCCGAGATAACGCCCAACTGGGCGACCGCAGCGACTGGACCCGACGACATCCCGGCACGACGCGCGTGATCTACACGCGGGCGGTGGCTGCCTGCGCCAGACTTGACGGGTCAGCACGGTGAGTTGTCTGGACCTCTGGAGTGTGCCCGTATGACCGCAGTGCCGCCGTCGCCGCTCGACTCCGAGCCGCAGGACGTCCTTGCGCCGCTCAGCAGTGCGGCGGTGTTCCTCGTGGCGACGATCGATCCGGGCGGGGAACCCGTGGTCAGGGAAGTGCTGGCCGACCTTGCCGGGCTTCGGCGGTCGGTCGGGTTCCGGGTGCCCTCGGCCGGGCTGTCGTGCGTGACCAGTATCGGCTCGACGGCGTGGGAACGACTGTTCAGCGGTCCGAAGCCGGCTGGCCTGCACCCGTTCCGGGAGCTGGCCGGTGACCGGCACCGGGCCCCGGCGACACCCGGTGACCTGCTGTTCCACATCCGGGCGAGGCAGATGGACCTGTGCTTCGAGCTGGCCCTGCGGATTACGGACCGGCTGGCCGGGGCCGTCACCGTCGTCGACGAAGTCCACGGCTTCAGGTACTTCGACGAACGCGACCTGCTCGGATTCGTCGACGGAACCGAGAACCCGGCCGGCCGGGCCGCCCTGGCCGCGGTCTCCATCGGCGCGGAGGACCCGGACTTCGCCGGCGGCAGCTACGTCGTCGTACAGAAGTACCTGCACGACCTGGACAGCTGGAACCGGCTGCCGACCGAGGCGCAGGAGCGTGCGGTCGGCCGTACCAAGCTGTCGGACATCGAGCTGGCCGACGACGTCAAGCCGTCGAACTCGCACGTGGCGCTGACCACGGTCACCGGGCCGGACGGTTCCCAGCAGCAGATCCTGCGCCACAACATGCCCTTCGGCGCGGTGGGGCGAGGCGAGTTCGGCACCTATTTCATCGGCTACTCGCGTACCCCCGAGGTGACCGAGCAGATGCTGCGGAACATGTTCCTGGGCAGCCCGCCCGGCAACCACGACCGGATCCTCGACTTCTCCACCGCCGTGACCGGCGGCCTCTTCTTCACCCCCACGGCCGACCTCCTCGCCGACCTGCCCGAGGCCGCGGAGCCGGCCGGTCAGGTGATCGGTTCGGCCGGGGAGTGAATTAGAGTGTCCGGGTCAACTCCCGTCACCTGGTGACCTGAGAAGGAAATCGCAAACCATGCCGACTGAGACGTTCGAGTTCCAGGTAGAAGCCCGCCAGCTCCTGCAGATGATGATCCACTCGATCTACTCGAACAAGGACGTGTTCCTGCGCGAACTCATCTCCAACGCCTCCGACGCGCTGGACAAGCTGCGCCTGGAGGCCCTGCGCGACGAGGCGCAGGGCGCCGACGTCTCCGACCTCCACATCGATATCGAGGCCGACCAGGACGCCCGCACCCTCACCGTGCGCGACAACGGCATCGGGATGTCGCACGACGAGGTGGTGCAGCTGATCGGGACGATCGCGAACTCCGGTACCGCGACGTTCCTGCGGGAGCTCAAGGAGGCCAAGGACTCGGCCGCCACCGAGGGGCTGATCGGGCAGTTCGGCGTCGGGTTCTACTCGGCCTTCATGGTCGCCGACCAGGTCACCCTGCTGACCCGGCGGGCCGGCGAGACGCACGGCACCCGCTGGACGTCCAGCGGTGAGGGCACCTACACCATCGAGACCGTCGACGAGGCGCCGCAGGGCACCACGGTCACGCTGCACCTCAAGCCGGTGGACAACGAGGACAAGCTCTACGACTACGCCTCTCCCTGGAAGATCAAGGAGATCGTCAAGCGCTACTCGGACTTCATCACCTGGCCGATCAGGATGGCCACCGAGGGCCCCGACACCGCCACCGCGGCGACGGAGGGGGACGAGGAGCCGCCCGTGCCGCGTGAGCCGGAGACGCTGAACTCGATGAAGGCGCTCTGGGCGCGTTCGCGCGACGAGGTGTCCGACGACGAGTACCACGAGCTGTACAAGCACATCAGCCACGACTGGCACGACCCGCTGAAGACGGTCCGGCTGCAGGCCGAGGGCACCTTCGAGTACCAGGCGCTGCTGTTCATCCCGTCGCAGGCGCCGCACGACCTGTTCATGCAGGGTCACAAGCGCGGCGTGCAGCTGTACGTGAAGCGCGTGTTCATCATGGACGACTGCGAAGAGCTGATGCCGCCGTACCTGCGCTTCGTCAAGGGTGTGGTCGACGCGCAGGACCTGTCGCTGAACGTCTCGCGCGAGATCCTGCAGCAGGACCGCCAGATCCAGATGATGCACCGCCGGCTGGTGAAGAAGGTGCTGTCCACCCTCAAGGAGATGATGGCCGGCGAGCCCGACCAGTACCTGACCTTCTGGCGGGAGTTCGGCCGGGTCCTGAAGGAGGGGCTGCTCAGCGACTTCGAGAACCGCGACAGCATCCTCGGCGTCTGCTCGTTCGCCTCGACGGCGGACCCGGAGGCTCCGACCGCCCTGAAGCAGTACGTGGAGCGGATGAAGGACGGGCAGGAGCACATCTACTACGTGACCGGCGAGTCCCGGCAGAGCATCGAGAACTCGCCCCACATGGAGGCCTTCCGGGCCAAGGGCATCGAGGTTCTGCTGCTCACCGACCCCGTGGACGAGGTCTGGGTCGAGTCCGTTCCCGAGTTCGACGGCCGGCAGTTGCGGTCCATCGTCAAGGGCGAGGTGGACCTCGGCACCGAGGAGGAGAAGAAGGAGGCCGGGGCCGAGCGCGAGAAGCGGCAGCAGGAGTTCGCCGAGCTGCTGACCTGGATGACCGGGCAGCTGGACGCGGAGGTGAAGGAGGTCCGGCTCTCCTCGCGGCTGACCGTCTCGCCCGCCTGCGTCGTCTCGGACACGAACGACGCGACGCCGGCCCTGGAGAACCTCTACCGGGCCATGGGCCAGGACGTGCCGCGCGCCAAGCGGATCCTCGAACTCAACCCGGACCACCCGCTGGTCAGCGGCCTCAACCGGGCGCACACCGAGGCCCCGGACGGGCCCGGCACCGCCGAGGTGGCGGAACTCCTGTACGGCATGGCGCTGCTCGCAGAGGGAGGCGAACTCAAGGACCCGTCGCGGTTCATCACGCTGATGGCGGACCGCCTGGAGCGCACGCTGTAGGAGCCGTTGGCGGTAACAGGCGGCGGCAGCATTCGGCGGCAGCGTTCCGTGCGGCGCCGCACCCCGTGGTCGTCGGGGTGCGGCGCCGGGTACGGCGGGGTGGCGCGCCGTACACTGTCGGAGTCGCCATCCCGTGCGCGGGCCCGCCCCGGGTGCGCCGGCCCACCCCCGCGGGTATCCCCACGTGCCGATGGAAGAGGGAAGGCAACCACCGTGCTCGACGCCGACGACGTCCGTCGTATCGCCCTGTCCCTGCCGCAGACGGTGGAGCGGGAACTCTGGAACCACCCGACCTTCCACGTCGCGGGCCGCATGTTCGTCACCGTCCCCGACGAGGGGACGTCGTTTGCCGTGCGCTGCCCCAGGATCGACCGCTACGAGCTGATGGCCTCCGAGCCGGAGAAGTTCTGGGTGCCGCCGCACGAGGCCAACTCCTCCTGGGTGCGGGTCCGGTTGAAGGCGCTGGAAGGACTGGACGAGCTCCGCGACATCCTGGTCGACTCCTGGCGCCAGGCCGCGCCCACCGAGCTCGCCGACACCTACCTCCCGCCGGGGACGGGCCGGTGACGACGTCCGTCCGCGTTCAACCGGGCTCGCCGGTCCAGTGACCGACCAGCTCCCGGTAGGTGGGGGAGTTGGCCAGCAGTTCGCGGTGGGTGCCGGTGGCGGTGCCGGGGCCGTCCATCAGCAGGACGCGGTCCGCGCGTTGGGCTGAGCTGATGCGGTGGGCGATGACGATCAGCGTGCCGGGGCGGGCGCGGAACGCCTCCTCGATCCGGGCCTCGGCAGCGGGGGCGAGGTGGCTGGTGGCCTCGTCGAGGATGACCAGTGCGGCCGGGGACAGGTAGGCGCGGACCAGGGTGATCAGCTGCTTCTCACCGGAGGAGAGGGCCCGGGTGTCGAGGTGCGCGCCCAGTCCGCCGAGGCGGTGCAGCAGGGGGGCCAGGCCGAGCAGCTCGGCGGCGCGGCCCATCGCGTGGTCGGTCGCGTCGGAGCGCAGATAGCCGAGGTTGTCGCGCACGGTGCCGTCGAAGACGTAGGCCTGCTGGGGGATCAGCGTCCTGAGGGTGGCGAGTTCCCGTGGTGGGAGGGTGTCCAGGGGCACTCCGCCGAGGCGGACCGCTCCGCCGGTCGGGGTGGTGAGCGCGGCGACCAGGTTGGCGACGGTGGACTTGCCCGTGCCGCTGGGCCCGACCAGGGCGAGGTGCTCGCCGTCCGCCAGGCACAGCGTCAGCGCGTCCACCACCGGTTCGGCCTGCGGGTGGTAGGCGAAGGTGACGTGGTCGAGGTCGACGCCGGACCCCTGCGGGCTGCGGGCGCCGACTGCCGGAGGACGCTCGGGGGGCTGTTCGGCCGGGGCCTGGGAGGTGGTACGGGCGAGGCGGTCCAGGGCCACCGTCAGCCGCAGGCCGGAGGCGCCGATGCCCTGGACGAGGGTGCGCAGGGCGGGTTCGAGGCTCAGCGTGAGGTACGCGAGGGCGCCGACCACGGCGCCGGGGGGCAGGCCGTGGCGGACCAGGCGCGCGGCGTCGATCACGATGAGCGCCGCGGGCAGGTGGGCTCCCACGCCGACGGCCAGGCGACGCAGGGTTCCGATGCCTGCCAGCGCGTACCGGGCGCGGGTCTGGGTGCTGACGGAGTCGTCCAGGACGGTACCGCTGCGGTCGGCGGCGCCGCAGGCGATGACGTCGCGCAGGGCGGTGAGGTTCTCGGTGGCGAGGTGGGCGAACTCCTCCTCGGCTGCCAGCAGCGCGTACTGACGGGTGGCCAGCAGGGGCATCAGCAGGACGAAGAGCAGCAGCGCCGCGCCCAGCGGGATGCCGATCAGGGGCAGGAAGGCGGTGCCGAGCGAGGCGGCGCCGAGGATGACGAAGACCGCGGTGATCGCGAAATGGCGGATGACGAGGAGTTGGCCGGCGACGCAGTCGCGGACCGTCTCGATCTGGCGGGTGAGGCGGGAGACCGCGGTGGTGTCGGGGGCCAGGGCGTACTGGGGCGCGCTGAGCGTGGCGGTCACGACGCGCCGGGTGAGGGCGTCGCGCAGCGGCTCGACGACGTCGGCGAGGTGGGGGTACACCTGGCGCTGGCCCCAGGCGCCGACGACGGTGGCGGCGCCGAGGGCGAGCAGCCAGCCGATGCCTGCGGCGACGTGGCCGGCCAGGAAGCCCGCGTCCAGGGCCTGTGCGATCAGGCGTCCGGACAGTGCGGCGGGGAGCGCCTCCGCCGCGGTCCAGGCCGTCATCAGGACCAGCGGGCGCTTGCGCAGCCGCAGTTGACCCCAGAGCAGTGCCCAGCCGGTCGGGCCGACCCTCGCCCGGTTCCTTCCGGTCTTCCGCATCCCGGTCCGGTTCACTCGGACCTCGCGCTCGCGTGGCGCGGCGGGATGGCGCCCGTCTCTGTGGTGTCCGGATCTGTGCTGTCCGGATCTGTGCTGTCCGGCGCGGTGAGGGCGGCAGTGCCGTCGGCCGGGTGGGGGCTGAACAGGGCTCGGTAGGACGGGTCGGCCCACAGGGTGCGGTGCGGGGCGAGGGCGCGCAGGCGGCCGTCGGCGAGCCAGGCGACCAGGTCGGCGTCGGCCGCCGTGGTCACCCGGTGGGCGATCAGGACCCTGGTGCGTCCGGGCAGGGCGCGTCGCAGGGCGGTGCTCACCCGGGCCTCGGTCGCGGTGTCCAGGCTGGAGGTGGCGTCGTCCAGGATGAGCAGGCGTCCGGCGTGGGCGATCGCCCGCGCCAGTCCCAGCCGCTGTGCCTGGCCCGCGGACATCGGCGCGCGGCGCAGGGGCGTGTCGTAGCCGTGCGGCAGGCGTGCGACGAAAGTGTCGGCGTCGGCCGTGCGCGCGGCTTCGCGTACCCGTGCGGCGTCCGGCGTCGGCGGACCGCCGAAGGCCAGGGCGTCGCCGACGGTGTCCCCCAGCAGCACCGGCTGGGCGAACGCGTAGGTGACCGCGCGGCGCAGGTCGTGCGGGTGGAGGTCGCGCAGCGGGACGCCGTCCAGCAGCACGCGGCCCTCGTCCGGGTCGATCAGCCGGCCGATCACCGCCGCGAGGGTGGATTTCCCCGCCCCGGTGCGGCCCACCAGGGCGACGCTGGTGCCGGCCGGGACGCGCAGGGACAGTCCGCGCAGCACGGGTGTGGACCCGAGGCGCACGGTGACGTCCTCGACGACCAGTTCGCCCGGCCCCTCGGACAGGGGACGGTCGCCGGGGACCATCGTCGGGTGCGCGAGCACGTCGGCGATGCGGACCGCTCCGGCCCTGGCCCGCGCGAGGGCGAGCAGGCTCTGGGCGCTGCCGAGGAATCCGAGCGCGAGCGTCGTGTAGCCGACGGCCGCCAGCAACTGCCCGGGGCTGACCTGCCCGGCGCCGACCTCGGCACCGGCCACGCTCAGCACGGTGATCTGCAGGATCGGCAGCAGCAGACCGGTCCGCCAGAGCACGGTGCGCTGGCTCTCCCACAGGGCGCGTCCGGCCCGGTTCAGTTCGGGCAGGGGTGCCAGCACCCGTTCGACCTCGCGGTCCCGGGTGCCGCTGGCGTTGATGGTGCGGATCCCGGCCAGGGCGTCGAGCAGCCGGTTCACCAGCGCCGCCTGCGCCCGCTGGTAGTCGGTGGCGACCAGCGAGGCACGCCGTACGAACAGCCGGACCATCACGAAGCCGAGCGGCGCGCCGAGCAGGACGACCACCGCGAGCCAGGGATCGATCAGCGCGAGGGCGACGACCGCACCGAGGGAACCGGCCGTCTGGACCGCGGCGTAGCCCAGGGCCGCGCTCGCGGCACCCGCCTCGGGCGCGCTGGTGACCAGGCGTCCGACCAGATCGCCGGTGGTGTAGCGGTGGGTGCCCGGAACGCCGATCGCCAGGCAGTGCCGGATCAGACGGCGGCTCAGATAGCCGGTGTTGTGCGCGGCGCACCAGGGTTCGGCGAACTGGGTCAGGGTCTCCGCCGCGGTCAGGACGCCGAGCAGGGTCAGGAAGACGGGTACCGCGTCGTTGCGGGAGCCGCTGAGTCCGGCGTCCACCGCGCGGGCCAGGGCGGCGGGCAGCAGGACCGCCGCCGTGGTGCTCACCACGACCGAGAGCAGCAGGGCGGCGGTGGGCACCGCACCTGCGCGGGTGCACTGCCGCAGCAGCCGGTCACCACGCCGACCGCGCAGCGCTTCGGTCGGCTCCGCCATCGGCACTGCGTCCGGCTCCGTGTCCGGGTCGGCGTACGGCGCCGCGTCCGGGGCTGTGTGCGGCTCTGCGTCCGGCTGGTCCGCTCCCATCTGGGGCGCTTTCTGCTTGAGGGCTGGTGGGGCCGGGCCGCACGGGTGTCCCGGGCGCTCGCGCGGGGCCCGCGTCGCTGTGCCGGCCCCGGGGGCGGATGCCCCCGGGGCCGGCCATGACCGGAGCGGTTCTCACCGCGTGCCGGTGACGTTCAGGTGCGTGTCGTGTTGGCCGTGGGGATCAGAGGCAGAGAATGGTGCTGGTGGTGCTGACACCACAGTTGATGACGCTCAGGGTGCTCTCGTTCTGCTCCTCACCGACGGCCTCGGGCAGTTCCAGGCCCTGCAGCTCAAGAATCTCCATGACTGTTCTCCTTCACTGGTGCGGCGTTCCCCCGGCCGGTCGGCCGGGCGGCAGGTGGGGGCACGGTGGCCGTGCCCGATGGTGGGCCCTGGGCCCGGTGTGCTGACTGCGGCTCATCCGACTGCGGCACATCCGCCGGACGCGACGGTGCTGCTCTCCCGTGCGGGTCGGCCGCGGGTGGTCCGGGCTGGCGCGGTCGTGGCTGGCGCGGCGGTGCTCCAGGGCAGGAAGGGCGTGTCCGCCAGTGCGGTGCCGAGGGCCAGCAGAACCCCGGCGGAGCCGGTGGCGAGGTCCGTCGACAGGCGCAGCAACTGGTCCCCGGGGAAGGCCAGGTGGCCGTGATAGGAGACCTGGTGCCAGGCCAGGAGCCGCCGGTGCCGGTCCGCGACCGCCAGGACCCGCGCGGTGTCGGGGCCGCCCCGACGCAGCAGGCGGAGGTAGCCGAGCAGTCCGGCGCGGCCGTTGAAGAGCCCGGGCTGGACGATGAACTCGGGCTCGGCCGCGCGCCGGACCGCCTCCTGACGACTGGCCAGAGCGGAGTCGGGACGATGGACCAGCAGGTTCTCCAGGACCAGTCCGATGCCCGCGCTGCCGGATTCGAGGTAGGGCAGGACCCGCGCCCCGTCGTGGACCTGGACGGTGCCGTCGGCATGCGTCACGCACTGGTCGAGGTCCCGGCGGAGCGCCGCCTCGGCCCGGTCCAGAAGCCCGGGCTCGCCGGTGTGCTCGTAGAGGCGGAGGAAGGCGAGGGCGGTGCCCGAGGCCCCGTGCATCAGGCCGACCTTGGCGGCTGCCGGGCCGGACGGCCCGTCACCCCGGATGCCGTCGGCCCGGATGGCGTCGGCGCGGACGGCGTCGGCGCGGTGGGCGAGGGCGAGTGCCTGGTCCAGCAGGCGCTCGTCCTTGGTCGCGGCGGCGAAGTGCAGCAGGGTCAGCGCCACGCCGGACAGGCCGCCCGCCAGCCCGGCCCCCAGCTCGTCCACCGGGCTCAGGGCGAGGCGTTCCAGCAGGTCGAGGGCCTCGTCCTGCTCGCCCAGCAGGTCCAGCACGTAGGCGGTGCCGTGGCCGCCGGTGTACAGGCCGGGGGTGGCCGGTCTGGCGCGCGCGGCATGGATGAGCCAGCGGACGTGCTCGGGGTTGATCCCGGCGCCGGTGGTGTGCAGGGCGTAGAGCACGCCTGCGGCGCCGTAGGCCAGGCCGATGCCGTCGTGGGTGAACTGGGCGACGTCGCCCGGGAAGAGACGGTCGGTGCGGTCGGGGGTCGCGGTTGCGCCGATGCCGGCCGCGAGCGAGTCGCGGATCGCCTCCCAGTCGGGCTGCGGGGCCGCGAGCAGTGCGGTCAGCTCCGCGCGGCGGTGGCCGAGGGCCTCCAGGCCCGGCCGGACGGCCGTCGGCCGGGGCACGAGGCGTTCGCGGATCTGCGCCGTGCAGCCGGCCGGTATCGGGAAACGCTGCTCGATGGCATCGGCGAGGTCGTCGGCCTTGCCCGGGTCGAGCATCAGCAACTGCGGAAGCGGCAGGAAGAGCCAGAGCCGCAGCGCGGCCAGCGCGAAATGGTCCAGCTCCGTGCCGGTGTGGCCGGCCGGGGCCGCGAATCCGGCCGCGCCCAGCGCCGGGCGGGTGAACTCCTCAATGGGGCTGGCCAGTTCGAAGTCGACGAAGACGACCGTGCCGTCCGGGCGCAGGATCAGGTTGCGCGGGTGAAGGTCGCCGAAGACCACGCCCCGGGCATGGATGGCGTCGAGACCCTGCTCCACCCGGTCGAGGATGTCCAGGGCCCGTCTGGTGTAGGCGGCCACGTCGGCGGGGTCCGGGTCCGGGTGGACCAGCGGGTACTCGTGGATCAGCCAGTCGTTGAGGGTCTGGCCCTCGATGAACTCCTGCACCAGGAAGTGGTGCTCCCAGGTGGTGAGATGGGCCCGCAGCCCCGGCACCGAGGGGAGCCCGTCGAGGCGGGCGAGGATGTCGCGCTCGTGCAGCAGGCGGGCCACCGCGTCCGTTCCGCGCTGGTCCAGTCCGGCGTGCGGACGGGCCTCCTTGAGCACCACCTGCTCGCCCGAGTCGCGGTCCCGGGCCAGGTAGATACCCCCGGCATTGGAGAAGTGCAGGGCCTTCTCGACCGCGTAGGGCAGTTGCCGTCCCCGGCCGGCGGCGCGGGCGGCGAGCACGGGCTGGAGGAACTCCGGGACCGGCGCCCAGGACGGCACCTCGAACACGGCGGCCCGCACATCGGGCACCAGCCGGCCCTCGGGGTCGGCGAACGCCAGCACCTGCTCGCCCGTCCCGGTACGGCACCAGCGCTCGGCGAACGCCCCGTACCGCAGGTAGAGCGGGCCCTCGCCCCAGCGCAGGTCGCTGAGGATGTACGGGCCCTGACGGCCCTGCAGCCGGTCGCCCAGGTCGACCAGACATCGTTGGAGCTGGGCGTCGTCGGCCGGATACAGGGTGCAGAACTTCCCGCTCGATCCGCGCGGGGCGTACTTGGCGTTCTGCACCTGGAGCATCGGCAGCCCGCGCAGGTACTTGAACGAGATCCGCTCGCCCAGGCAGTAGGCGCGGACCACGTCCAGGATCTCCTCGGCGTTGTCCAGGCAGGCCGAGACATGGATCTTCCAGCCCTGCAGCGGCAGCCGGACCCCGTCCGGGTGCGCCGCGGCCCACACGCCCCGGTCCTGGGCCGTCCACCCGGCCGGCAGCGGGGCCGCGACCTGGGGGAACTCCTCGACCGAGCCCCACCGGACCGGCGAGTCGTAGAACACCGGATCGGCGTAGGAGTAGGCCTCGTAGCGCATGTCCACGGCAGATCCCCTCGCTCGTCGGGCTGTCATCTGGGGCATGTACGCGTCACTTCCTCGACGACCAGGAGCCTAGGCGGCTTCCGACGCCATGGGCCAGAGGAGCCGGGCGCTTTGGCTCAATCCATCGACCACCAACCATCCGCCGCCGGCCCGGCGGACCGCTGCTTGGACGCCCCCGTCGACCGCTCTCCCGGAGCCCCGCGCCGAGTCGGCCCCAGGGCTGCGGCAAGGGAGGACGCCTGCCTCCGGTTCCGTTTCCGGCCCTCGGCCGGCACGCTTCCCGGTGGCCGGCAGAGTCTTCTTCCTCAGCCACTCCAGGACACCTCGGTCACATCCGCACCACCCTCGCCCGGCGGGCCTCCTGGCCGAATCCGAACGCTGGTGGACACACCCCCGGGCAGGACGTGAGCGACCACCGCCCGGGTAGGGTGATCGCCAGCCGTGACACCGGCGCGCCGCGCCGGGCCGGGCGAGCGCTGGATGCCCTGTCCCATGCCGACGCAGGAGCCGAGCAGTTGAACTCTCTTCAGACACCTTCCGCGACGCTGCCCGAGGGGCGGGTGCCCGGCTGGTTGGCGCAGGTGGCCGAGGTTCTCTGCGACGTCATGGGCTCCGAGCGGGCCGAGGTCTGGGCGCGCCGGGTCGCCGGCGAACTGGAGCGGCTGGACGGTGTGCCGTTCAGCGTGGTCCACGACTGGCACGCCTCCGGCCTCGGTCCGCTCACCGCCGAGGCGAGCGCGCGGCGCGGCGGCGACGCGGCGGCGCACCAGGCGGTGCGGCTGCTGCACCTCCGGGCGCTGGCGGGTGAACAGGTCGCCGAGCCGGACTGGCGCAGCGCGCTCGAACCGGCGCTGCGGGAGGTCTACCGGCACGCCTACGCCTACGCGGAGGCCTACGCCACCGCCTCCGGGGCCGCGCGCGCCTTCGCTCTGTCGCGTGGCTACGACGAGATCGAGGCCACCGAGTACGGCGAGACCTACGCCGGGTCGAGCACCGAGGCCAACGTCCGGGCCCACGCGGACGCGAACGCCCTGGCGGTCGCGGCGGCGACGGCAGCGGCCTTCGCGGCGGCGGACGCGACCGCCTACGCCGCGACCTATCCGTTCGCCCAGGTGCAGGCGTGTCTCCGAGCGCACGCCGAACTGGACGTGGTGAAGCGTCAGGAGGTCGGCTCGCGGCTGGCCGACGGCCTCGCCGACTGCCTGGCCCGGGCGGGCGTCGGCGCCCCGGCCTGATCGGCTGACCGCACGCGCGAGCCGCGCGCCCGGCCGAGCCGCGTCCCGCCGAGTCGTTGCTCGACGGGGCGCGGCTTCCTCCGTGGCGGCCTCAGGCCTTGAGCGGACCGCCGTTGATGGCGACCCGCTGGCCGTAGCGGGTGAACGGGTAGTAGTCGTAGACCGCGTGGTGCTGGACGCAGCGGTTGTCCCAGAACACCAGCGTGCCGGGGGTCCAGCGGACCCGGCAGCTGAGGATCGGCCGGCGCGGCACCACGCTGAACAGCATGTCGAGCAGGGCCCGGCTCTCGTCCGCGGACAGCTGCGGGATGCGGCCGGTGTAGGCCGGGTTGACGTAGAGGATCTTGCGGTCGGTCTCCGGGTGTCGGACGATCAGCGGGTGCTCGGCCTTGGGGATCACGTACCCGGGGGGCGGGGTGTATCCCTGGAACGCGATCGCGCCGTCGTGCACGGCGGTCATTCCGTCGAGGAGGTCCCGCATCACCGGGGACAGCATCTCGTACGCCAGGTGCATGTTGGCGAACAGGGTGTCGCCGCCGCTGCCGGTCTCGGGCACGCGGGTGATGTAGAGCATCGACCCCAGTGAGGGTTCGGCGTCCGCGGTGCCGTCGGCGTGCCAGCCGTTGCCCGCGACGTTCTCCGCCTCGGGAGTGGTGCTGATCTCCAGGATGTACGGGTCGCCCTCCGGCGGCGGCGGGTTCACCGGGCGCAGCTCGCCGAAGTGGCCCGCGAAACGCTTCTGATGCTCGGGGGTGATGGTCTGGTCGCGGAAGACCAGCACATGGTGGTCCAGGAACGCGGCCTTCACCTCGGCCAGCTGTTCCTCCGTCAGTTCCTGGGAGAGGTCGACCCCGGAGATCTCGGCGCCGATGACCGGCGTCAGCGTGTCGACCGCGATGGTGCGGTACTTCTGTGCGGGCCGGGTGGTGATGCCTCTGATGGCGTCCAGTTCGTACTGCTCCATGAAGTCGTCTCTCTGTGCGATGGGATGGGGCGACAGGGGGGAGGGGAGAAGCGATGACGGCTACAGGCCGCGGGCCAGCAGATCGGCCAGGATGAGGCGGCCCGAGGCGAGGTTCCCGTGGATCTCGTCGTCCGCCTCGCACAGCTCGGGACGCTGGAACCCGTCCGGACCGGTCGTCCGGGCCCGCAGGTCGACCACCTCGACGCCCAGCCCGACGACCGCCCGGCGAACGCATTCCTGCGCCGCCATGAACACCGCCGGGTCGGACAGCCCCGGCACCCGCTGCGGCGGCATCACCGCCAGCACCCGCAGGCCCAGGGTGCACGCGTGCCGGTAGAAGGCCAGCGCGTCGCGCACCATGGCGCAGACGATGGCGTCGAACAACGGGCTCGTCAGGAAGCCCTCGGGGAAGCCGCCGTCGTGTCGCCGGTAGACGTGCCAGTTCTCCCTGGTGGCCATGAAGTGGGCGCTGAACCCGAAGGTCGCCACGAGCGGGACGGTGAGGCCGCCGAGGCCGGGTGCGTCCAGTTCCTTCAGGAAACCCCGGTAGTACGCGTCCGCCTCGGGGTTGTGGAAGGCGACGTCGCTCGCGCTCGGCTCGAAGAAACCGTCGGTGAACTCGCGCCCGGCGCCGATCGGGCCGCCCTGGAACGGGATGCCGGCCGCCTGTGCGGCCCGCCCTATCGGTCCGGCGTGCGAGTCGCCCAGGAGCAGGAACCTAGCGGGGGCTGTAGTAGTCGAGTACGGCGTCGTCACAGCTGTCCCCTCCCTTGACGAGCGGGCGACGGCTCTGCGGCGCGGTGGCGTCGCGGCCGGGGCCGAACGCGGCCGCGAAGTGGCGCATCACGAACGCCACTCCCTCGGGGGTGACCGTGCGCAGGTTCGGGGCGTAGAACGCGCTCTTGAAGGGAGCGCCGGTGATCAGCTCGTACGACGGGAAGTAGTCGACGTGGTCGTCCTCCAGTGCCAGCTGGCCGGCCACCGCCCGCAGCAGGGACTTGCTGTAGGTGTTCGCGGTGAGTGCATGACCGCCGGTGGCGGTCGCGGTCAGCGGAACCGGGGAGACGGTGAGCAGCACCCGCAGCTCCGGACTGGCCTCCCGGAGCAGGGCGACGGCCTCGCTCAGATCGCGGTGCAGCTCGACGAAGCCGTAGTTGTGGAACGTGTGCCGCCCGGGATCGAAAGCGCCGCGCACGGTGCCGGGGCAGGCCGGGAGAACGGTGCCGTCGATCCGGTCCAGCCAGGCCTCGGTCAGGCCCATGGTGAAGATCAGGCAGCGGGCTCCGCCGACGGCACGGCGGATGGCGGAGAGGGTGGTGGCGCGGGCCGCCAGCATCTCCTCGACCGACGCGTGGCCCTCGGGTTCGACGGACGGGCGGTAGGGGTCGTAGCAGCGGCCGTCCTCCACCCAGCCCGCCTCGGGCGGTGCCGATCGACCGAAGGCCCAGCTCAGCCACTGCCGCAGCATGGCTGGGGTGTAGACGGTGCCGGTGCGGAACGAGAACTCGCCGTAGTGGCGGGCCCGGCGCTGCTCCTCGGTGAGCCCCGGCGGCGCCGGTTCCGCGTCGTACCAGTTCATCCCCTGCTCCAGCAGGGCCGGACCGATCCGGGCGGCGAAGCAGGAGCCGGCGGTCAGGACCGGGTCGTCCTGTCCGAGGGTGAACGCGGGCGTCCACAGGTCGTCGATGGCGAACGGGTCCGGCTCGGCCACCGCGGGGCGCCAGAACGAGCGCGCCGGCAGTGCCTGGTAGGGGTTCAAGGAGTCGGTCTCCAGTCGGCGGATCGGCGGGTCAGGGGGTCGGCGGGTCAGCGGTTCCTGGACGGGTGCTGCGACGCGGCGTTGATCGCTGCGGCCACCGCGTCCGCGTACGGCGGCCGGACGATGCCGTAGTGCGTGGTGTCGAGCCGGTGCCAGTCGCTCGGCTCGGGGAGGTGGCCCCGCCACAGCGCCTGCTGCCGCTCGGGCGTGCCGTACGACGGAAGGCCGTCCACCGGCTGCCCGGCCAGCCAGAGCTGACTGGGTGTGGCGGCCAGGCGGGGCACCTGGTGGTCGGTCATGCTGCGCAGGTTGGCCCGGCAGCACTCGGCGAGCCGCTCGGCGTAGGCCTGGGCCTGCGGGCCGGCCGATCCTGTCCCGCTGTGGCCCAGCTCGTTGGCGAACACCGTTGCGAGCTGGCTCTCGTCGTAGCGGCGGAGCAGCGCCCCGGCACCGGGTGGGGGCGGGTCGAGCAGGTGGAGTGCGTCCAGCGGACGACCGGCGGCCTCCGCCTCGGCGGCCATTCCCACCGCGACCCAGGCGCCGAAGGACCACCCGGCGACCTGCCGACGCCAGGTGCCGTGCGGGAAGCGCGCCTGCAGTGCGGCGTGGTAGCGGCGCGCCCGCTCGGCCAGTGTCCAGGCGGACGTTCCGGGCTGCCGCAGCGCCGGGTCGGCGATGAGACAGACCGTCAGCCGGGCGTCCAGTGCCGACACCAGCGAACGGTAGGCCTGGATGTCGCCGCCGACCGGGTGCACCAGGCACAGCACCTGGTTCCCGGTGCCCTGCTGCCAGACCTCCACCGTCACCTCGCCGGCCCCGAGTACGTCGGACGCCGCCGTGGCCTGCCGCAGCCGGTCCAGGATCTCGCTGAGCGAGACCCGGTGGCTGAGCTGCGAGAGCTCCAGTTCGACGTCGAAGCGGCGCTTGACCTCCTCGATCAGGTCCAGCATGGTCAGCGAGTCGGCGCCCAGGTCGTAGAGCGAGAGGTCCGGGTCGAATCCGTCGACGCCCAGCCATGCGCAGAGCCGTTCGGAGAGGATCCCGGCGGGAGTCGCGCTGGACGGGGCCGGCTCCGTGGCCGTGGCAGGGGTCGTCGTGGGGGCGGGCGCGGGCGCGGCCGTCGTGATCGCTCCGGCGTAGAAGGCGCGGGAGGCGTCGACGTCGGTGGTGGAGACCAGCACCTGCGGCAGTCGCAGCCCGACGGCGCGTGCGAAGAGACGTTTCCCCTCCTCGACCGACAGGCCGACCGCGAGATGGGCCCGGTGCCGTGCGTCCGGCTGGATCACCCGTACCGCCATGCCGGTCTCCGCCCAGACGTCCCAGGCGATGCTGATCCGGGCGGTGGTCTCCGCGTCGTCGGTGCGGTGCCCGGCGAAGCCGTCCAGCAGGCCGTTGGCGGCCGCGTAGTCGAACTGGCCGACGCCGCCCAGTTGCGCCGACATGGAGGAGCAGTAGACCGCCAGCGTCGGCCGGTACCGCTCGATCAGCCGTTCCACCAGCAGTGCGCCCCGGAGCTTCGCCTCGGTACCGGCCCGCGCTGTCGCGGTGTCGCGCCGGACGATCAGACCGCCCGCCGCCAGGCCGACGGCGTGGACCACGCTGTCGATCCGGGCGGTGCGCCCGGCGATCCGGGAGAGCACCTCGTGCAGCGGCTCCTCGGCCAGGTCCGCGGCGATCAGCTCGACGCGGTCGGCCCAGGGCGCCAGCTCCTGCGGCGGTTGCGGCTGTCTGCCCAGCAGCAGGACCCTGCTGTCGGTCTCCGCCAGCAGCCAGGACGCAAGCGCCGCGCCGATGCCGCCGGTACCGCCCAGGACCAGGTGGACGCCGGGTCCGGCGGGCAGTGCCAGGGGCGCGATCCCGCCTGGGGCCACCGGCAGCGCGACCTGTTCCCACCAGAAGCCCTGACGCAGCGCCAGCTGTCGCGGAAGCCCGGCCGAGGTGTCGGATCCGGGACGGGCCTGCGCCAGCAGGGTCGCCAGTTGCGGGGCCCAGCGGGACGGGTCGGCGTGTGGCAGGTCGATCCAGTGGCCGCGCACAGGGCTTTCCTGCGGTACCACCTCCCCGGCACCGGCCAGCAGGCCCAGTTCCGGCCGCAGCAATCGCCCGTCGACCGGCCTGGCCCGGTACGACAGCCACCAGGGCCGCAGCCGCGCTGCCCACGGAGCGCCGGCTGCCGCCTGGACCAGGGCGGCCGCCGTGTCCAGGCACGCCCGGCGGGCGCGCTCCAGGGAGTCCGGACCGACCGGTCCGTCGACCCCCAGCGGCAGGGCGTGCAGCCAGTCGATGCCGTCCGGGCCCGCGTCCGCCAGGGAGTCGAGCAGCAGGCGCAGCGACACGGCGTCGGCGGGGTCGACCTCGAAGAGATCGTCGCCGTGCCGCGCGAAGGTGTCGGCGGCTTCCACCCGCACCACCCGGTCGTAGACCGCGTCGAAGGTGCGGACCGCCGCCGAGGGGGCCTGACCGTCCGTCATCAGCACCAGCAGCCGCCCGGTGCGTGACGGACCGGCGGTCGGGGCGGTGGCGGCGGCGCGGTGGCGTCGCACCCACTGGGGCTGGTGCAGCCAGTCAGCCTCCGGGAGCCGTGGCGGTGCCTCGAAACCGGCAGAACCGGCAGCAGTGCCGGCCCCGGCGGTTCGGGGCGCTTCGAGGGTGTCCGCCGGACGCGGGGCGCGGTCGAAGTCGTAGTCGGCGAGGGCGAAGGCGGGGGGCGGGAAGTCCCACGGGGCCTGGGCCGGGCCGGTGGGCCAGGCTATCGCCCGCCCGGCCAGCCAGTCCCCGGCGAGGTCCGTCGCCGGACGGCTCACTGCCGGAACCCCCGGCCCGCCCGTCGCCGGGACCGGGACCGGAGTGGCCGACACCGTTGCGCCGCGCAGCCACGCGACGGCGGAGGGCGCGTCCGGGCAGGCCGCCGCGATCCGCAGGCGACGCGGCGGCCGACCGGCCTGCAGGTGGCGCAGCACCTGCGGGTAGGACTCGGGACGGCCCTCCAGGTAGTCGGCGATACGGGCGGCGTCAGTGCGCAGGGCGGCCTCGCTGCTGCCCGAGAGCACCAGACAGGGCTGCACCACCGCCGCGGCCGGCGCGGTTGACGGGGTATGCGGAACTGGCCCGGCCGCCGGGACCTGGGCCTGGTCCGACTCGATGACCAGGTGGGCGTTGGTTCCGCCGATGCCGAAGCTGCTGACCGCTGCCACCCGCTCCCGGCCCTCGGGCCAGGGCCGGGCAGTGGACGGTATGTAGAACGGGGTCGGATCGGGACCGATCTGCGGGTTGAGGGCGTGGAAGTCGACGTTGGGCGGGATCAGGCCGTGGTGCACGGCGAGGGTCGCGCGGACCAGGCCGACCACACCGGCGGCAGCTCCCAGATGCCCGATCTGGCTCTTGACCGAGGTCAGCGCGCACCGGTCGGGCTCCGTCACGGCGAAGGCCTGGCGCAGCGCGCCGACCTCGACCGGGTCGCCCAGCCGGGTGCCGGTGCCGTGCGCCTCGACATAGCCGAGGTCGGCCCCGGTCCGGCCGCTCCGGCGCAGCGCGGCGCGGATCACCTCGCGCTGTCCGGCGAGCGAGGGTGCGCTGTAACTGAGCTTGTCGGAGCCGTCGTTGTTGACGGCCGAGCCGGTGATCACCGAGTAGACCGTGTCGCCGTCACGCCGGGCCAGGCGCAGTGGCTTGAGCACCACCATGCCGACGCCGCTGGCCCCCACGGTGCCACTGGCGTCGTCGCTGAACGGGCGGCAGTGGCCGTCCACCGAGAAGATGTGCTGCGGGCGGTAGTGGTATCCGTCGGTCAGTTCGGTGTCGACGAGCACGCCGCCGGCCAGCATCACCTCCGCGTCGCCCTGACGCAGCAGCCCGGCGGCGACGTGCACCGCGAGCAGCGAACTGGCGCAGGCCGCCTGGGTGGTGAAGGCGGGGCCGGTCAGCCCGAGGTGGTAGGCCGCCTTGGTGGTGAGGAAGTCCTTCTCGTGGTGCAGCGCCAGCTGGAAGCCATCCGGCAGTCGCGCGGGATCGGCCCCGCGCAGCATCGCCTGGAAGTAGGTGTTCTCACCGGCTCCGGCGACCAGTCCCACCCGCGAGGCGGACGGGTCGGCGATCCCGGCGTGCGCCAGTGCCTCGACACAGCTCATCAGGAGATGGCGTTGCTGGGGGTCCATCAGCAGGGCCTCCTGCCGGCTGATCCCGAAGTGGTCCGGGTCGAAGGCCAGCAGGCCGTCCATCTGGCTGCGCACCCCGACGAGGGGGTCCGGGGCGTCGAAGTGCTCCATGCCGCGTCCGCCGGTCCGGACCAGCTCCCAGAACGCGGGCAGGTCCACGGCGCCCGGCAGTCGTACCGCCATCCCGATGACGGCGATGGGCTCGTCCGGCCTCCCGCTGCCGTTCGCGTCGGCGCGGCCCGGGTCGGGCGAAGTGGTCGCGGTGTCCTGCCCGTCGAGGAAGCGGGCCAGCGCGCGGACGGTGACGTGTTCGAACAGGTCGGCGATGGTGAAGCGGAGACCCAGTCCGGCCGTGCAGCGCAGCTGGAAGCGCATCAGGCCGAGGCTGGACGCCCCCGCCTCGAAGAAGGTCTGCTCGGGGCCGACGGGCGAACCGGTCACCGTCTCGAACTCCCGGGCCAGGCGGGCCTCCAGGGCCGACAGCTGGGGCCGGTCCGGCTGGGCGGTGCGGGTCAGGCGGCGCAGCTCCCGGCCCGGCGCCCGCAGTGCGCCCCGGCGGTCCAGCTTGCCGCTGGGCGTACGCGGCAGGGCGTCCAGCACCCGGAAACGCTCGATCCGCACGTACGGCGGAAGCAGCGGTGCGAGGTGAGCCGCCAGTTCTTCGGCCGCCGGGCCCTCCGCTGCCGGTGCCCCGTCACGGAGCTGCAGGCAGGCCACCAGTTGCTCGCCGTCCAGTTGTTCGCCGTCGCGGACCACCACGGCGTTGAGGATCCGCGGATGCCGCAGCAGGGCCGCCTCGACCTGTCCGAGTTCCAGCCGGTGCCCGCTCAGCTTGATCTGCTGGTCGTCGCGCCCGCAGTAGTGCAGCAGGCCCTCGCGGTCGAAACGGGCCCGGTCGCCGCTGCGGTAGAAGAGGCCGAGGCCGGGCAGCTCGACGAAACGCTCGTCGTGGAGAGCCGGGTTGCCCAGGTAGCAGCGCGTGGCCATGGTCCCGCCGAGCAGCAGCTCGCCGGTGCACTCGGCCGGGACGGCCTGGCCGTCCCCGTCCACCACCCGCAGCACGGCGTTGGCGACGGGACGGCCGATGGCCGGGCGGTCCGGCCACCGCATCGGGTCGCCGTCGAGACACAGGCTGCTGACCACATGGGTCTCGGTCGGCCCGTAGTGGTTGAACAGCCGCGCCCCCGGCATGCCCGCGAACCAGCGGCGGATGGCGTCGGTGCAGACCAACTGCTCCCCGGCGGTGACCACCTCGCGCAGCCGCGTCGGGAACCGGCCCAGGTGGACGCCGTGTTCGGCGAGCAACTGCAGCGCCACGTACGGCATGAAGACGCGCTGTACGCCCGACGACTCCAGCTGCTCCAGCAGCGCCGGGGCGTCCTGCCGCCACTGCGGCCGCACCAGGTGCAGACAGCCGCCGCCGCACAGCGTCCCGAAGACCTCCTGGAAGGACACGTCGAAGGAGAGCATGGAGAACTGCTGGGTGTCGGCCGGTGCCGCGAGGCCTCCCGAATCCGTCTGCCACAGCAGCAGGTTGCACAGCGTGCGGTCGGAGACCTGCACGCCCTTGGGCGTGCCGGTGGAGCCCGAGGTGAACAGCGTGTAGAGCGGGCGGACGCCGTCGTGCGGGGGCAGCGCCGGCGCGGCGGCGGTGGACAGGATGACCGGGTGGCGGACGATGCGGCCGTCCGGGTCGACCTGGTCGAATCCGTGCTCCCCGCCCGGCGGGAGCAGCACGCACAGGGGGTCGAGCTGCTCCAGGAACTGCCGCAGCAGGGCCGGGGGATAGGCCGGGTCGAGCGGCACGATGGTCAGGTTGAGCCGGGCCAGCGCCAGCAGCGCCACCACGTGCTCGACCGAGGGTCCGAGGTGCAGTACGACGCAGCGCGGCAGCCCGTCGTCCGCCGCCGGCCCCTGGACGGCGCGCAGTTCGGCGGCGAGCGCCGCCGCGTAGGCGTCGAGTGCGGCGTAGCCGACGGTGGTGCCGTCGTCCGTCGCGAGGGCCGGGGCGTCGGGGGTGAGCGCCACCTGCCGGGCGAAGCCCTCGGCGACCGTGGTCCACCCGGGCGGTACCGACGCGCCACGGCCCGGCTCGGGCAGCGTGCGGCGGTAGGGGGCGACCAGCTCGGCCGGGGTCGCCGTCCCGCCCTCGGCGAGCAGGTCCAGGCCGCGCAGGAACAGGGCGGCCATGGCCTCCGTCTCGGCAGCGCTGAAGTGGTCGTCGGAGTACTCCCAGAGGCAGGCCAGGCCGTCGGGGCGCTCGACCACGGACAGCGTCAGCGGGCACTTGGCCTCGGCCGGCGCCCACCACAGCGGACGCGCGGAGCAGTCCCGCAGCGCCAGCGCGTCGAAGTCGGTGTTCTCCAGGACGAACAGGAAGTCGAACGGCGCCTCGCCACCGCTCGCCGCCCGGTCGCTCAGGACGTCGGCGAGCACCACCTCCTGACGGTCCAGCACATCCCGGGTCCCGGCGCCGAGACGCAGCAGCTGACCGCGCAGGTCCTCCTGCGGCGCGACCCGCAGCGGCAGCAGCACGGTGTTGGCGAACATGCCGACGCCGGACTCGAACTCCTGTACGGGACGGTTGGCCACCGGGCCCGCGACGCGCGGGCGGGTGCGCCCGGTCACCCCGTACAGGCTCCAGGCGAAGACGCCGAGCAGCAGCTGGAAGCGGGTCAGTCCCAGCTCGGCGCAGAGCCGGTCCACGGTGGTGCGGCGGACGACGTCGAGCGAGGTGTGCAGCAGACGCCCCTCGCGGCGGGAGCCCGCGCGGGTGGGACGCAGCGGCTCGTCGCCGTCGCCCGTCCCGCCCGCTTCACCGGTCTCGTCGGCCTCGCCGGCCTCGTCCAGGGCGGCGTAGTGGGCCCGCAGTTCCTCGCGCCGGGCCCGGTAACCGGGGCGGGTGAACCATTCGGCCTGCCAGGCCGCGAAGTCGAGCGGGGTGCGGACCTGCGCCGAGTCGGGGCCGACCGGTCCGTCCGCGCCCTCCGCGCCCTCCGCGCCGTCTAGGGCCCGGGCGTAGCCGGTCGAGAGGTCGTGGAACAGGACGTTGAGCGACCAGCCGTCGACGGCGATGTGGTGCAGCCGCAGCAGCAGCACGCCACCGCCCTCCTGCGGCAGCCAGCACGCGCGCAGCATCCGGGGCTGCGCCAGGTCGAAGGGCAGCGCGAAGAACCGGTCGGCGAAGTCCCGGACGCCCGCCTCGTCGCGGACGGCTCCCGGGCCGGGCCCGGCCCATGGGTCGTAGGGGTCGCCGACGGTCTGCAGCAGTCCCTCGGGCGCGGGCTCGAAGCCGGTGCGCAAGGCCGGGTGCTGCTCCACCAGCCCGCGCAGCGCGCCGCGCAGCGCGTCGGCGTCGACCGCGCCGTCCAGCCGGAAGGCCAGCCCCACGTGGTAGGCGCGGGACTGCGGCGAGCGCTGTTGCAGCAGCCACAGCCGCTGCTGCTCACTGGTGGCCGGAGCGGTGCGCGCCCCGCTCGGGGCGGCCGGCACCGGATAGGGGGAGGCACCGGCGGACCGGTCGGTACCGCTGCCGTCCGTGCCGTCGCCGTCCTTGCCATTGCCGTCCGTGCCATTGCCGGGCGCGGTGACGGCTGCGGCGCGGGCCTCGGCGACGGCCTCGGCGACGGCGGCCAGGTCCGCGCGGAGCACCAGGTGCTGGGGCAGCTCGCAGCCCCAGCGCCGGCGGACCTCGAAGCGCAGCCGCAGCGCCTTGAGCGAGTCACCGCCCACCGCGATCCAGTGGTCCCCGAGCCGCAGTTCCGGTACGCCCAGCACGTCCTCGGCCAGGTCGAGCACCTCGCGCTGCCAGGCGGTGGGTCCCGGGCCGTCGTGGCCACCCTCCGGACGCCAGGGGCGGTCGTCGCGGCGCAGCAGCGCGGCCTGGTCGACCTTGCCGTTGCCGTTCAGCGGCAGCGCCTCCACCAGGTGGATGTGATGCGGCCTCATATAGGCCGGGAGCCGGGCCGCCAGGTGGCGGCCGAACTCCTCGAACGACAGCTCGTCACCGAGCACCAGGTAGGCCAGCAGTTCGTACGGGCCGTGCTCGCCGTCGCGGCGGGTGCACACATACGCCTGGCGTATCGCGGGGTGCGCGGTGATCTGCCGTTCCAGTTCGCCGGGCTCGATCCGGAAGCCGCGGACCTTGACCTGGCGGTCGGCCCGCCCGACGTACTCGACCAGGCCGTCGGCGTCGCTGCGGACCAGGTCGCCGGTCCGGTAGTGGCGCTCGCGGCCGCCGTCGTACCAGGGCAGCAGCACGAAGCGGCGCCCGGTCTCCTCGGGCAGGTTGCGGTAGCCGGCCGCCAGGCCGTCCCCGCTCAGCAGGAGTTCGGCGACCTCGCCGGGCCGGGCCGTCCGGTCGGCGCCGGGCACCACCAGGACCGCGCCGGTGCCGGGAAGTACCCGCCCGATCGGCACCACGTCGCCGTCGAAGTCGCGGGGGATCGGGTGGCACAGCGCGAAGGTGGTGCTCTCGGTGGGGCCGTAGACATTGTGGAGCCGGGTGCCGCTCGCGCCGTTGTGCTCGTACCAGCGGCGGATCAGCCGGGCGTTGAGCTGCTCACCACCGACCAGGACCTGCCCCACCCCGGCGAAGCAGTCGGGCACGGTGTCGACCACCGCGTTGAACAGCGCGACAGTCAGGAAGAGGGTGTCGATGCGCTCGCGCAGCAGCGCCGCCGCCAGCCTGTGCGGGGTCTGCACCGCCTCGTCGCCCAGGATCACGCAGCAGCCGCCGGTCAGCAGCGGCACCCAGACCTCGAAGCTCAGTGCGTCGAACGCCGGGTTGGACAGGCAGGCATAGCGTGCGCCCTCCTCCAGCCGGAGGTAGCCCGGCAGGGCCAGCCGGCAGATTCCGGCCTCCCGTACCTCGACGCCCTTGGGAGTGCCGGTCGTTCCCGAGGTGTAGAACAGGAAGGAGACCGGCGCGGCGGACGCCGGCGGCCCGGGGTGGATGCCCTCGCCGCTGCCGGCCGCCGGGAGTTCGGCCGCCGGGATTTCGACTGCCAGGAGTTCGGCGACCGGTAGCGGTCGCACGGCGTCCGGCAGGTCGTCGGGAGCCGTGCCGCCGTGGATCAGCGCCACGCTGCCGGAGTCGGTCAGGATGTGGCGGGCGCGGTCCGGCGGGCTCTGCGTGTCCAGCGGAACCACCTGCGCGCCCAGGCGCAGCACGCCGAGCATCGCGCAGACCAGCTGCCAGGAGCGCGGCAGCGCCACCGCGACCGCCTGCCCCGGGCCGACACCGCTGCGGCGCAGCCCGTCGGCGACCGCAGCGCCGGCCGCGTCGAGGGCGGCGTAGTCGAGCCGCAGGCCGCCGTCGACCAACGCGACGGCGTTCGGCGTGCGCAGCGCCCGCACGTGCACACCCTGCGCGAGCCCGGTGGCCGGGGACGGCTCCTCCGGCACGGCGGGGGACACGGGCGGGGACGCGGCGGGGAGGTCGGTCGCGGACCGCATCAGGACTCCAGGGCGTGGGACGGGCCGGTCGGCTCCCCGGCGATCGGCAGGGGAGCGGGAGCAGGGGCGGGGGCGGATGGGTGGTCCGGCCCTGGTGCGAGGTCCGGTCCGGCCGCGCGCTCCAGCTCGGCGACGATGAGCCCGGCCACGCGCGGCACCTCGTCGCTCTCCAGCAGGTCCCAGTGGCCGCAGCGCACGGGCTCGACCAGCAGGCCGTTCTCGGCGCGCCGCCGCCAGAACCCGACGACCTCGGTCCCGTCCCCGTCGTCGTCCGGGTCCGCTGTGGCCTGGACGAACACCAGCCGGGCCGGCGAGGGCGCCGGGTCGTGGTCTCCGGCGGTCATCCGGTTGTGGTTGTAGATGCGGAAGTACCGGTCGATCTGGTCGTCCTCGATGCCCGGGTACATGCCGTTGAAGCGGACCAGCTTCTCGCGGAACTCGGACGCCTCCACCGGCTCGACCGCCGCGCGGCGGGCCGCGTCGTCGGTGCCGTGGGTGTCGAGCAGGACGACGCTCAGCCGGGTGTGCCCGGCGCCCGCCAGCAGGCGCCCCATCTCGTGGGCGACCAGGCCACCGTAGGAGAGGCCGCAGAGGACCAGCGACTCGTCCGGCCGCGGATCGATCAGCTTCAGGTACTCCTGTGCCATGGCCTCGACGCTGGGCAGCGGCACCTCGCCCTCGTTGAGGCCGGGCGACTGGATGCCGACCACGCCCACCGAGTCGGGCAGTGCCGTTGCCAGCGAGAGGTAGCAGAAAGCGGTGCCGCCCGCCGGGTGGACGCACACCACCCGCTGCCCGCCGTCGCCGCTGCGGAACTCGATCAGGCTGCCGTCCGCCCGGCCGGCCGCCCCCTTCCGCAGCCGCTCGGCCAGGGCCTCGATGGTCGGGTGCAGGATGATGTCCCGGATCGGCAGGGTCTCGCCGAACTCCTCGCGGATGGCGTGGGCCACCTTGATCGCGGATATCGAGGTGCCGCCCAGGTCGAAGAAGCTGTCGGAGACCCCGATGGCCGGGTGCAGCAGCAGCCCGCTCCAGATCCGGTACAGCGCCATCTCCACGTGGTCGCGCGGGCTGGCGGTGTTCACCTGGGCGGGGGCGGCGGACCGGGCCTGCTCCAGCAGCGCCGCCCGGTCCAGCTTGCCGCTGCGGTTCAGCGGCAGCCGCGGGAGTTCGACGAAGACTGCCGGGACCATGTAGTCCGGCAGCCGCCGGGAGAGCGCGGCCCGCCACTCGTGCGGGGTTCGTGACGCCGTGTCGCCACGGCCGATGCCCGCCACCAGGCGCAGTTCCCCGGTGGCGCCGCCGTGATCGGCCAGCACCGCCGCCTCGCGCACACCGGGCAGTTCCAGCAGCGCGGCCTCGACCTCGCCCGGCTCGATCCGGAAGCCCCGCAGCTTGACCTGGTCGTCGCGGCGGCCGGCGTAGACGGCACTGCCGTCCGCGAGCCAGCGGGCCAGGTCGCCGGTGCGGTACATGCGTTCGCCCGGCGCGAAGGGGTCGGCGACGAACCGCTCGGCGGTCAGGTCGGGCCGGTGCAGATAGCAGCGCGCCAGGCCGGCGCCGCCGAGGTGGACCTCGCCCACCACTCCGGCCGGCACCGGCCGCAGCCGCTCGTCCAGCAGGTAGAGGCGGGTACGGGGCAGCGGCCCGCCGATCGGGCACGGCCGCTCCAGCGGCTGCGGGCCGGTGTAGGCGGTGCTGTAGAGCGTGGTCTCGGTCGGCCCGTAGCCGTAGCAGACGCTGAGACCGGGCAGCGCCTGCCGGATCCGGTACAGCGCCGACTCGGGTAGGGACTCCACCCCGGTCAGCAACTGACGCAGTACCAGTCCGTCCAGCCGGGCCGCTGGATCCTCGTCGATCCAGGTGACGTAGGACGGGGGCAGGAACGCCTGGGTGACGCGGTGTTCGCGCATCCAGCCGAGCAGTGCCCCGGGGTCGCCGCGCAGCGCGTCGGGGACCGGATGGAGCACCGCGCCGGTGGTCAGCGGCATCAGCAATTCGTGCACCGAGGCGTCGAAGCCGATGCTGGACCAGGCCGAGGCGGCCTCGCCGGGCCGGTCGCCGAAGCGCGCCAGCCACTGGTCGAACAGGTTGGTGACGCTGCCGTGGGTGACCGCCACGCCCTTGGGCCTGCCGGTCGAACCGGAGGTGTAGATCACATAGGCCAGGTCGGCGGGGCGGACCACGATTCCGGGGGCGTCCTCGCGCCGTCCCGAAGCCTCGACTGCGCAGAGGGCCTCCCAGTCGCCGGGCGGCGCGTCGGCGTCGCTCAGCACCAGCGTCGGTGCGGCGTCCGCGACCATGGCGGCCAGTCGCTCAGCCGGCTGGCCGGGATCCAACGGCAGGTAGGCGGCGCCGGCCTTGAGGATGCCCAGTACACCCACCACCAGCTCCGCCGACCGGCCCGCGTGCAGTCCGACCACCTGGCCGGGGCCCACCCCTCGCCCGATCAGGGCGTGCGCCAGCCGGTTCGCCCGGCGGTCCAGCCCGGCGTAGTCCAGCCGCTGTCCGTCGCAGACCACCGCCGGCGCGTCGGGCCGGGTACGCACCTGCGCCTCGAAGCGCTGCACCAGGCCGCCGCGCCGGGACGGCGAGGCCACACCCTCGTCGTCGGCGGCGCTCCAGGCGGCCAGCAGCTCCCGGCGCTCCTGCGGGTCCATCAGGTCCAGGTCCGCCACCCCCCGGTCGGGCCGCTCGGCGAGCTGCGCCAGCACCCGCGGCAGGTAGCGTGCGAACCGCTCGACCGTCTCGTGGTCGAACAGGGCGGTGGCGTAGTCGAGCTGGCCGACGACGCGGTCGCCCTCGTCCGTCAGCGACAGCGCCAGGTCGAACTTGGCCGGAGCGTGGGGAACGGCGAGCGGCTGCACCACGACGTCCGGCAGATCCAGCAGGCCGGTCATCGAGGGGACCCAGGCGAACATGGCCTGCACCAACGGGCTGTAGGCGGCGCTGCGCGGCGGGTTGACCAGCTCCACCACCCGCTCGAACGGCAGGTCGACCCGGTCCAGCGCCCCCCGCAGGACCGTCCGTACCCGCTTGAGCAGGACGGACCCCGTCGGTGCGTCGGTCAGGTCGACCCGCAGCGCAAGGGTGTTGACGAAGAAGCCCATGAGTCCCGCGACATCGCCGCGGCCGCGGTTCGCGGTGGGAGCGCCGAGGACCAGGTCGGTCTGGCCGCTGAGCCGCGAGAGCAGCACCGACCAGCCGGTCAGGATGGTGGAGAACAGGGTGACGCCGTGCGAGCGGGCCACGGCCCGGAGCGCGGCGGTCAGCTCCGGGTCCAGTTCGAGGGGGATCCGGCCGCCCCGGTAGTCCTGCTCGGCCGGGCGGGGCCGGTCGGTCGGCAGTTCCAGCAAGGGTGGTGCGCCGGTCAACTGCTCGGTCCAGTAGGCGCCCTGCGCAGCGGCCTCGGCTCCGGTCAGCCACTCCCGCTGCCGGTCGGCATGGTCGGAGTACTGCGAGGTCAGCGCGGGCAACTCGGCATCGTCGCCGCGCCGGAACGCCGCGTACAGGACGCTGAGCTCGCGCAGCATCACCGTCCTGGACCAGCCGTCGATGACGATGTGATGGACCGTGAGAAGCAGCGTGTGGCGCTCGGCGTCCAGCACGACCAGGCGTGCCCGGGCCAACGGGCCGCGGCTGAGGTCGAACGCGACGGTGCACTCGTCGTGCTGCAGGGCGGCGAGCCGCTCCTCGGCGTCGTGAAGCCCGGTCAGATCGTCGACCACCAGGGCGAAACCGGTGTCCGGCGGATCGATCAGCTGCCGCACCTCCCCGCCCACCGGAACTATTCGGGTGCGCAGCGCCTCGTGCCGGGCGACCAGCGCGTCGAAGGCGCGGGCCAGCAGCGCACGGTCCAGCGGCCCGCGCAGGCTGAAAGCCATGGCCTCGTTGTACGCCTCGCCGGCGCCCTTCATCTGGGACACGACCCAGAGCCGCTGCTGCGCCGACGACAGCGGATGCGGCTCGGGGAACGTGTGGTGGTCCGTGGCGTTGATGCCGTCGTGGGAGATGTGCGTCGCCGACAAGGCCAGCCCTTTCCCCGGAGGGGGTTGTGTGAGAACGCGCGATCACGGTTCGGCGCCGTCGTTCGTCCGACGGCCGCGAGTGGGAAGGAGGCGGGGAGCGGGCGCGGACGCGCGGAGGTGCTCCCCGGTGGTGTCTCGGTCAGGCGTTCACCGGGCGTCCAGCCCTGTGCGCGAACACCCCATGGGCCGACGGCCGTTGCCGCCCCCGCCCTCTGGTTCTCACGAAGCGTGCCCACTTTCCTTGGCCGGCCGACCCGCGCGCTCACCGATGCAGGTCGAACAACCAGACGTACTGGCAGCTGATTTCGCTCGTCAGTGCCACGTGCTTGGCTCGGTCATGATGATTGATTAAGTCCCCTTACCGTGTCAATGGTTGGCTGGCTCGAACGCTTCGAACACGGTGGGTAGTCAATCGGCTGCGGGTGCGCGCACTACGCGGCCGGTCCGGCGGTCCGCTCCTTGCGGACGAAGGCCCGGCGCAGGGCGTGGTACGGGGCCTGGGGGTCGAAGAAGATGTCGTGCATGCGGGCGAGTTCCTCCGCCCGGTACGCGGAGAGCGGTTTGACCGACTGGTCGCTCTCCATTTGCGACTTCTTCCGTGCGATCCGCTCCTGCAGGGCCGGGAGCGCGGCGAGTTGCGCGGCCAGCGTTCGGACGCCCGCCGGGAACCGCGCCGGCCCGCACTCGACGACCCGGTCCAGCAGCCCCAGATCGTGCGCGGCCGTCACGCTCAGCGGCAGCGCCTGCTCGGTGAGCCGCCGGGCGGCACCCGCGCCCACCCGGCGGGGGAGGGTGTAGGTCCAGTACTCCGAGCCGTACAGCCCCATCAGCCGGTAGTGCGGGTTGAGGACGCCGCCCGCCCTGCACCACACCTCGTCGGCGGCCAGCGCCAGCATGACGCCGCCGGCGGCGGCGTTGCCGCCGAGGGCCGCGACGGTGAGCCGGTCGGTGGTGGTCAGGACCGCCTCGACCAGATCGTCCATCGCCTGGATGTTGGCCCAGGACTCGGCGGCCGGGTCGGCGGCGGCCTCGATGACGTTGAGGTGGATGCCGTTGGAGAAGAAGTCCCGGCCGCCGCCGAGGACCAGCACCGAGGTGGGGCGGTCGCAGGCGCGGCGGTAGGCGGCCAGCAGGCGCCGGCAGTGGTCGGTGCTCATCGCCCCGCCGGGGAAGGCGAAGTGCAGGAAGCCGACCGGTCCGTGCTCCCGGTAGCGGATGTCCGTCCAGCTGCCGGCGTCCTCCGGTGGGGCGGGCAGCTCGGGCAGTTGCGGCAGCAGCGCGCCGAGCGCCGACGTGGCCGGGAGTTTGATGCCGGGTGAGCCGCCGGGGCGCCTGCGGGCCCGCAGTTCGGGGATCCACACCGCGCCGTCGGTGGTGGCGCGGCAGACGGCGCCGGCCCGGGTGGCCAGCAGTTCGCCGGGGCGGCCGCGCAGGTGCGGCTCGGGGTGACCGCCGTGCAGGAACCACTCGGCGCCGCACAGTTCGTCCAGGACGCCGGGCTGCGAGTCGGCCGCCCGCAGTGCCCGCAGCACCCTCGCCGTCGGGTCCGCCTGCCAGTCGACGCGGCGCAGGCTCTGGTCGAAGTACGGGCGGGTGTGCGCGGCGTCCGACGGCCGCGTTTGGGGTCGCGGCAGGTGGGCGCCGGAGGAGACGCGGTCGACGGCGAGCAGTACCGCCTGCACCGCGGCGTCGGAGACCTCGCCCCGGTAGAGGTCGCTCTTGGCGATCGCCTCCGGCACCGGGCAGGCCACGCTCGCCCAGACATCCCCGCCGTCCATCACCGCGTTGGCCTGCAGCACGGTCACACCCCACTGGGTCGCGCCCTCGTGCAGCGCCCAGTCCAGCGAGGAGGGGCCGCGGTCGCCGACCGGCCCGGGGTGGACGATCAGGCAACGGTACGCGGACCACACGTCCGCGGGGATCGCGCTCTTCAGCATCGGCGCCAGGACCAGCTCCGGGGTGTGCCGGCGCACCCCTTGCCGCACCGCGTCCTCGTCGGGCGCCAGCTGGAATTCCACCTGGTGGCCGCGGCCGCGCAGTTCGACGAGGACCCGCTGGGTCAGGCTGTTGAACGCGCTGGCGACGAGCAGGATGCGCACGGCTGCCTCCCGGCAGCCCGCCGGGAGGAGGGGACGGCGGGCCTGGCTGCCAGTGATCCTCACGCCGACGCGGTCGCGCGGCGCGGACGCGCGCCGACAGGTCGCCCGGTCGGCGTAGGCCCGGGCCGGCCCGGCCAGGAGGAACGCGCTGGTGTCTCCGCTGCGGTGACCGTGGATCAGGGCAGGGTCACGTCGGCCGACATGCCGGCCAGGATGTCGGGCTGGCGGGTGTCCATGCTGATCGTGACGTCGTAGTAGGTCCCGCCGGGCACCCGGGCCGGGTCCAGCAGGATCTGGCTGATCCGTCCGGGGACGGTTCGGCTCACCGCCGAGAAGGCGAGCTGGACGGCCTGGCCCTTGTGAGCGCTCGACATCTCGGACTCCGGCAGTTGCGCGGTGACCCGGAGCGCCCCCGAGTAGACCGTGATCAACGCGGAGTACGCGGGTTCCTGGGTGGCGGCGCTCCCGGGGGCGGCGCTGGGGACGAAGAGCTGGATGCCGGGCTGCTGGTTCACCAGGGTGCCCGACTGTGCCGCCGGGCCCGAATAGGCGTGCACGCCCTGGGGGCCGACGATGTCGCCCACCGCACCCGCGGTGTCGGCCACGGTCCCGTCCGCCGGTGCGAGGATCGAGGTCTGACGGAACGCCAGGTCAGCCGTGGCCAGCTGGGCCTGGGCCGAGGCGAGTTGCGACTGAGCCAGGGCGATGGCGGCCGGGGTGAGCGCGGTGCCCTGGGCGGCGACCCTCGCCTGGGCCGCCTGGAGGACCGACTGGGTCTGGGTCAGTCCGCCCTCGTCCTGCTGCTGCTGTGCCTGGTTCGAGGACTGGATGGTGCTCAGGTTGGCCTTGGCCTGGGCGAGAGCCGCGGAGTCCTTGTCGACCTGGGACTGCAGGCTCTGGCAGTACTCCACCTGGGCGGTCGGGGTCGGCGAGGGGGTCGGCGTGGTGCGGGGCGACGCGGTCGTGGAGGGCGACGGCGGGGGTGTGGCGCCCGGGGTCGTCCCGGCCGTCGGAGCGGAGCAGTACTGCGCGTAGCGCGCGGTGTCGTTGCTCAGGGTCGTCTGGTCGGAGGTGATGACCGTGGTCTGCGCGCTGATCGCGTTCTGCGCGCTGTTCTGAGCCACCGTCAGCGCGCCCTGTGCGCTGTTCATCGCGGCCTGCGCCCGGGCCACGTCCAGCTGGTTCGCGCTCTGCTGCACGGCGGTGGTCTGCGGGTTGCGGTCCTCCGCGACCAGGGCCGTGTCGGCGCTGACGGCGGCCTTGGCGGCGGCGAGGTTCGCCGCCTCGACGCTGCTCACCTGGGTGGCCAGCACCTGGCCCGCTTTCACGTGGTCGCCGGGCTGCACCGTGAGCGTCTGCACGGTTCCGGTGTTGGGGAAGTCGAGGTAGTAGGTGTGGACGGGGGTGACCTGGCCGCTGAGTGTCAGCGGCCGGGCGGCGATGGTGTGGTACGTGACCAGGCCGGCGCCGACGCCGCCGCCGGCCACGACCAGTGCCACTACGAGATGCAGGGCGCCGAGGCGGGACCGTACCGGCCTGATCTCTCCGACCCCCGCCTCGCCGCTGGCGAGCGCGGCGTTCATGCCGCGCGCGGGGCCCGACGGCTTGGCCATCTCTGTGTCCTTCCTCGGTGGTCTGTGGTCGGCGTGGGTTGGTGACGGCCGGCGTGGGCCGTGCCGGTTGGTTGCCCGTCGGTCGATGGAGGGTTGGTCGACCGACGGGCAGTCGGGGGGCGGAGCCGGCGGAGCGTCAGCGCTCGTGCGGTCCGGGTGCGGCCTGCGGTTGCAGAGCGGGCGGCGTGGGCAGTTCGGTCAGCAGGTCGTCGGCGATCTCCATCCCGGACCGCCACACCGACCTGGCGATGATCTTGCTGAGGTCGACCCGGGACCGATAGCGCCCGGCGATGCCGGTGCACTCGTCGAGCAGTCCCTCGGACAGGGTGGTCGGCTCCAGCCCGAGCGCCAGGAAGCGGTCGTTGCGGACGACCAGGTCGTTCTCCACGGCCTCGCGGCGCGGGTTGGGCAGGTTCGCCACCCGTACCCCGGTCAGGCTGCTGACCAGTTTGGCCAGGTCGCGAACGCGGTGGCTCTCCGTCACCTGGTTGAAGACCATGGGACGGTCGCCGGCGGCCGGGGGGTTGGCCAGCGCGATCTCGATACATCGGACGGTGTCGCGGATGTGGATGAACGCCCGGGTCTGGCCGCCGGTGCCGTGCACGGTCAGCGGATGACCGATGGCGGCCTGCATCAGGAAGCGGTTGAGCACGGTGCCGTAGTCGCCGTCGTAGTCGAACCGGTTGATCAGGCGTTCGTCGCGGACCGTCTGGGCGGTCTGCGTGCCCCACACGATGCCCTGGTGCAGATCGGTGATCCGTACCTGGTCGTTGGCCGCGTAGAAGGAGAACATCAGCTGGTCGAGCGTCTTGGTCAGGTGGTAGACCGAGCCGGGGTTGGCCGGATGCAGGATCTCGCGCTCCAGGTCCCCGTCCGGGGTGGGCACTTTGACGGTCAGATAGCCCTCCGGGATGGGAGCCGAACCGGACCAGCCGTAGCCGTAGACGCCCATGGTGCCCAGATGCACCAGCGCCGCATCGGTACCGGTGGCCACCAGCGCGGACAGCAGGTTGTGGGTGGTCCGCACATTGTTGTCGATCGTGTAGCGCTTGGACTGGGTGGAGCGCATCGAGTAGGGCGCCGCACGCTGCTCGGCGAAGTGCACGACGGCGTCCGGGCGCAGCGCCGAGAGCAGGGCGACCAGCCGGTCGTACTCGGTGGCCAGGTCGAGCCGGACCAGGCCGATCTCCCGTCCGGAGACCTCGTGCCAGACCCGCAGCCGCTCGCCGATGGGCCGGATCGGGGTGAGCGACTCGACCTCCAGCTCGATGTCGATCGCGCGACGGCTGAGGTTGTCGACGATCGTCACGTCGTGCCCGCGATCGGACAGATAAAGCGCGGTCGGCCAGCCGCAGAATCCGTCGCCGCCGAGAACGAGGACATGCATGGAAACCCACCTCCGGGTAGGAGCGATCCGTATGCGGAATGCAAACAGGGATCGGTGCAGAATTGCTGCGGGGTCGATGCGACGCGGCGGCTGCGCAGGAAAGTGCGGTCGGAAGTCCGCGATACTCGCCATGGCCCTGCTGAATGCGGGCAAGGACCGGTGAGCCCTTTTCGGGGCCACCGGCACATTGGCGACTGTGACACAAGATCTGGGCCATGTCCAGCGCATGCCAAGCAAGTGGAGGAAGCGGCCTTGTTTCGATAGTGGTCTATACAGGCAGCGCAGCCCTGTCACCACTGGTCAGAGGTGTCAGGGGTAACTCGGCGGTAACCTCGGCGCCCCTGGCGTCGCCGCTGGAATGATCAATCGCTGCGCGCCGCCGGCCGGGAATCCATGATCGCGTATACCGGTCGGCCCGCCGGCCGGAGTTCCGGGTGAATAAGGGATGATTCCGGGAGTCCCCTGATTCGTCAGGAACAAATGTTAACGTTTGGTAAGGGCCCGATGTCGAATGTGTTTGAACGGCGCGCCCTGTGCTATCACTTCGGGCAGGGAAAGGAGGGCTCCTATGATAAAGAGAGCCCGTTCTGACGATGAATCGGATACCTACCTCCAGGTGACTTCCGGCGCCGATCTCCGTGTGCTCGCCGACGAGGCAGACGCCCGTCTGGCCAAGGCAGACCCCGCGGAGATCGTGTCCTGGGCGCACCGCACCTTCGGTCGCGGACTGGTGGTGGCCTCCTCGATGGCGGACACCCACCTGGTCCACCTGGCGCAGCAGGTCGCGCCGGGGATCGACGTGCTCTTCCTGGACACCGGCTACCACTTCGCCGAGACCAGAGGCACCCGCGACGCCGTGGCCCAGGCGTACCGGATCAGTCTGATCTCACTGACCCCCCGTCGGACCGTTGCCGAGCAGGACGCCGAGTGGGGTCCGCGACTGCACGACCGCGACCCGGACCGCTGCTGCGCGCTGCGCAAGGTCGAACCGCTGGAGCGGGGGCTGCACCCCTACACCGCCTGGATCACCGGTATGCGGCGCGAGGAGTCACCGAGCCGGGCGTCCGTCCGGGTGGTCGACTACGACGCACGCCGCGGCAAGGTGAAGATCTCCCCGCTGGCGGCCTGGAGCCAGGACGACGTCGACGCCTACGTGGCCGAGCACGGCGTCCTGGTCAACCCGCTGCTGCTGGACGGCTACACCTCGGTCGGCTGCGAGCCCTGTACCCGGCGTCCGCTGCCCGGTCAGGACCTCCGGTCCGGCCGCTGGGCCGGTCGGCCCAAGACCGAGTGCGGGCTGCACTCATGAGCGAGGAACAGCAGGTCACCCTGCTGACCGAGAGTACGGCGGGCCCCCGGCGGCTCTCCCATCTGAACGTGCTGGAGTCCGAGTCGGTGCACGTCTTCCGCGAGAGCGCGGCGCAGTTCGAACGCTCGGCGCTGCTGTTCTCCGGCGGCAAGGACTCGATCGTGATGCTGCATCTGGCGCTCAAGGCCTTCTGGCCGGTGCCGCTGCCGTTCGGGCTGCTGCACGTCGACACCGGGCACAACTTCCCGGAGGTCATCGCGTACCGGGACCGGGTGGTGGCCCGGCACGGGCTGCGGCTGACGGTCGCCCGGGTCCAGGACTTCATCGACGACGGGAGGCTGCGCGAGCGGCCGGACGGGAGCCGCAACACGCTGCAGACCGTGCCGCTGCTGGACGCGATCGCCCGCGGCCGGCTCGGCGCGCTGTTCGGCGGCGGTCGCCGGGACGAGGAGAAGGCACGCGCGAAGGAGCGGGTGTTCTCGCTGCGCGACGAGTTCGGCGCCTGGGATCCGCGCCGCCAGCGGCCGGAACTGTGGTCGCTCTACAACGGGCGCCGGCGCGGTGGCGAGCACGTCCGGGTCTTCCCGCTGTCCAACTGGACCGAGCTGGACGTCTGGGAGTACATCGCCCGCGAGCGCATCGACCTGCCGGAGATCTACTTCACCCACCGGCGTGAGGTCTTCCATCGCGACGGGATGTGGCTGGCCGCGGGCGACTGGGGCGGACCCGCCGACGGTGAGTCCCTGGAACGGCGCCAGGTCCGCTACCGCACCGTCGGCGACATGTCCTGCACCGGAGCCGTCGACTCGCACGCCGCGACCGTCGACGAGGTGATCACCGAGATCGCCGCCTCCACGCTGACCGAGCGCGGCGCCACCCGGGCGGACGACCAGTTGTCCGAGGCCGCGATGGAGGACCGCAAACGCGAGGGGTACTTCTGACATGACGATCCATCATCGAATATCCCCGGCCGCCGCGCCGGGCGCCGAGGCCTCGCTGCTGCGGCTGGCCACCGCCGGGTCGGTGGACGACGGGAAGTCGACCCTGGTCGGGCGGTTGCTGCACGACTGCCAGGCGGTGCTGGCCGACCAGCTCGCGGCCGTGGAACGGGTCTCGCGCGAACGCGGACTGCCAGCCGCGGACCTGGCGCTGCTCACCGACGGCCTGCGCGCCGAGCGAGAGCAGGGCATCACCATCGACGTGGCGTACCGCTACTTCGCCACCGCCCGGCGGCGGTTCATCCTCGCCGACACCCCCGGCCACGTGCAGTACACCCGCAACATGGTCACCGGCGCCTCCACCGCGGACCTCGCGGTGGTGCTGGTCGACGCCCGCAACGGGGTCACCGAGCAGACCCGCCGCCATATCGCGGTCGCCGCGCTGCTGCGGGTGCCGCACATGGTCGTGGCCGTCAACAAGATGGACCTGGTCGGCCACGACGAGTCGGTCTTCGCGGCCATCGCCGACGAGTGCACCGCCTACGCGGCGCGGCTGGGCGTGCCCGGGGCCGTCTCCATTCCGATCAGCGCCCTGCACGGCGACAACGTGGTCGACCCGTCCGCGTCGATGGACTGGTACTGCGGCCCGACCCTGCTCGAACACCTGGAGGTCGTCGACGCCGACGAGGAGCCGTTCGGGTTCGCGGCCCGGTTCCCGGTCCAGTACGTGCTGCGGGCGCAGGCCTCCGGCGGGTTCCGCGACTACCGCGGCTACGCCGGCCGGCTGGCCTCGGGCGTGCTGCGCCGCGGCGACCGGGTCGTGGTGCTGCCGTCCGGACAGCACTCCTCCATCGCCGCCATCGACCGGCTCGGCGAGCGGGACGTGGACCTCGCGTTCGCGCCGCAGTCGGTCACCCTGCGCCTGGCGGACGACCTGGACGTCTCGCGCGGGGACGTGGTCGCCCCGTCGGCCTCGCCGCCCAGGGTCACCCGGGAGCTGACCGCCACCGTCTGCCACCTGGCCGACCGGCCGCTGCGGGCGGGAGACAGGGTCCTGCTGCGCCAGGGGACCAGCAGCGTCCGGGCGATCGTCCACTCCCTGGACGCGCGGCTGGACCTGCAGTCGCTCGCCGCGGACCCCTCGCCGCCGAGCCTGTCGGCCAACGAGATCGGCCAGCTCACGCTGCGCACCGCGGCGCCGCTGGCCGTCGACGACTACCGGTTCAACCGGGGTACCGGTTCGTTCCTGCTGGTGGACGAGGCCGACGGAGCAACCCTCACCGCCGGGATGGTCGGCACTCTCGACGGGGGAGTCGCCGATCATGCGGACTGAGTCCAGTCATCGCTCCTGTGTTGTCATGATCATGATACTGGCGCTGCTCGGCGCGGTGACCGGCTGCGCGGTCGGCGTCGCCGCCGCCCCCGGGCCGGCGGCGGAACTGCGGCTCGGTTACTTCGCCGACATCACCCACGCCACCGCCCTGATCGGCGTCGGCCAGGGCCGCTACGCCCGCGACCTCGGCTCCACCCGGCTGGAGCCGCAGGTCTTCGCGGCGGGCCCGGACGAGATGACCGCCCTGCTCGGCGGCCACCTCGACGCCGCCTACGTGGGCCCGTCCTCCGCCCTCAACGCCTATGTGCACAGCCACGGCGAGGCCCTGCGGGTGGTGGCCGGAGCCACCATCGGCGGCGCCGAACTGGTGGTGCGGCCCGGCATCGTGACGCCGGGTCAGCTGCGCGGCCGAGCCCTGGCGACCCCGCAGCTGGGCAACACCCAGGACGTGGCCCTGCGCTACTGGCTCAAGCAGCAGGGATTCAGCACCGACCCGAGCGGCGGCGGTGACGTCGCCGTCGTCCCACAGAGCAACGCCACCACGCTGGAGCAGTTCCGCGCCGGGCGCATCGACGGCGCCTGGGTGCCCGAACCGTGGGCCTCGCGCCTGGTCGTCGAGGGCGGCGGACACGTGCTGGTGGACGAGCGGTCGCTGTGGCCGGGCGGCCGGTTCGCCAGCACCGACCTGGTGGTGGCCACCTCCTATCTCACCGCACATCCGGGCACGGTACGGGCCCTGATCAACGCGCAGCTCGACACCGAGGCCTGGATCGCGGCCGACCCGGCCGCGGCGCGGCAGGCCGCCGAGTCCGCACTGCGCTCGCTGACCGGCACGGCGCTGCTCCCCGCCGAGGCCACCCGCGCCTGGAGCGAGCTGACGCTCACCGACGACCCCGTCACCGGCTCCCTGCCGACGATCCTGCAACATGCCGTCGCCGTCGGCCTGCTGCCGGACACCCCCGTCGACGGAATCTACGACCTGGCCCCGCTCGACCAGGCCCTGGCCGCACGCGGCCGCCCCGCCATCGCCCGGTGAACCCCCGCCTGATGAATCCCTGCCCGGTGAACCCCTGCCATGTGAACCCCTGCCCAGCACCCTCCCGACGACGGACCCGCGCGAGCACTCGCACGCCGGAAAGGACCAGGCCATGAGCATCGCATCGAGCACTGCACCGCCCGTACCCGCGGCGGGGACGGCGCCCGATCCGGCCGTGCACCTCCGTGGTGTCACCAAGAGCTACGCCAGAGCCGGAACCGGTGGTCCGCCGGTCCTGGAGGACATCGACCTGGCCGTCCCACCGGGCGGCTTCACCTGCGTCATCGGAGCCTCCGGCTGCGGCAAGTCGACACTGCTCAGCCTGATCGCCGGACTGGACCGGCCCAGCTCCGGCCGGGTCGACGTGGCCGGCGGCCATGCCGCGCTGATGTTCCAGGACGCCGCCCTGTTCCCCTGGCTCACCGCCGGCCGCAACGTCGAACTGGCGCTGCGGCTGCGCGGGGTGCGCCGGGCCGAACGCCGCGAGCGGGCCGAACGGCTGCTGGCCCTGGTACGGCTGGACGGGGCCCGCGACCGACCGGTGCACCAGCTCTCCGGAGGGATGCGGCAACGGGTGGCGCTGGCCCGGGCGCTGGCCCAGGAGAGCAAGGTGCTGCTGATGGACGAGCCGTTCGCCGCCCTGGACGCGATCACCAGGGACGTGCTGCACGACGAGCTGATCAGGCTGTGGCAGGAGACCGGCTGCGCCGTGGTCTTCGTCACCCACAACGTCCGCGAGGCGGTACGCCTGGGCCGCCACGTCGTCCTGCTCTCCTCCCGGCCCGGCCGGATCGCGGCGGAGTGGACGGTGGAGATCCCGCAGCCGCGCCGGATCGAGGACGCCGCGGTGGCCGAGTTGGCCGTGGAGATCACCGAGCACCTGCGTGAGGAGATCAGCCGCCATGCCCGCCGCTGACAGCGACCTGGTCGAGGCCGGACTCGACGCCCTGGACGCCCCCGCCCGCAGGCCGGTCGGAGCCCTGGTCCGGCTGCGCCGCTCGGTGCTGCCCCCGCTCCTCGCGGTGGCACTGGTGCTGGTGCTGTGGGAGGCCGTCGTCCTGGCGCGCTGGGAACCCGACTGGGTGCTCCCCGGACCGGCCGAGGTCTGGCAGAGCATGCTCGGTGCGCTGCGGCAGGGGGAGGTCTGGCCCAGCGTCGGCCAGAGCGTCCTGCACGGGCTGCTCGGCTTCGTCGCGTCGGTGCTGATCGGCACCCCGCTGGGGCTGCTGGTCGGCCGGCTCCGGCCGTTGCGCGTCGCGGTCGGCCCGGTCCTGGCCGGACTGCAGAATCTGCCCTCGGTCGCCTGGGTCCCGCCCGCCATCATGTTCTTCGGAGTGACCCCGGCCGCCCTCTACTGCGTGGTGCTGCTGGGTGCCGTGCCCTCGATCGCCCTCGGCCTGGTCTCCGGGCTCGACCAGGTACCGCCGCTGTTCCTGCTGGTCGGCCGCAACCTGGGCGCCCGCAGGCTGGCCTCGGTGCGGCACGTGCTGCTGCCCGCGGCGCTGGCCGGCTACGTCGGCGGACTCAAGCAGGGCTGGGCCTTCGCCTGGCGCTCGCTGATGGCCGCCGAGATCATCGCGGTCTCCCCGGCCCTCGGCCACGGCCTGGGACGCCTGCTCAAACAGGCCCAGGACGCGGGCGACATGGGACTCGCCTTCTGCGCGATCATCCTGATCCTGTGCGTGGGCGTCATGGTCAATCTGCTGGTCTTCGCCCCGCTCGAACGCAGGGTGCTGCGATCCCGGGGCCTGTCCGGCCCGGACACCTGAGGAGCGGGGCCCACCGATGTTCCATCCCGGCACCATCGCCCTCCTCGCCGTCGACCTGGCCCTGCTGCTCCTGCTGGTGCGCTGGCCGCTGTCCCGGCGCTTCGACGACTCGGACCGCGGCGCCGGCCGGATCGTGCAACTGCCGCCGATCCGCCGCCCGTCGATACCGCGCGCACTGAGCTTCCTCCTGGTCGGAGCGGCCGTCAGCACGCTGATCGTCGCGCTGAGGCACCCTCAGCTCGCCCAGGCCTACAACTCCCTGGTCGCCGACACCCTCTCCGCGGCCAACAGCGACACCCACCTGACCACGATGTACGCGCGCAGTCTGCCGCCGCTGATACCGGCGGCGGTGGTCGGCTACCTGGTGACGATCGCCGTGGTGCTGCCGGCGACGTTCGGACGGCGGCTGATGATCCTGGCCCACGCGCCGCTGTTCATCGCCCTGTCCGTGCTCGCCGACTGCTTCACCGCGATCCTGGGCGCCGCCACCGGCCTGCCGCTCGGCCCTGCCCCGCTGATCGCCCTGCTGCTCCAGTCCACCTTCGGCTATCTGCTGATCTACCGCCTCACCTTCACCACCTACCGGCTGCCCGCCCCGACACCGCTGCCCCGGCTGCGGCGTGGCGACTGGCAGGACAACCTGGTCCTCTCGCTCTGCCTGGTCGGCAGCCTCAGCATCGTCACGACCCTCGCGGTGCTGCTGATCCAGCGTGTCGGCAGCCATCCGCTCGCGGCCTTCCTCATCCTGGCCGGCCTGCGCTCCGGGGTCACCGACGTGACCTTCACCCTGCTCGCGCTGGTGCGCGTGGCGGGCGGGCGCAAGCCGCGCCCGGGACCGCAGCGCCCCGCACTGGACGTCATCATCCCGGCGTACAACGAGGCGGCCGGGATCGAGCGGCTGCTGCGGTCCATCGACCGGGCGGCGGGCGCGTACGGGGGGCCGGTGCACGTCGTCATGTGCGACGACGGCTCCACCGACGACACCCGCGCGCTGGCCGAGGCGGTCGTCGCCGGCTACCGGTACGCGACCGGCGAGGTGATCCAGGGCCCGCACGCGGGCAAGGCGAAGGCGCTGAACCTGGCGCTGGCGCGCTGCACCGCCGACTACGTCTACCGCGTCGACGCCGACTGCGCGCTGGATCCCAACGCCTTCGCCCACTCGATCCCGCACTTCCTCGCCGACCCGCGCGTGGGCACGGTCGGCGTACTGACGCTGCCCAAGGAGCCGTACGGCACCTGGATCGACCGGATGCGTGCCATGGAGCAGCTGTTCACCTACGGCTTCTGCCTGGCCACGCTCACCACCGTCGACGCCGTGCCCTGCATCCCGGGCACCTTCTGCGCCTTCCGCCGCCAGGTGGCGGTCGACTTCGGCGGCTTCATCCACGGCATGTTCGGCGAGGACGCCGAGTTCACCTGTGCGTTCGGCCGGCTGGGCTGGCGGGTGGTGATGGATCCGCGCGCGGTCTCCTACGAGGACGTGCCGCCCCGGGTCGGCCAGCTGCGGGTCCAGCGCTTCCGCTGGGGACTCGGCGGCATGATGAACTTCTCCCGGTTCACGCCCTTCGGCCAGGGCGCCCCGGGCCCCCGGTTCTGGTTCGAGCTGCCCAGGAGCGCGGGGACCCGGCTGACCTCCCCGATCCACTTCTTCGTGATGATCCTGGCGATCCTCTACGGGACGCTGCAGCCGCAGCCGCAGCACAACGTCGCCCGCTTCGCCGTGGTCTTCGCGCTGGCGCAGCTGCCGGCGATCATCCCCAGGATCTTCGTCATCCTCTTCTACCGGCGGGCGCACCTGCTGGCGTGGATCCCGCTGTGGCTGCCGTTCTCGCTCCTCAAGCGCTTCTTCCAGCTGGAGTCGACCCTGGCCTGCGGCACCCGGCCGGTACGGATGCCGGCGGCGCTGCGCTCCCTGCTCCCGACCCGGCGTCAGCAACCCGACCCCGCGCCGGGGTCCTGACGCCGGGAGCCCGAGTGAGAACGAGGAGAGGAGCTCCGATGCAGCACCTGCGACCGCAGCAACGGCGAGCACAGCACCTGCGACCACAGCACCGGCGACGCGTCACGGCGACGGCGGCCGTGCTGGCCGTCTGCGTCCTGGCGGTCCTCGCCGCCCTGGCGGGCTGCGGGGGACCCGGGAGCGGGGCGACCCCGACCGCCGCACCGTCCGCCCTGCGCTCCGGCTCGTCGGCGCCGGCGTCCGGCGGCCCGGCCACCGGGGCGTCCGACGGGCGGTCCTGGATCGTCAGCGGCGCCACCCTGACCCGGCTGCTGGCGGCGGACACCGCGGGCTGGACCACCGCCAGGAACTTCGACACCCCCCACGCCTACGTGCTGACCGGCGCCGGCGACTGGGCGGTTCCGCACGGCTGGAGCAGCACCCCCACCGCCAGCTTCAGCAGTTGGACCGCGCTCCAGTCCGCCTTCGCCCGCCACACGCTGGACCCGCGCATCCGCGCCGTCCTCTACGACAACGAGCACTGGTCGCTGACCCCGGCGGCCGAGCAGGCCGACCCGGCCCACTACGACCAGCTGGCCGCCCAACTCGTCCACCAGCACCATCTGCTCTTCATCGCGGCACCCGCCACCGACCTGGTGAAGCAGCTCAGACCCGACGCCACCACCGGCGCCTTCGACACCTATCTGAGCCTGGGCCTGGCCGGGGACATCGCGTCCTCTGCCGACGTGCTGGACCTCCAGGCCCAGGGCGCAGAGGACAACCCCACCCTGTTCGCCTCCTTCGTCTCCGCGGCCGCCGCCCAGGCACGCCGCGCCCATCCCGGCGTCGTCGTCCTCGCCGGGATCAGCACCAACCCGTCGGGAACCCCCGTCACCGCGGCCGTCATCGACCGGTCCGCGCGTGCGGTCCAGGCGGACGTGGACGGCTACTGGCTGAACGACCCGGCCGCCTCCCCGGCCTGTCCCAGCTGCACCGGACCGTTTCCGAGGGTCGCCCTCGCCGCCGTCAGCAGGCTCGGCGGCCGGTGACCTGACTCCTGTTCGCTCCACCCCTGCCATCCCTGTGAAGAAAGGGAACCACCATGGACAGCAATCGCACGGTCGGGCGCCGTGACGCGCTGCGCCTCGCCGCTCTGAGCGGTGGGGTCGGCCTGGTCGCGGCGTCGGCCACCGCGACTCCCGCGTCCGCGGCCACCCAGCGGGCCCAGACGATGTTCGACGTGACGGCGTACGGTGCGGTCGGCGACGGGAGGACCGACGACACCACGGCGATCCAGAACGCCCTCAACGCCGCGGCAACGGTCAAGGGCGCCGTCGTCACCTTCCCGCCCGCGCCCGGCGGCTGCTACCGGACGTCAGGAGTGACCGTTCCGGGCGGCATCGGCCGACTGCAGGGGTGGTCCGACCTGTACGACGCCAACGGACCGGCGGCGGCGACCCTGACCGGGTCGGTCCTCGCACCGTTCAGCGCCGCCACCACCACACTCCTGACGGTCGGTTCGAGCGGCAACGGCGCGGTGGTCGACGCCAATCCGCACGGTCTGACCGTCGACGGCCTCGGTTTCCTGGGCACGACACCCACCGGAACCGCCGCCCCGGCGCTCTGGGGCGCCAGTGTCGTCGACACCTCCGACGTCACCTTCCAGAACTGCCGCGACGTCTTCTGCGGCGCACCGGGCTTCAAGGGCTATCCGACCGGTGGGCTGGGCACCGGCGGATTCGTGCGCTTCCTCTCCTCCGGCACCGCCAACGTTTTCTCGGTCAACGGCCGGGTGCTGTTCTGCTGCTCCTACGGTGCGGGCAGCTTCGTCGTGGCCGACGGCCTGTCGACCGCCTACCCCGGGGGCGGCAGCACCGACGGCCGGATCATCGGTTGCCAGGTCAACGGCCACAGCCACGGCGTCCAGCTCGGTCCCACCCTGGCGGGCGCGGGCGGCTGGGGCATCATGGAGTGCCACTTCTCCTCGGCCGAGGGCTCCAGCCACGTCAACTACGGCCTGGCCGGCAACCCGTGGACGCTGCGGATCGAGGGATGCTACTTCGACCTCTGCGCGGAGGTCCCGATCGCCTGCCACGGCCACGGCCTCCAGGTGATCGGCAACTACTTCCGGGCACTGGGCAACGCCACCGCCGTCTACTTCGGATCCGCCCTCGCCACCTTCGGACGGGACCCGGCGGCCGTGATGACCGGCAACGCCCTCGACCTCAACGGGGCCACCGGCGTGACCTGCTTCGCCCAGTTCGACGGCTTCACGGCCGCCGAGTTCGCCGCCCACGGCGGCGGCCAGTACTCCGGCAACCTGGTGCACAACCACGGCGCCGCCATGCCCAAGAGCTGGATCGGCCAGTTCGTCGGCTCCAACGCGACCCGGATCGCCGCCTCGTCGACCGCGTCCCTCGACCTCGCTCCCGGCCCGGTCCTCCCGGTCTGACCGGACGGGCTCAGGCCGTTGCCCCACCGCTCGGGTAGCCGAGCGGTGGGGCAACGGCCCTGGGGGTGCGGCTCAGTTGCCCGAGCCGGGGGTGATCACGCAGCCGCCGTCGTTGTTGCTCCAGAGCGGTTGCATGACGAAGGTGCCGGTGGAGAGGGCCACCGGCTGGAAGTTGCTCTCGCAGAGGTCGCCGATCTCCTCGCCGTTGGCGTCGACCCAGCCGCTGGACGGCTGCGGGTCGGTCACCGACTCGGCGAACTCGTGGCCCTCGACGATGCTGAAGGCGTCGAGTGCGCCGCCCAGCGCCGCGTTGGGGCAGCGGCTGCCGCTGGGCGCGTCGAGCTGGTAGGGCATGTTCGTGTAGGAGACGCTGCCGGTGTAGTCGTGGTAGGCGCAGAAGCCGGAGGACGGCCAGCCGTCGGGGGAGGTGCCCTGCGGGCTCATCACCACGATCTGCGCGTCCGGGTTGCCGGCCACCCCGAAGTGCGCGGCGGCCGCGTCGGCTTCGGCCGCGATGTCGGACTGCTGCGACGCGGCCGGCGCGGGTGCGCTGTCGTCGACCCAGCTCCCGGCGAGGACGGGGCCGTTGAACACCGGGCCGGCTCCGTTGCCGTCCGGGTACTGGGTGGTGGTGCTGGACCAGGTGTCCGAGGCGGTGCCGACGCCGTTGAACAGGTTCGTCATGTACGGCTGGACCGCGTTGGGGTCGCTGTCCCACTGCGAACCCCAGTAGACCAGGTAGACCTGGGGACTGTGCTGCACCACCCCGCCGCCGTACTGGAGGCCTCCGGACGCGGCGGAGGCGGCGGAAGCGGCGGCGGGGACGGCCGACCCGGCGTGGGTGCCGCCGGCCGGGTAGACGCCGAACCTGCCGTGGGTGACCACCCGGACCAGGTGGCCGTGGCTGCGCACGTAGTGGACGGCCCCGCCCGTGGGGCGGGCGGCGGCGGACCTGGGCGCCTGGGCGGAGGCGGTGGGGGCGGCGACCAGCTGCGTCGCCGGGAGCAGCGCGACCGCGCCGGCGGTGAACAGCGTCGCGCAGAGGCGGCCGGTGCTCTTGCGGTGGGGGGACTTGCGGTGGGGGGAGAGGTTCACGACACTCGCATTTCTCTCGGTGTGGGGATCGAGACGGACGGAAGCCGCTGTGTCAGTAGCGGATCGACGCGGGCCTGTCGGCCGTGGTGTGGTTCGTCCTCGCGAAGCCGCCGCCTGCCGGAACGATGGAGAACGAACCGTTGCTGAGGGCGGTCTCGGTGTACTGGCCGCTGTCGATCGCCTGCGGCCCGAACGCGTCGAAGGCCTGGCCGTTGACCGTGACGTTGGAGAAGTCGAGCCGGCCGAAGGAGGGGTAGCTCTGCGTGGGCGACTCGATGACCGCCTCGGCGCTGACGTTCTGACCGTCGAGCTGCTGCTGCGTGCTCTCCGTCCAGCCCTGCGTGTTGTCGGTGAGCGTGAGCGTGTAGTTCCCCGAACCGTCGGTGCTGACGGCGCCGGTGAAGGAGTCGCCGGTCGACACCGGGTCGTTGAAGTACTGCGGCGGCGCCGGGTACATCTCGTACCACCCCGACAGGACGGGTGAACCGCTGGAGCAGTCGACCTGTACCCCGGTCTGCTCCACCGTCTGTGAGCCGTAGCCGTCTATGCCGACCCAGGGTGCGAACAGGTCGTTGGCGGTGTTGCACTGGACCTGCGGCATGGTCCAGGAACCGGAGATGTTCTGGAAGCCGCTGCCCTGGGCCACGTAACCGCCCCAGACGCTGCCGCCGTCGAAGCGGGTGTGCGGGTGGTGCGCCCCGCGTCGCTGGACCGGGGCGGGGCCGAAGGCGGACGAGGCATGTGACGAGGCCTGCGGTGACGAGGCCTGCGGGGCGGTGGCGGCGGGCGCGGCGGTGGCCGGCGTCGCGAGGGCCAGGGCGGCGGCGCCGGCTGCGGCGACAAGCGCCGCGGCAGTACGTGACGTGGCTGCGGGCATGGCTGAACTCCATGGGGGTGTGGGGGGTTTGGCGCAGTGGGGTTGGGGGATCCCACTCCGGTCACACAGCTCACACTCAGGGTTGTTGCGGCCCGGCTGGTAGACGTGGGACGATTCCAGAACCCGACATGGCGGGAACATGCCATGCATGTGTACCGCCGCCTCTCCCCGGGGCGACCGACGCGGGAAAGGCCGGTCGATGCGCGAAACCCGCGGCGACGGCGCCACGGCGCTGCTCGACTGCCTGGGCCTCTCCCGTGCCGAGGAGGCCGTGTATCTGCGGCTGCTCGCCGAGCCTGGCCTCGCCGCGCCGGAACTGGCCCGCCGTCTCGATATGACGCAGCATCAACTCGGTTACCACACCGAGTCCCTGACCGCATACGGCCTGGTGGAGCGGGATGGCACGCACCCGGCCGGCTGGCGCGCGACCGCACCGGACATCGCCCTCGAAGCACTGATGCGCAGACGCGAGGCCGAGCTGATGAAACTGCGCGGCCGGGTGGACGAGCTGATGCGCAGCTACCGCCGGAGCCGGCAGGCCCCGGGCTCGGACGAACTCATCGAGGTCGTCAGCGGCCGCGAGGCCATCGCCGGCTGCTGGCGCACCCTGCAGGACAGCGCGCACTCCCAGATCCAGATCCTGGACAAGTCGCCCCATGTCCTGGCCGCCGACCCGCAGTACGAGAGCACGCTGATCCGCAAGGGCGTCGTGGTCCAGGTCATCTACGAGAGCCAGGTCGTCCGCAATCCCGAGCGGCTCGCCGACATCCACCGGTACATGAGTGTCGGCGAGCACTCCCGGATGCTGCCCCGGCTTCCCTTCAAGCTCGCCCTGGTCGACGAGCGCTGGGCCCTCCTGCCGGTCAGCACCGGATCGGCGCTGCACAGTGCCCTGGTGGTCCGCCCCTGCTCCCTTCTTGACGCTCTGTCAGGCCTCTTCGCGCTGTCCTGGTCCCAGGCGATGCGGATCCCGCGCACCGGAACGTCGGAGGAATCGGAGGCGGAGGGGCGGCGGCGCGAGCTGCTGACGCTGCTCGCCGCGGGCCTCACCGACGACAGCATCGCCCGCCAACTGGGCGTCTCCACCCGCACCGTGCAGCGGCTGGTCCGCGAGTTCATGGACTCCTTCGGCGCCCGCACCCGCTTCCAGGCAGGCGTCCAGGCCGCCCGCCTGGACCTGATCTGACCGGGGATCCCTCAGGCGAGTGGTGGCGACCGCGGGCGGGTCACGGGTAGCGGTGGAAGCCGCGGCCGGACTTGCGGCCCAGCAGGCCCGCGTCGACCATCCGGGCCAGCAGCGGGGGCGGGAAGTACAGCGGCTCCTTGTACTCGTGGTACAGCGACTCGGCGATGGCGACCGTGGTGTCCAGGCCGATCAGGTCGGCCAGGGCGAGCGGGCCCAGCGGGTGCGCGCAGCCCAGGACCATGCCGCGGTCGACGTCCTCGGCGGAGGCCAGGCCCGACTCCACCATCCGTACCGCGCTCAGGAGGTAGGGCACGAGCAGGGCGTTGACCACGAAGCCGGCCTGGTCCTGGGCGCGGATCACCTCCTTGCCCAGCGGGCCGGTGGCGAAGGCCGCAGCGCGCTCCAGCGTGCCGGCGCCGGTCAGCAGCGAGGGCACCAGCTCGATCAGCGGGAGCACCGGGACCGGGTTGAAGAAGTGCAGGCCCACCACCTGTTCCGGCCGCGAGGTGGCTCTGGCCAGCCGGATCACCGGGATCGAGGAGGTGTTGGTGGCGAGGATCGCGTCCGCCCGGCGCACGATGCCGTCCAGCCGGGTGAAGACCTCGACCTTGGCGGCCTCGTTCTCGGCCACCGCCTCGACCACCAGGTCGCGGTCGGCCAGCCGTTCCAGCCGGTCGGTGACGGTGAGGTGGTCCAGCGCGGCAGCCCGCTCCTCGGGCGACAGCTTGCCCCGGGCTACCGCGCGTTCCAGCGAGGCGACGATCCTGGCGGTGCCGGCCTTGACGGCGCCGGGGTTCGCCTCCGCGACCACCACGTCCAGCCCCGCGCGGGCGCAGACCTCGGCGATGCCGGAGCCCATCAGACCGCAGCCAACGACACCAACGCGTGCTATGTCCGCCATACGGCGACCCTTCCGTTCGGTAACTGCGGGTTTCGGTACCGCGGGTTTCAGTGCTGCGGCTTTCAGTGCTGCGGCTTTCAGTGCTGCCGGGGGACTGCTGCCCGCCGGGTGTGCCGCCGGCGCGCGACGGCACGCCCGGCTGACGTACGGTCAGTCGGCGGAGGGCAGTTGCAGGACGCCGGTGCCGCGCTTGATCAGCTCGTTGGCGATGATCAGGCGCTGGATCTCGGAGGTGCCCTCCCAGATCCGGTCCACCCGCAGCTCGCGGTAGAGGCGCTCGACGGGGTAGGAGCGGTCGTAGCCGCGTCCGCCGAAGATCTGCACGCAGCGGTCGATCACCCGGCCGGACGCCTCGCTCGCGGAGAGCTTGGCGATCGCTGCCTTGGCGTGCAGGGTCTTGCGGTCCGCGTCGGGTTGGCTCGCCTCCCAGGCGACCTGGTGGGTGTAGGCGCGGTGCACGGCGATGTCCGCGGCGCTGTCGGCGAGCATCCCCTGGATCAGCTGGAAGGAGGCGATCAGGGCGCCGAACTGCTCGCGCTGCACGGCCCAGTCGCGGGCCAGTTCCAGGGCCCGCTCCGCCGCGCCGATGGTCCGCGCGGCGATCATCAGCCGCTCCTCGGTGAACCAGGACCGGGTGATGTCATAGCCGTTGCCGACCCCGCCGAGCACGGCGTCCTCGGGCACCAGGACGTCGGTGAAGGTGAACTCCGGGTGCTCGTAGACGAAGGTGTGCATGAAGCGCGGCACCCGGGTCATGGTGATCCCCGGGGTGTCCTTGTCGACCAGGAACAGCGTGGGGGCCTTCTCCTCGCCCGCGGCGGCCAGCAGGATGACGAAGTCGGCGTGGTCCCCGACGGTGACGAACCACTTCTCGCCGTTGATCAGCCAGCCGCCGTCGGTGCGGGTGGCGGTGGTGGCCAGGTTCTGCGGGTCGGAGCCGGCGCCGCGCTCGGTGACGGCGTAGCAGTCGCGCCGCTCGCCCTTGATGACCGGCACCAGGAAGCGCTCGCGCTGCTCCGGGGTGCAGAAGCGCAGCGCGTTGGCGGGCCGCCAGACCATGTCCCACAGCGCGCCGGTGAGCCGGCCCAGCTCCTCCTGGACGACGGCCTGCTCGAAGATGGTGAGCCCGGCACCGCCCCACTCGGCGGGCATGTTGACGGCCTGCAGCCCGGAGTCGAGCACCGCCGCGCGGACGGCGTCGTGCGCCTGCGGCGGCAGCCCGTTGTTCTCCTCGCACTCCTGCTCGTACTGCATCACGATCTCAGTCAGAGCGCGGGCGGTGGTCTTGAGTTCGACCTGGTGGGGGGTGAGCCGGAAGTCCATGTCGGTCCCTGTTCTCGGGTGTGGTGGGGTGGCGGAGAGGAGTCAGTGGGTGGGCAGCTGCAGCGCCCGGGTGCCGCGCTTGATCAGCTCGTTGGCGATGATCAGGCGCTGGATCTCGGAGGTGCCCTCCCAGATCCGGTCGACCCGGATTTCGCGGTAGAGGCGCTCGACGGGGTAGGAGCGGTCGTAGCCGCGTCCGCCGAAGATCTGCACGCAGCGGTCGATCACCCGGCCCGCCGCCTCGCTGGCGGCGAGCTTGGCGGTGGACGCCTTGGCGTGCAGGGTCTTGCGGTCGGTCTCCGGCCGGTCCGCCTCCCAGGCGACCTGGTGGGTGTAGGCGCGGTGGACCGCGATCTCGGCGGCGCTGTCGGCGAGCATCCCCTGGATCAGCTGGAAGGAGGCGATCGGGGCGCCGAACTGCTCGCGCTGCACGGCCCAGTCGCGGGCCAGTTCCAGGGCCCGCTCGGCCGCGCCGACGGTCCGCGCGGCGATCATCAGTCGCTCGTCGGTGAACCACTCCTTGGTCAGCTCGTAGCCGTTGCCGACGCCGCCGAGCACGTCCGCGTCCGGGACGAAGACGTCGGTGAAGGTGAACTCCGGGTGCCCGTTCACGGCGCTGTGCATGAAGTGCGGCACCCGGGTCATGGCCACCCCGGCCGCCTGCTTGTCGACGAAGAACAGCGTGGCGGCCCGCTCCGGACCGGCGTCGGCCTGGACCAGCAGGAAGTCGGCGATGTCGCCGCAGGTCACGAACCACTTCTCGCCGTTGATCAGCCAGCCGCCGGAGACCCTGGTGGCGGTGGTGGTGCCCGAGGACGGGTCGGAACCGGCGCCCGGCTCGGTGACCGCGAAGGCGTCGAACTTCTCCGCCCGGATGATCGGCAGCAGGTACTTCTCCCGCTGCTCCGGGGTGCCGTGGATCAGCACGTTGGCGGGCCGCCAGGGGATGTCCCACAGGCAGTTGGTGACCTTGCCGAACTCCTCCTCGACGATCACCTGGTCCAGCAGCGAGAGCCCGGCGCCGCCCAGGTCCTTCGGCATGTTGATGGCGTAGACGCCGGCGTCGATCGCGGCCCGGGTCAACTCCTTGACGGTGTCGGCCGGGAGCGGGCCGCCGGCCTGCTCGGACTGGTCCTCGTAGCGCATCAGCAGCTGCGAGTACGCGGCGGCGCGCCGCTTCAGGTCGGCCTGCTCGGGGGTGTAGCGGAAGTCCATGGCTGCTCTCCGAAGGGTGGGGGTACGGGAGTTGGAGCGCGGGGATGGGGTGGGGCTCGCCGTGAAGGGCTCAGCCGAGTACGGCCCGGGAGTCGAGGGCGAGGGCACCGGACGGGCTGACCAGCAGCGGGTTGACCTCCAGTTCGGCGATCTCCGGGTGGGCGGCGGCGACAGCGGTGATCCGCTCGACGGCCGTCGCCGCGGCGGCCACGTCGACGGCCGGCCGCCCGCGCACCCCGTCCAGCAGCGCCGCGCTGCGCAGGCCGCGCAACAGTTGCTCGGCGCGCTGCGCGGTGACCGGGGCGAGGGCGAAGGCGACATCGCCCAGCGCCTCGGTGAGCACCCCGCCGAGCCCGACCATGGCGATCGGGCCGAACCGCGGGTCGCGGTTGACTCCGACGATCAGCTCGATGCCGCCGGAGAGGTCGGCCATGGCCTCGACCGAGTAGGACGGCGCGCCCAGCGCGGCGTGCATGGTGCGGTAGGCGTCGACCAGCGCGTCCTGGTCGGCCAGTTGCAGGGCGACGCCGCCGGCGTCGGACTTGTGCAGCACATGCAGCGCCTTGAGGACATAGGGGCCCGCGAACTCACCGGCGGCGGCCCGCAGTTCCTGCTCCGAGCAGACCTCGCGCGCGGGCGGGAAAGCGACACCGGCGGCTTCCAGCAGGCGCCGGGTGCCGTGGTAGTCGGCGGCACGGAGGGGGTCGGCGGCCGGCGGGAGACCGGTGATCCCGGAGCCTTCGGCGGCCGGGCCGGCGGCGAGAGCGGCCAGGGCCCGGGCCGCGTCCTCGACCGCCTCGTAGACCGGCACGCCGGCCCGGGCCAGTACCTGGCAGCTGCGGGAGCGCGGGTACATCGACTGCACCACCAGCGGCTTGCCGCTGCGGGTCAGGTCCGCCGCGATCGCGTGGGCCGCCTCCAGTTCGGCGGCGCCCAGGGTGCCGTCGGCCCCGCCGAGTCCGCCCTCGGCGGCCGCGTAGCCGCCGAAGTAGCCGGTCATCAGGACCGCGTCCACCTCGTCGGCCCGGATCAGGGCCCGGACGCTGTGGGCGTAGGACATCGGGTCCTGCTCGCCCATCCCGGCCAGGTCGACCGGGTTGCCGACGGCGGACTGCTCCCAGAGCACGCCCGCCAGCTGCTGCTGGGAACCGGTGCCCAGCTCGGGTACCTCCAGCCCGGCGGCCTCGACGGCGTCGGCGGCTATGGAGCCGTGGCCCCCGCCGTCGGTGAAGACCGCGACGCGCCGGCCCGGTGCGCGGCGGTCCGCGTTCAGGGCGGCCAGCACGGCGGCCATCTCGCGTGGCGTGTGCACCAGATGGATCCCGGCGTCGCGGCAGGCGGCGGCGACCACGTCGCCGGAGGTGGTGAGCGCGCCGGTGTGGGACTTGGCACTGCGCGCCGAGGCACTGCCCCGGCCGGCGGTGAGCAGCACCACCGGCTTGCCCGCCTCGGCGGCGGCCTGGGCGGCGGCCTCGGCGAAGGACCGCCCGTCGCCGAAGTCCTCGGCGTAGACGGCGATGGCGCGGGTCGGCTCGTGCCGGGCGCAGTCGGCGACCAGGTCGACCAGGGTGACGTCGGCCTGGTTGCCCAGCGAGACGAAGCGGGAGAAGCCCAGGCCGTAGGGGCCCATCCGGAGCTGCAGCTCCAGTGCGAGGTTGCCGCTCTGGCTCAGCAGGGCGACCGCGCCGGGGGTGAAGCTGTCGGAGGCCAGATACAGCTCGGTGGTGTTGTCGGTGATGCCCAGGCAGTTGGGGCCGACCAGTACCGCGCCGGCCGCGCGGACCCGCTCGGCGATGGCCCGCTGCCGGGCCAGGCCCTGCGCGCCGGTCTCGGCGAAGCCGGCGGTGATGCCGACGATCGCCCGGGCGCCGCAGCTGAGGGCCTCCTCGACGGAATCCTCGAAGCCCGACTGGGGGACGGAGATGACGACCAGGTCGACCGGTTCGCCGATTCCGGTCAGGCTGGTGGCGGCGGTGCGGCCGAGGACGGTGCCGCCGCGCCGGTTGACCAGGTGCACCGGTCGGCGCCCGGGGGCGCGCAGCGCCTGGGAGGCCACCGCGTGGCCGTACTTGGCCGGGTCGTCGCTGGCGCCGAGGACGGCGACCGAGGTCGGGTCGAACAGCGCGGTCAGGTCTCGTCGCATCGTCAGCGCTCCAGTCGCAGCGCGCGGTTGGGGCAGGCCTCGACGGCCGCGCGGGCGGCCGGCTCCTGGTCGGCGGCCGGCTGTGCGGCCAGGATCTGGGCGTAGCCCCATTCGTCCAGGTCGACCAGCGCCGGTGCGTGCTCCTGGCACAGCCCGTAGCCCTGGCAGAGGGTGGAATCCAGCAGGAGTTTCATGGTGCGGCCTCGCGTTTCGGCGGCGAATCTGGTCTGTCGGGTGGGTGGGTGTCCGGGGTGAGCGGTCAACCGGACGTCGGCGAGAGGGTTGCTCGCGCGGTTCCTCGCGCCCCTGGGGTGGTGTGTGGTCGGTCGATCGCGGTCAGCCGCTGCGCCCCTGGGGCGATGTCGGGGGCGGGGACGTGGAGGCGTCGGCCGCTGTCGGGCGGGGTCGCCGCGCAGGTGGGGCAGGGGCGTCGGAGATGGGCCGCGACGAGTTCGGGGAAGTGGGCGAGCAGGGAGCCGGCCAGTCGTGCCGCGGCGTCGAGCAGGCCGCAGGCGCCGCGTCCGGGCAGCCCCCGGGACCAGCGGGCCAGGTTCGCGGTGCCCTCGGTGCCGCAGACGCCGGTGGCCAGGGCGGACAGCGTCTCGGCCATGGCCCGGGTCCCGGAGACGCAGACGCCGCACTGGCGGCTGCTCTCCGCGGCCAGCAGCTCCAGCGCATCGGCGGTGATCGCGACGGGGCACTCGTCCGCGTCCAGGAAGCGGATCGCGCCGCAGCCGAGCCCGCTGCCGGCTGAGGCCAACTCGGCCTGGTCCAGCCGGAGTTCCAGCCGATCGGGGTCGAGCAGTCCGCCGAACAGGCCGCCCATCAGCACGGCGCGGGGCTGCGGGACGCCGTGCAGTTCGGCCAGGGTGCGCAGCGGGGTGCCGTAGCGGACCTCGGTCAGCAGCGGATGGCGCGGGCCGCCGGAGAGGGTGACCAGCGCGGTGGTCGCGGCCCCGTCCCGGTACCGGGACAGCAGTGCCAGCCGGGCCAGCGTCTCGACGTTGGCCACCAGGGTGGGCGCGCCGCCGACACCGCGCTCGAACGGGCGGGGCGGTTTGGCGGTGGGGAGCGCGGGACCGCCGTCGATGCGGCGGACCACGGCGGTCTCCTCGCCCGCCACATAGGCGTGCTCGGTGCGCAGCACGCTGACGGGCAGTCCGGGATCGCGCTCGGCCAGCGCCTGCCGGATCCGCTCGGCGGCGACGGCGTCGGACAGGTACACGTATCCCCGGTCCGCGCCGGTGATCGCGGCGGCCAGGGCCAGCCCGTCCAGGACCAGGTGCGGGCGGGCGCGCATCAGCCAGCGGTCCTTGGCCGATCCCGGTTCGCCCTCCTCGCCGTTGGCCACCACCACCGGCGTTCCGCCGCGGTCGCGGACCGAGCGCAGTTTGGTCGCGGCGGGAAAGCCGGCTCCGCCGCGTCCGCGCAGGTCGGCGGCGGCCACGCGGTCCAGCAGGGCACCGGTGTCGGGGCAGGGCCGGTAGCCGCCGGCGGCCAGGTACCCGTCCAGGGACTCGACGGTCTGCGGGTTCGGGCCCAGTACCGGGGACGGGTCCCCGGTCGGGGTGCGGATCGTGGTCATCGGTCACCTCGTGGTCGGATCGGCTGCGGGTGGGTGTCCGAGTCCGTCCGGAGTCGTTCGTGCAGGGTCCGGAGGGCTGCGGTGAGCGTGGTCCGGTCGGCTGCGGCCCGGTCGTAACCCGGTCCGGGCAGGCCGATCAGCATGTGGTGGTGGCTGAGCACCACCTCGCCGGCGAGCACCGCGGTGCGCGGGTCGCCGGGTGCGGTGCCCGCTGCCACGTCCGCGACCAGCGCGGTGACCTCGGCCAGATAGCGCAGCCAGCCGCGCTGGCTGCCGTGCAGGATCAGGCGTTGGACGCGGCGGCTCTCGGCGGCAGCAGTCGCCGGGGGTGGGCCGGTCACCGCGGGTGAGCCGGTCGCCTGGGTCCGCAGTGCCGCGACGGCGTGCGGCAGCTCGCGTTCGGGTTCAGGGGTCAGCCCGAGCCAGACCAGCTTCCGATAGCCGTACATGCCGGCCTCCGCAGGAGTGGGGGTGGGATGGGGGTGGGGCACACGGTGGAGCACCAGGTGGAGCGGGACGCCGACGCGGCGACTGATGACGGCCTCGGGGGAACCGGTTGCCGGGGCAGGACCGGGGAGGGGGTCACGCTGCGGCCGGTGGGGCGGCCGGACATACCCGGCAGCGGCACCCGGCGATGGCGGTGGCTGTGCCCATCACCGTAACTAATCAATTAGTCAGTCAGCAAGCCTTGACATGGTTGCTCTCTGGTCCCAACCTGGCTGAACAAACAGTCAGCGCGGCCCTTCGGCGGCCGTGGACGACGGGTCTCCCCGCCGATCCGGACCGCCGCCCCACCCGTGGCCCCGCGCGACCTGCAGGAGTGCCCGATGCAGTCCGAACTCCCTTCAGCGACGGCCGAGTCGGCCGTCCCGACCGCCGCCCCCGGTGCCGCCCCCGGCTCGGACCCGGCCCCCGCCGCGGCTCTCGCGGCGCACTACTACACCGATCCGCTGGTCGCCGAGGCGGAGACCGAGCACGTCTTCGCCCGTTCCTGGCAGCTGGTCTGCCACGAGTCGGACCTGCCCGGCCCCGGCGCCCGCCTGGCCGCCACGGTGGCCGGCCGCGAGGCGCTGGTGGTCCGCACCGAGGACGGTGGCCTCGCCGCCCACCTCAACGTCTGCCGCCACCGCGGCACCCGGCTCGTCTCCGCCCCCGAGCCCTCCGGCAAGGCGATCCGCTGTCCTTATCACGGCTGGACCTACAAGCTCGACGGCACGCTGGTCGGCGCCCCCGAGGCCCGGCAGATCCCGTGCCTGGACAAGCCCAGCCTGGGCCTCTACCCGGTCCGGGTCGAGTCCTTCCTCGGCTTCGTCTTCGTCAACCTGGACCGTGACGCGGTGCCGCTGGCGGAGCAGTGCGCCGGCCTGGCCGAGGCGGTCGGCCGCTACACGGGCCCGGATCTGATCCCGGTCGGCAGGTACCGGATCCACGACCTGGCCGGCGCCGAGGTGCAGCGGGCCAACTGGAAGGTCGTCGTCGACAACTACCTGGAGGGCTACCACGTCCCGGTGGCCCACCCCGGGCTGATGCGGCTGTTCGACTACCAGAACTACGTCGCCAGCGAGCTGCGCGAGTCCTACGCCCTGTTCCAGGTGCCGATCCGCGACAAGCCCTCCTCGAACTTCGTCGAGCGGCTCTACCAGCGGCTGGCCGCCCCGATGCCGGGGCTGACGCAGGCCGACCGGCGGGTGTGGCGTTACGCGGTGATCTATCCGAACACCCTGATCGACTTCTATCCTGACCACGTGCTCGCCTGGACCGCTCTGCCCACTGCCCAGGATCGCGTGGCGATCCCCGGCGGCTACTACACCAAGCACGGTGTCGGCATGCGCACCCGCCTGGCGCGGCGGCTGAACATCCACATCGGCTGGATCACCAACCACGAGGACGCGGAGCTGGTCACCAGGGTGCAGCAGGGTCTGTCCACCCCCGGTTTCGCACCCGGGCCGCTGTCCCGCCGCGAGAGCGCGGTGGGCTGGTTCGCCGATCGCATCCGGGCGTCCCTGGCGGGGGCCGGCCGATGACCGCCGAGGAGCGCGCCGAGCAGACCCGCCGGGCCATCCTGGTCGCGGCCTGCGAGACCATCGCCGAGACCGGCTTCGAGAAGGTCCGGATGCGGATGGTCGCCGAGCGTGCGGGCGTCTCCACGGCGCTGCTGCACTACCACTTCGAGAACCGCGAACGGCTGTTCCTCGAAGCGCTGACCTACTCCTACGAGCACGCCGGGGCCGACGGCTACGCCGCCGAACCGCCCGAGCACCACCCGCACAGCTGGCGGCTGGCCCGCGTCATCGACGCCTGCCTGCCGATCGACGCCGAACTGCGCCGCGACTTCCTGCTCTGGCAGGAGCTGCACCTGCGCGCCGTGCGCGACGCGGACTCGCTGAAGGTCGCCCAGGACCTCTACGACAACCTGCGGGAGTGGGTCGCGGGCGTGATCCGCGACGGACAGGCCGCCGAGGAGTTCGGACCCTGCGACGTCGGACGGCTGGCCGACCTGGTGATCGCGCTGACCGACGGCTACGGGACCCGGATCCTGATGGGCAGCGCGGCCATGGCGCCGGCCGACGCACGCGACCAGATCTGGTCCGCGGTCGCCCCCCAACTCGGCGTCCACACGCCGTTCCCGTCCGCGGAGCCGCCCGCCCGGACACGCAGGAACTGAGGCCCGCGCCGCCCCGCTCGCCGGCCTCCTGCCCGCTCCACCCGTCCAACGCCCCGCCACCCCGTTGGCCCGACCACGCCCTCGCGCGAGTGGAACATGCGCTTCCGCATACTCTCGACGCGTCGCCGTCGGTCGCACCCCCACCCTTCGGAGAGGACAAACGATGTCCTATCAGGCACTCCCGCGCTCCCCTCGCCCGCCGCTCTCCCGCCGTTCGCTGCTGCGCGCCGGCGCCGTGGGCACCCTCGGTCTCGGCCTCACCGGCTGCGGCTTCATGCAGGCGCAGACCTCGGCCTCCGACGACACCCAGCCCCCGATCGACGTCAAGGTCGACGGCGACCTCGTCTACTTCAACTGGGCCGACTACGTCGACCCCTCGGTCTTCGCCGGCTTCCAGAAGGAGTACGGCGTCAAGGTGGTCCAGTCGAACTTCGACTCGATGGAGGGGATGGTCGCCAAGCTCGACGCGGGCAACAGCTACGACCTGATATTCCCCTCCGCCAAGTACACCCAGCGGCTGGCGCAGGCCGGACGACTCAGACGCATCGACCACGCGAAACTGCACAACGCCGACGCGGTCTTCAGCGGCTACGGCTACTTCGAGGACCCCTGGTACGACGCCAGGTCCGCCCACTCGGTGCCCTTCACCATGTACAAGACCGGCATCGGCTGGCGCAAGGACAGGCTCGGCAACCTCAGCGGCTCCTGGCAGGACCTGTGGGACCCGGGCGCGAGCGGCACCGCCTTCCTGCTCGACGACGAGGACGAGGCACTCGGGATGGCCGCCCTCAAGCTGGGGATCGACCTGAACACCAGCCAGAAGGCCGACCTCGACCGGATCACCACGCTGCTGAAGAACCTGCGCCCGCATCTGCGCGGCTTCTCCAGCGACGACTACAACAACCTGCTCAACGGCAACGCGACCATCACCCAGGCGTGGAGCGGGGACATGGTCAGCGTGCTGAACCAGGCGAAGGACGCCTCGGTCTACGGGTTCGAGGTGGCCAGGGAGGGATCGCCGATCAACTCCGACTGCTACGCCATCCCCTCGAACGCCAGGCACCCGGGAACGGCCATGCTCTTCATCGACTACATGCTGCGCCCCGCGAACGTCGTCAAGAACATGCAGTACATCGGCTACCCCATGCCCGTGCACGGCACCGAGTCGGCGTACGCCGCGCTGGTCGGCCAGCTGCCGCAGTGCGTCATCAGCCCCAGTGACCTGAAACCCGGGCTGTACTTCCGCAATCCCGCCACCACCGCCGACGCGCAGGCACGTGACGCCGCGTGGACCGATGTGAAGGCGGGCTGACATGGACCTCGGCACCGACCCCACGCCCGTACCCACGCCGATGTCCGCGTCCACGTCCGCCTCCACGTCCGGGTCCGAGCCGAAGCCCGGGACGGCGGCCGGGTCCGCACCCCGGCCGTCCGCCGCCGGAGCCAGGATCTGGACCTGGCTGGCCCTCCCCGGCACCGTGTGGATGTCGGTCATCTTCATCGCCTCGCTGCTCCTGGTCGCCGCGCTCTCCTTCGGCACCACGGACGCGCTGGGCGACCCCCGCTTCGGCGCCACCCTGGTCAACTGGACGGCGTTGACCGACCCGGCCTACCTCACCGTCCTGCTCCGCTCGCTGGAGTACGCGCTGATCACCTCGCTGGTCTGCCTGGTGATCGCCTATCCGGTCGCCTACGCCATCGCCCTGCACGCCGGGCGGCTGAAGAACGCGCTGATCGCCGCGATCGTGGTGCCGTTCTTCGCCAACTACCTGGTGCGGATGTACGGCTGGTCGGTGGTGCTGTCCGACAACGGTCCGCTGCTGGGCTTCCTGCGCTCGATCGGGCTGGCGGGCAGTCACACGAAGATCCTCAACACCGGCTTCGGGGTGATCGCCGGACTGGTCTACGGCTTCGTGGTCTTCATGATCATCCCGCTCTACGCGGCACTGGAGCGCATGGACGTGTCCCTGATCGAGGCCGGCCGCGACCTCTACGGCGGACCGCTGCGGACCTTCCTGTCCGTCACCGTCCCCAGCACCCGGCAGGGCGCGGCGGCGGGAATGGTCCTCGTCTTCCTGCCCGCCATGGGCGACTTCGTCAGCGCCCAGTTCATGGGAGGGCCCAACCAGATCATGATCGGCAACCTGATCCAGGACAAGTTCTTCGAGGGCCAGAACTGGCCGCTCGGCTCCGCGCTCACCATGCTGCTGATGGCGGTGCTGCTGATCGGGATGTTCGGCTACCTGCGGCGCACCCGCAAGGACGAGGCGGAGGCAACCGGATGAACCGCCACCCCATGAACGGCCGTCCGCCGAGACCGCGCCGTGGCCGCCGGGGCGCGGAGCGCAGGCCCTGGTTCGCCATCGCCGTCACCGCCGTGTTCTTCGTGCTGCTCTACCTGCCGATCGGCATGGTGGTGCTGTTCTCCTTCAACTCGCAGAAGTCGCTGACCGTCTTCAAGAGCTTCAGCCTGCGCTGGTACTCCGCCTTCTTCCACGACCACGTGCTGCTCAGTTCGCTCGGTATGAGCCTGCAGGTGTCGCTGGTCGCCATGGCCGGCTCCGTGGTCCTCGGCGTCGCCCTCGCCCTCGGCCTGGTCCGGGCCCGCAGCAGGCTGGGCAGCTACGCGGGCCTGATCATGATGGTCCCGCTGATCACCCCCGAGATCGTCACCGGAGTGGCCTCGCTGCTGCTCTTCAAGGGGCTCGGCGTCACCCTGTCCACCGGAACCGTCATGATCGCCGAGATCACCTTCTCGATCTCCTATGTGACCGTGATCCTGCGTTCCCGGGTCGCCGCGCTCAATCCCGAGGTGGAGGAGGCCGCGATGGACCTGGGCGCCACCCGCTGGCAGTCGCTGCGGCTGGTCACCCTGCCCGCGCTGCTGCCGGCCATCCTGGCCAGCGCCGTGCTGATCTTCGCCCTGGTCTTCGACGACTTCGTGCTGGCCTACTTCACCACGGGCGTCGACCCGCAGCCGCTGGCGGTGCGGATCTACTCCGCCATCCGCTTCGGCGTCGAACCCACCATCAACGCCGTCGGCTCGCTGATGCTGCTCGGCTCCATCCTGCTCATCGCCCTGGCCCTGGCCATCCCGCGCTTCTTCGGCCGCCGCGGCGGCCTCGACATCCTCTCCGGGGAGTGACATCCATGGACACCACCCCTGCGGTCCGGCTGGACCGGGTCAGCAAGGAGTTCGCCGGCTCGTACGCGGTCCGCGACCTCACCCTGGACATCGCACCGGGCGAGTTCTTCTCGCTGCTCGGCCCCTCCGGCTGCGGCAAGACCACCAGCCTGCGCATGATCGGCGGCTTCGCCGACCCCAGCTCCGGCAGCATCCTGCTCTCCGGCGAGGACGTCACCGCGCTCCCGCCGAACAAGCGCAACGTCAACACGGTCTTCCAGAGCTACGCGCTCTTCGACCACCTCAGCGTCGCCGACAACATCGCCTTCGGGCTCAGGCGCAGCGGCACCGCCAAGCAGGAGATCCGCGAGCGGGTCGGCGCCATGCTGGACCTGGTCCAGCTCTCCGACCTGGGCCACCGCAAGCCGCGCACCCTCTCCGGCGGGCAGCGCCAGCGGGTCGCGCTGGCCCGCGCCCTGGTCAACCGCCCGGCGGTGCTGCTGCTGGACGAGCCGCTCGCCGCCCTGGACCTCAGACTGCGCCGGCAGATGCAGGTCGAGCTCAAGCAGATCCAGCGCGAGGTCGGCATCACCTTCGTCTTCGTCACCCACGACCAGGACGAGGCACTGACCATGTCGGACCGGGTCGCGGTGATGAACGGCGGCCGGGTCGAGCAGTGCGGCACCCCCGAGGACGTCTACGAGCGCCCGGAGAGCCGGTTCGTCGCCTCGTTCATGGGCACCTCGAATCTGATCACCGGCGTCTACCGGGACGGCTCGGTCCAGCTGGAGGGCGGGCCGGCGCTCCCGGTGGGTTCCCGGCCCGGCATCAGCGAGGGCGGCACCGTGAACGTGTCCATCCGTCCGGAGAAGATCTGGCTCTCCGACTTCGAGCCCGGTATGCCCGTGGTGAACGGGGTGATCCGGCAGACCGTCTACTCCGGCCCGACCACCACCTACCTGGTCGAACTCGCGCCCGGCATCACCGTCGCCGCGCTGGAGCAGAACACCGCGCGGGCCCGGATGGAGGACCGCTGGCAGGGCGGCGAGACCGTCGAGATCGGCTGGAAGACCGAGCACTGCCTCGTCCTCGGCTGACCCCGCCGGCGGCGCGGGGGCAGTTCGGACGAGCGGTAGCCGCTGCCCCCGCGCCCCCGGCGGAGCGATCCCCCGGCGCAAACAATCAAGGAAGGATCCCCGGATGAACCATGACGTCATCGTGCTCGGCGCGGGCCTGGCCGGCCTCAGCGCCGGGCGGGACCTGGCCGCCGGCGGCGCCGACGTGCTGGTCGTGGAGGCGCGCGACCGGGTCGGCGGGCGGGTCGAGCAGCAGCAACTGCCCGACGGCAGGCTGGTGCAGCTCGGCGGCGAGGTCGTCGGCCGGGCCCACACCGCCTACCTCGACCTGGTCGCCGAACTCGGACTCACACTGACCGCCAGCTATGTCGCCGAACCCGGCGCCATCGCCCGGGCCACCCCCGAAGGGCTCTCCGCCGGCGACCCGCCGCACTGGTTCGGCCCCGGCGACAGCGCCGGCCACGAGCGGGTCACCGCCGAGTTCGTCACCCTGGCCAAGACCGTCGACCCGGACGACCCCTGGTCCCACCCCGACGCATCCGCCCTGGACCGGCTCTCGGTCGGCGGCTGGCTGCGGGCGCAGGGGGCCGGCCCCGGCGTGGTCCGGCTCTGGGAGATCGGCCAGCTCGGTCTCGCCGGCGGTTCCAACGAGCGCACCTCGCTGCTGTCCGCGCTGCGCAAGCAGGCCGCCGTGCCCAGCGAGGGCCACTACGACTACCAGGACTGGGAGGGTCTGCGGGTCGCCGAGGGTTCGGCGACGGTCGCGCTGCGGATGGCGGCCGAACTCGGCCCCCGTGTCAGGCTCGGCGCACCGGTCGCCTCCGTGTCCGTGACGGCACGGGAGGGCGGCTGCGCGGTCCGGCTCGGCAACGGCGAGACCCTGACGGCGGACGCCGTGGTCAGCGCCCTGCCGGTGGGCCCGCTGCGGCGGGTCGCCGTGAGCGGCGTCTCCGACGAACGGCTCGCCTCGCTGCACGCCCAACGGCAGGCCCTCGCCGCCAAGTTCGTCGTCGGCTACGACCGGCCCTTCTGGCAGGACACCGGATTCAGCGGGCTATCCGAGTGCGAGGGCGTCCTCGGCAGCACCTGGCCGCAGAGCCAGGACGTCCTGTCCGCCCTGGTGCCGCCCGAGCGCTACGGCGTGCTGATGGGCGTACCCGAGCACCTGCGGCAGGGTGAACTGCTGGCCGAGATCGGCGCGATGTTCGGCCTGGAGGCACACTGGCCCGACGCCGCCTACCTGCGGCTGTGGGGCACCGACCGGTGGACGCAGGGCTACGTCACCCAGTGGGCCCCCGGCGATGTGCTGGCCGTCGGGCCGCTGCACGGAACCCACGAGCCGCCGTTCTACGTCTGCGGCTCGGACCAGTGGGTGGCCGGCTACATGGAGGGCGCCGTCCGCACCGGTCGCGCCGCCGCCGGGGAGGCGCTGCGCCGTGGCTGACCCCCGCACCCGGACCGGCGCTCCGACCGGCCACCGGGATGACAGTCCGTCAGGGCGACTGGTGCTCAACCATATCGGCGGCGTCGACCAGCCGGCCCGGTCCGGTGAGCGGATGCCGCTGACCGACCCGGCCACCGGCCGCCGCAGTGGCAGCGCACCACGATCGGGCGCCGCCGACGTCCACGCCGCCTGCGCCGCGGCCGACGCCGCCCTTCCCCGCTGGTCCGCAACCAGCCCGGCCGAGCGCCAGCGGGTCCTGCTGCGGCTGGCCGACACCGTGGAGCAGCACGCCGCGGAACTGACGGCGGCGGAGATCGCCGACACCGGCAAGCCGCAGTCGGCCTTCCTGGCCGACGAGTTGCCCCCGGTCTGCGACACCCTGCGGTTCTTCGCCGGAGCGGCCCGCACCATGCCCGGGAGCGTGGCGGCCGAGTACACCGAGGGCCGCACCTCGCTGCTGCGCCGCGAGCCGGTCGGGGTGTGCGCGCAGATCACCCCGTGGAACTACCCGCTGATGATGGCGGTATGGAAGCTCGCCCCGGCGCTGGCGGCGGGGAACACGGTGGTGCTCAAGCCGGCCGACACCACTCCTTCCTCCACCGCGCTGCTGGCCCGGCTGGCCGCCGAGCACCTGCCGTCCGGCGTGCTCAACGTGGTCTGCGGCGACCGCGAGACGGGGCGGGCGCTGGTGGCGCACCCGGTGCCGCGGCTGGTCGCGGTCACCGGCAGCGTCCGGGCCGGGCGCGAGATCGCCGCCGCCTGCGCGGCCGACCTCAAGCGGGTCCATCTCGAACTCGGCGGCAACGCACCGGTGCTGGTCCACGACGACGTGGACGTGGAGGCCACCGCGAAGGCCCTGGCGGCCGTCGCCTTCTACAACGCCGGCCAGGACTGCACCGCGGCCACCCGGCTGCTGGTCCACCGGAACGTGCACGACGCTTTTCTGTCCGCATTCGCGGACCAGGTCGGCAGGCTGACCACCGGCGGGCCGCTGGAGCCGGGCGCCGACTTCGGCCCGCTCAACAGCGCCGGCCAACTCGCCGCCGTACGCGGGATCCTGGCACGGCTGCCGGACCACGCGGACATCGTCACCGGAGGATCCGTGCCGGAGCGTGACGGCTACTTCCATCAGCCCACGGTGGTGGCGGGGGTCCGCCAGAACGACGAGATCGTCCAGCAGGAGATCTTCGGCCCGGTGGTCACCGTCCAGTCCTTCGCCGACGAGGAGGAGTCCCTGCGCCTGGCCAACGGCGTCCGCTTCGGCCTGGCGGCGAGCGTCTGGACCCGCGACCACGACCGTGCGATGCGTGCCTCCCGCTCCCTGCGCACCGGCATCGCCTGGGTGAACACCCATGGCACCACCGTCTCCGAGATGCCCCACGGCGGCACCGGCCACTCCGGCTACGGCAGCGACCTGTCGATGTCCGGTCTGCTGGAGTACACCCAGCCCAAGCACGTGATGCTGTGACGCCCCCTACCCGGGTAGGGGGTCGGATTGGCGCTGTGGTGTGACGTGGTCGACGGAGCCTTGTTCCTATCGACGGAGCACCACCCGCGTGGCGCGGGCTATCCGGTCGCCTGGTTCGCGCGGCGCGCGAGTTCGCGGAGCCGCTCGATCAGGGCGGGTGGCTCCTCGACCGTGAAGGGGAGGCCGAGCATCAGCAGCCGGACCGCGAGCCAGTCCAGCCGGTCGCCCTCCACCCGCCACCGGGCGCGCCCGTCGGGCAGGGCCTCCACCTGGCCAGGGGCCTGGCCCAGCCGGGACCGCAGCACCTCCGCGTCGGCGTCCACGGTCACCACCGCCGGGACGGTCTCGTGCAGCGCCCGCAGCTTCCCGCTGACGAACGCCGCGGCGTCGGCTGCCGGAAGCTCCCGCGCGGTGGCCCGCCCGCCGGTCGGCGCCGGGTCGGTCAGGCGGTCCACCCGGAACATGCGCCAGTCGTCGCGTTCCAGGTCCCAGGCGACCAGGTACCAGCGCCGGCCCGCCGCCACCAGCCGCTGCGGCTCCGCGTGTCGCTGCGACTGCGCCCCGTCGGCCGCCCGGTAGCGGAAGCGCACGCGTTCGTGGTTGGCGATCGCGCCCGCGATGACGGTCAGCACCGTGGGGTCGACCCGCGGGCCCCCGCCGGTCAGCGTCACCACCGCCGAACCCAGCGCGCCGACCCGGTAGCGCAGGCGCGAAGGGAGCACCTGCTCCAGTTTGGTGAGCGCCCGCAGCGACGCGTCCTCGATGCCGTCGACCGCGTTCCCCGCGGCCGCGCGCAGGCCGACGGCGATGGCGACCGCCTCCTCGTCGTCCAGCAGCAGCGGGGGCAGCGCCTTGCCGGCCACCAGCCGGTAGCCGCCGACCGAGCCCATGGTCGCCTCGACCGGGTAGCCGAGCTCGCGCAGCCGGTCGACGTCCCGGCGCACGGTGCGGGTGCTCACCTCCAGCCGGTCGGCCAGCTCCGTGCCCGACCACTCACGGGGTGTCTGCAGCAGGGAGAGCAGGTTCAGCAGTCGTGCCGAGGTGTCCATCACGCCGTCCTATTCCACGCCGTGCTTGTCCACGCCGTCCTTGGCGTGGGGTGCCAGACTGCCCGGCCACTAGGACAGAAACTGTCCTATATCCCTCCTAGCGTAGGTGCTGTCAGCGAGAGAGAACCAGGGAGAGGGTCCCGATGAGCACCCCAGTCGCCAGCAGCCCGGCCGCAAGCGCGGCAACCGCAGGCAGCACCGACGACCGCAGGCGCTGGATCGCGCTCGCGGTGGTGATGACCGCCAGTTTCATGGACCTGGTGGACGCGACGATCGTCAACATCGCCGTCCCGAGCATCCAGCGGGATACCGGAGCAGGTTTCAACGCCATCCAGTGGATCACCGCCGGCTATGCGCTGGCGTTCGCGGTGGGCCTGATCACCGGCGGGCGGCTGGGCGACATCTTCGGGCGCAAGCGCATCTTCCTGATCGGCACGGCGGGCTTCACTCTGGCCTCCGCGCTCTGCGGACTGGCCGTCAACCCGGAGATGCTGGTGGCGACGCGGATGCTGCAGGGCGCCGCGGCCGCGATGATGGTGCCCCAGGTGCTGTCGATCATCCACGCGACCTTCTCGGGTGAGGAACGCGGCAAGGTCTTCGGGATGTTCGGCGCGGTCATCGGCCTGGCCGCGGTCACCGGGCCGCTGCTGGGGGCGCTGCTGACGCAGTGGAACCTCTTCGGCCTGGAGTGGCGGCCGATCTTCCTGATCAACCTGCCCGCCGGGATCGCCGGCCTGCTGCTCGGCCGCCGCTTCATCGACGAGTCCAAGGCCCCGAACGCGCTGCGGCTGGACCTGGCCGGCGTCGCGCTGGCCACCGCCGGGCTGCTGATGGTGCTGTACCCGCTGGTCCAGGGCCGGGAGCTGGGCTGGCCGGTGTGGGGCTACCTGCTGATGGCCGGCGGCCTGGCGGTGCTGGGCGGGTTCGTCCGCTACGAGCGGCGCCGGGGCGCAAGGGGCGGGTCGCCGCTGGTCGAGCTGAGCCTGTTCCGGGCCAGGAGCTTCGCCGCCGGAATCGCCGTCCAGCTGCTCTTCGGCGCCTCCTGCGGCATCTTCTTCCTGGTCTGGACCCTCTACATGCAGATCGGTCTCGGCTGGAGCCCGCTGCACGCCGGCCTGACCGGGCTGCCGTTCACCATCGCCTGCTCGGCCGCCGCCGGGCTGTCCGTGCAGCTGCTGGTGCCCCGGTTCGGCCGCAAGGTGCTCCAGGGCGGGGCGCTGATCACCGCGACCGGCGCGCTGCTCTACATCGCCGAGTCGGCCCGCTACGGCCAGGGCATCCACTCCTGGCAGATGGCGCTGCCGCTGGTGGTGATGGGCCTGGGCATGGGCCTGATCTTCGCCCCGCTGACCGACGCGGTGCTGTCCGAGGTGCCGCGTGAGCACGCGGGTTCGGCGTCCGGGCTGATCAACACGACCAACCAGCTGGGCAACGCCTTCGGCCTGGCGCTGGTGTCGGTGGCCTTCACCGGCAGCACCGTGGTCCACGCCTTCGGCCACGCGATGCTCTGGATGGTCGGCGGTCTGGCGGTGGTCGTGGTGCTGATGGCGGCGCTGCCCAAGCGCGGTGCGCACGCCCCGGAAGCGGCTGCCGAGCCGGCCGCGCAGCCGGCGTCGGGGGAGGCGGCGTCGGGGGAGCGGGCGCAGGCGCCGGCGCTGGCGGGCTGACCCCGCAGGCCCGGATGTGCCGTCGGCGACGCGTCGCTGACGGCACATCCGTGTCCCGGCCGAGCCGACCCCGTCCCCGCTGGGGTCGGCGTGTCGGGGGCCGGAGCGGCGGGAGATATGAGACGAATTGTGCATGAGCAGCACAGACAGAGTGGTCCTTGAGGGCGGGCCGGACGACCTGCCGGAGCGAACGGTGCCGGTCGACACCCCAGGGGGTGAGGTCAAGGTCCCCTTCCGCAACGGGTACGAGCACTTCAAGGCCACGGCGCGGGAGCAGGACACCCCGCAGGGCAGGTTGCCGGTCTACGAGTGGTGGGAGCGGACGGAGCTCCCCGGGTAGGTCAGGCGTGGCCGGGGCATCGGTGCGGTGCGACGATGGGGAGAACCCGCGCGCGCCACTCCTACGGAGGTGCTTCGCCATGACGTCGGACACAGGCACCGAGCAGACCCGGACCAAGCACTGGACCCTTCGGCTCGACCTGTTCGAGGAAGGCGACCTGACCAGCGTGCACGCCGTCCTCGACACCGGGGACCGCGCCCTGGAGAGCCGCGCCTCCGCGCAGCGCAGCCCGACGGACCGGCCCGTCGCCGAGATCGGCGACGAGTTCGCGGCCGGCCGGGCGCTGGTCGACCTGGGCCACCAACTGCTGCGCGCCGGGACCGTGGACTCCTCGGCGGAGGAGTCCCTGCCGCACAGCTGACGCCGGCCGGCGGTGTTTCAGCCGACCGGGATGACCGCGACGGGGCACCGCGCATGCTGCACCACGGCCTGGCTGACCGAGCCCAGCCGGCCCACCGGGCCCTCCGGGGTGCCGTGGCGTCCCACCACCAGGAGCTGCTGGTGCTCGGAGAGCGTCACCAGGTGCTTGGCGGGCCCGGCGCGGACGATGTCCTCCTCCACCGGAACCTGCGGGTACTTCTCCCGCCACCCGGCCAGCAGCTCGGCGACCAGCCGCGCCTGCTCCGCCTCGACGTGGCCGCGCTCGTAGACGGGCGGGGCCAGCCGCCCGGAGAGCCGGATCAGCGGGTAGCTCCAGGTGTGCACCGCCCGGAGCGGCAGCCTGCGCCGCAGGCAGGTCTCGAAGGCGAAGGAGAGGACCTCGTCGTTCGGCTCCTGGCCGTGCAGCCCGACCGTCACCCCGCCCACCGGCTCACCACCGCCGTCGGGGACCACCACCACCGGGCAGGCCGCCCGCGCCGCGAGGTACAGGCTGGTCGAGCCGATCAGCAGGGCGGGAAAGCCTCCCCGGCCGCGCGCCCCGACCACCAGGACCTGCGCCTGGCCGCTGAGGCCGTTCAGCGCGTCGCGGGCGGAGCTGTCCGCCGTCTCGCTGCTGATCTCCAGCTCGGCCTGCCTGCTCCGGGCCCGCCGGACCAGTTCGTCCAGCAGTCGCTCGCCGCCCTGCTCGACCTCGGCCGCGACGGGCGTGGATGCCGCGGTCGTGGGCGTGGCGGTCGTGGGCGTGGGCGTCTCGCCCGGCTCCCACTGCCAGGCGTGCACCAGGTGCAGGCGGGTGCCCCTGAGCGCGGCCTCGTCGGCGGCCCAGTCGACTGCGGCCACGGCGCTCGGCGCGTCCGCGGCTCCGACGATCACTGGCAGTGGCATGGCACAACTCCTCCGTCCCGGAACCACGGCGTGGGCGTCCTGCCCACGCATCGCATTCCTCCGGACCGGGGCGGACTCGCGTCCTGCCCTGCAACGATCGTCGAACGCCGCAGGCAGACCGTCAAACGCGCCTGCCGCCGCAGCGGCCCGTCCGGCCCCGTCTCACCCGGCGGTGATCGTCTGCGGGCGGTCGCCGGTGGTGCCCTCGGGGAGGGAGTCGGCGAGGTAGGCGTCGAGGTCCGGACGCTCGGGTACGAGCATGTGGCGTACCCAGGCGTCGCGTTCGTGAAGGATCGGCGGCAGCTCCCAGACGCAGCCGACCAGCGGCGCCTCCAGCTTCACGAAGTGCGTCGGATCGTCGTCCGGGCAGCCCAGGGCCGGCTGCGCGGCGGCCGCGCAGCCGTAGTACAGCGCGTTGTCCCAGTACCAGCTGTAGACGTTGAGGTACGCCGCGCCGTCCCCTCCCCGGTGGAGGACGGCGAAGGAGGCGGGCGGTGTGCCGTCGGCCTGCGGCAGCAGGCCGGGCAGGAAGGCCTGGGCGGCCTCCTCGATCTCCGCCTCGATCGGGCCGGGGAACGGTGTGACGTGGTAGCGCTTGACGAAGCGCTCGCCGATCCGGATCGGGTCCAGGACGCTCAGTCGTTTCTCTGCGAAGCTCATGACCGCACGTTAGGAGGCCTTCACTGACATCTTCTGTCAGTGGCACCCCCGTGCACGCGGTGCCGTTCGCGCCGGGCCCTGCCGCGCGGTGACGGCCGTCCGGCCGTAGAAAGGGAGTCGTACCGGATCTCGCACCACACGTTCCCGTAAGGAGTGCACGGATGTCCCAGCCGTCGCAGATGAAGGCGCTCGTCGCTGCCGAGTACGGCCCGCTCGACGGGCTCGCCGTCACCACCGCGCCGAAGCCCGAACCGGGGCCGGGGGAGGTGCTGATCCAGGTGGAGGCGGCCGCGCTCAACCCGCTGGACCTGGGCCTGGTGACCGGCGCGATGAAGGACGTCTACCCGGTCGAGTACCCCCTGACCGTGGGAATGGACGCGGCCGGAACCGTCACCGAGGTGGGTGCGGGCGTGACCGACTACGCCCCGGGGGACCGGGTCGTGGCCTTCGTCGGGACGGCCGGCTCGGTGGCCGAGTACACCCGGGTGGCGGTAGGGCCGCACCTCGCCCGGCGTCCCCAGGGCCTCGCCCCCGAGACCGCGGCCGCCGTCCCGGAGTCCGGCATGACCGCGACCTGCCTGCTGCGTACGGTCGGACTCGCGCAGGGCGAGAACGTGCTGGTCATCGGTGCCACCGGCGGCATCGGCCTGTACGCGGTGCAGCTCGCGAAGCTGCTCGGCGCCCGCGTGATCGCCACCGCCCCGGCCGAGGACGACGCGTACGTCAGGGGACTGGGCGCGGCGGAGACGGTGGACTACCGGGCGGGCGACGTCGTCGAGGAGACGCTGCGGCTGCAGCCCGGCGGGGTGGACGTGGTGGTCGACCTGATCAACCGTGGTGACGCCCTCGCCGGCAGCGCCCGCGCCGTTCGTCCGGGAGGCCGGGTGGTCTCCCCGCTGTTCGGGCCGGCCGACCTGGGCCGCGGGGTCTCGGGCGTCTACATCGGCAGCTTCACCGCGGAACCGGGCGACCTGCAGAGCCTGGCCGACCGCGCGGCCTCCGGTGAGCTCCAGGTCGAGATCGGAGCGAGTTACCGACTCGCCGACGGCGTCACAGCGGTCTCCGACTTCGCGACCAAGCACCTGCGGGGCAAGGTCGTCATTACCGTCCCATGAGGCCGGACGTGTCGTGAGGGTGGACGTGTCGTGAACCCGGCCGAGTGGCGCGCGAATCGCGGCGCGGGGAAAGTACGATCAGCCAATGTCTGACACGACCGAGACCACGCCCGGCTGGCTCACCTCCGACGAGCTGGAGCTGACGCGCGCACGGATGCCGATTCTGTACGTCGAAGCCGTACCCGTGCGGGTCGACGGCAGCGGGGAGGTCACCCACGTCGGACTCCTGCTCCGCATCGGGCCGGACGGTACGGTCACCCGTACCCTCGTCGCCGGGCGGGTGCTGCACCACGAGCGGATCCGTGACGCGCTCCTGCGGCATCTGGAGAACGACCTCGGCCCGGTGGCGCTGCCTCAGGTCCCGGCCTCGCTGCAGCCCTTCACCGTCGCCGAGTACTTCCCGACCCAGGGGGTCACCCCGTTCCACGACCCGCGCCAGCACGCGGTCGCCCTCGCCTACGTGGTGCCGGTGACCGGCGACTGCCGGCCGCGCCAGGACGCTCTCGACCTGGTCTGGTTCACCCCGCAGGAGGCCCTGTCCTCCCTGGTGCAGCAGGAGATGCCCGGCGGGCAGGGGGTCCTGCTGCGGCAGGCCCTCGCACACGTCGGCTGCCTGTCGTAACCCGACGCCCGTAGCCCGATGCGCGTAACCCGATGCGCGTAACCCGACATCCGCAAGAGCAGGCCGCGCCGCCCGCCACCGGCTGAGGCGGCGTGGCCCGCCGGACGCCTACGAGCCGGCATGCCGTCAGGCGTGGGGCCTGGCGCGGACGTGCATCCGCTCTCCCTGCCTGCCGAAGAGGCTGAGGACCTCGACGGGCCGCCCGTCCGCGCTGCTGAACCAGTGCGGGAGCCGGGTGTCGAACTCGGCGGCCTCGCCGGGGCCGAGGACCAGATCGTGCTCGGCCAGGACCAGCCGCAGCCGGCCGTCCAGCACGTACAGCCACTCGTAGCCCTCATGGGTACGGAGATCCGGCTCGGTACCCCGGTCAGGGATGATCAGCTTGTATGCCTGGAGGGGGCCCGGGCTCCGGGTCAGGGGTACGAACGTGCCGCCGCTGGTCATGGTACGGGGTGTCAGTCGCACCCGCGGATCGCCGACTTCGGGCGCGCCGACCAGTTCGTCCAGCGGCACGCGGTAGGCGCCGGCGAGGGGCAGCAGCAGTTCCAGGCTCGGGCGGCGCTGCCCGGACTCCAGCCGGGACAGCGTGCTCTTCGAGATCCCCGTCGCCTCGGACAGCGCGGCCAGGGTGAGGCCGCTCTTGGCGCGCAGCCGTCTGAGCCTGGGGGCGACCTCGTCGAGGACCGCCTGGTAGGGCGCCGGGTTCTCCATGCAGGCATTTCACCCCACGGTCCCGGAATTGGCAACAGGAGTTGCCGGGACCGTCCCGCCGGGTGCACGCTCCAGGACATGAGCACACACAGCAGTTCCGGCCACGGCCACGGGCACGGCCACGGGCACCACGCCACTGACATCGACTGGGAGGTCATGGCCGCCCAGCTGGAGCAGAACGGCGAGCTGCAGCTCCCGGTCCTCCGGCGGACGGCGGCCCGCATGGCGGAGCTGCTCGGCCCCGGGCGGAAGGTCCGGCGCATCCTCGACATCGGCAGCGGCCCGGGGGTGATGACCTGCGTCCTGGCCGAGGCCTTCGCGGACGCCGAGGTGGTCGCCGTGGACGGCACGCCCGGGCTGCTGGACCGCGCCCTGGTCCGCGCCGAGCGGCTCGGCCTCGGGGACAGGGTGCTGGTCCGGCACGCGGAACTGCCCGAGGGCCTGCACGGCGGAGACGAGCGCGGGGACGGCGGCCTCGGTACGGCGGACCTGATCTGGAGCAGCAAGGCGGTGCATCACCTCGGTGACCAGCAGGGCGCGTTGGACGCGCTGGCCGGTGCGCTGCGGCCCGGCGGGTTGCTGGCCGTGGCGGAGGGCGGCCTGCCGACGCGCTTCCTCCCGCGCGACATCGGCATCGGCAGGCCGGGCCTGCAGGCCCGGCTCGACGTGGTCCAGGAGGACTGGTTCGCGACCATGCGAGCCGAACTGCCGGGCAGTACCGCCGTGGTCGAGGACTGGCCAGGAATGCTCAGCCGCGCCGGGCTGAGCCGGGTCGGCAGCTTCACCTCACTCCTCGACCTGCCCGCACCGCTGGACGAACCGGCCCGCGCCTTCCTGCGCGCCCATCTGACCCGGCTGCGGGAGTCGATGAGCGAGTCCCTGGACGCCGAGGACGTCAGGGCACTCGACGCGCTGCTCGATCCCGACGGCCCGGAGGGCATCCTGCGGCGTACCGACGCCTTCCTGCTCTCCGCCACCACGGTCTGCTGGGGTGTGCGTGCGGATCGCTGACCGTGCCCGACGCGGGTGCGGGGAGCGGTGACTGACGGCGGGGAACCAAGTGCGGCCCCCAGGACGTATCCCCCTCTGCCGGTGACATTCTGCCGGTGAGAGCATGTCCGCGCGGACAGCAACGGGCTGGTTCGAGTGGGACCGTACAGTTTTGGGAGTAATTTCAGTGACCTGCTTCTTCGACCCCTCGCACGGTTACGGCGCGGTCAACGTGATGTGGCAGCCGCAGTGGGGCGTGCCGCGTCCGGTGCAGAGCTGCCAGGGATGCGCCCAGCGGATCCAGACCACCCCGCCGCCGTTCTACATGCCGCAGGCCGCCCCCCAGGCGGGCTACCCGCAGGCCGGTTACCCGCAGCAGGGCTATGCGCAGCAGGGTTACCCGCAGGCCGGATACCCGCAGCAGGGCCGCCCCGGCCACAGCACGGCCGCCGTGGTCGGAGCCGGTGTCGCCGGGCTGGTCGGCGGAGCGCTGATCGGCGAGATGCTGAGCGACGACGACCGCCCGCAGTACGAGGAGCGCCGCGACTTCGACGACCGCGGGGACTTCGGCGACCGTGGGAACGACTTCGGCTCGGACGACGGCGACTTCTTCTAGGCCCGGCCCCGGGGCCGCTGGGCTCGGACCCCTGCACTGTCAACGGCGGGTTGACAGTGCAGGGGTGTCAACCTATGGTTGACGCATGGAGAATTCAGCCAGCACGACGCATCCGGTCCGGCTCGACGATCTGATCGAGGCCATCAAGAAGGTTCACTCCGACGCTCTTGAGCAGTTGTCCGACGCGGTCATCGCCGCAGATCACCTGGGCGATGTGGCCGATCATCTGATCGGTCACTTCGTGGACCAGGCCCGACGCTCGGGAGCCTCCTGGACGGAGATCGGCAGGAGCATGGGGGTCACCCGGCAGGCGGCCCAGAAGCGCTTCGTCGCGAAGCACCCCGGTGAGGCCTCGGATCTCGACCCCAGCCAGGGATTCGGCCGGTTCACGCCCCGGGCGAGGAAGGTCGTGGTGGCCGCGCAGGAGGAGGCGCGTGCGGCGTCCAACGACGAGATCCGCCCCGAACACCTGGCGCTGGGCCTGCTGGCCGAACCGGAGGCGATCGCGGCACGGGCCCTCGTCGCGCAGGGCGTGTCCCCGGAGTCCCTCCGCGAGGCCGTCACCGCCGTACTTCCGCCGGCGGCCGACACGCTGCCCGCGCTCATTCCCTTCGACGCGGGGGCGAAGAAGGTGCTGGAGCTCACCTTCCGGGAGGCCCTGCGGATGGGGCACAACTACGTCGGCACCGAGCACATCCTGCTCGCGCTGCTGGAGGTCGAGGACGGCACGGGGGTGCTGACCGGCCTCGGCATCGACAAGGCGAAAGCCGAGGCCGACATCACCGAGGTTCTGGCCGGGGTGATCGCCGCCCGCGAGCAGGAGCAGTCCTGACCGACCGGGTCGGCACCGGCTGTCCCGGTCCGGTCTCAGCGCGAGACCTGCGCCCGCTCGGTGGGCGGGCCCTGTCCCTGCGCCGTGCCGGCTCCGGGCGGGGCGGTGCCGGCCCTGCGGCGTCGGAGCCAGCAGAACTCGCCGACGACGGCGACCAGCATCAGCCCGGCCGTGGAAGCGCTGAGCACGAGGGCTGACGTGGCGTGAGGTACGGCGAGCCGGAGGCTGACGGTGTGGTGGCCCGCCGGTACGTCGACTGCCACCAGGCCCTGGTCGGCGGCGACCAGGGCGGTCGGCTTCCCGTCCACGCTGGCCGCCCAGCCGGCCTGGTCGGCGTCGGCCACGACCAGGTATCCGGCGCCCTGCGCGTTGACGGTGGTGCTGACGGAGTCGGTTCCGTCGTCGTCCACGGTGACGGTTCCCGGCCGTCCGGAGGCGGCCGGGCCGGGGGCGGAGAGCACGACCTGGTCCGAGGTGACGCTGCCGCTCGCGAGCAGGTTGACGCGCGCGGTCTGGTCGGTGACCACCGTGGACGTGGAGGCCCAGCGGATCCGGGGTTGCGCGTTGAGCCGCTGGTAGATGGCGGAGGTGCCGACGTGGGCGAGACGCAGCCCGTCGTCGGCGTCGGTGACGGTGTCCAGGGCGGCCTGGCCGTGGTCGGCGGCGACGGTCAGCGGCTCGGTCGCGTCGAGGGTGATGGTCGTTGTCAGCTTCGTACCGGGCGCCTGGTCGTCGGCGGCGAGGGGGACCGGGAACTGGTGGCCGCTCCAGAGCGTGGCGGTGGACTCCGTGGTCTGGGCCACGACTGCGCCCGTGGCGTCCTTGACGACGAAGCTGATCTTGTTCGACGGGTCCGTCAGGCCTGCGGCGACGTGGCCGGACGGGGTCAGGCCGATACCGCGCAGGCTTCCGGAGCCCTGCAGCGGAACCGTGACCGGGATGCCGGGCCGGATGGTCTGCGTGGTGGCGTCCCTGGGGGCCTCCACCTGGTTGCCGAGGGGCGGCTGGGTGAGGGAGGTGACGAAGTACCTGGTTCCGAGCAGGTCCAGGATCGGGCTCTCCGCCTGGGCGTTGTCGTTCTCGTCCAGGAAGTCGATGTAGGTCTCGAAGTAGTTCGGGTTCTGGGGGATGGCCTGGATCAGCGTCGCGAACTGGTTGTTGATGAAGGCGTGGCCGTTGACGGACCGCAGGTCGTAGGCGCTGCTCGTACCGAACACCATGGCGGACATGGTGGAGGCGTAGCGCTGCTCGCCCAGGTTGTCCGCGAGGTACGTGTGGGTCTCGGTCATGGGATAGAACTGCGTGCGGCTGGAGTGCGGCCAGTAGGCCGCAGCGAATGACGCGCTCTGGACGGCGATCAGCACGGGGAGGCAGGCCGCCGCGAGGAGGCGCAGTGCCCGGCGGGGGCGCGGCCTGGCGGCGAGGACGCGCGGGTCGGCGAGGAGCAGGAGAACCGCCGCGCAGAAGCCGGCCGCGGCCAGCAGGGCTGCCCCGACCAGCAGTTGGTGAACGAAGTTGGAGCCCGCCCCCGCCTCCTGGGCCTGCTGGACGTAGTCGCCGGCCCGCAGCAGCAGGAGTACGCCGGCCACCAGGATCGCCACGCCCAGGGCGATCGGCCAGGCATGGGCTCGGTGCAGCCGGCGCCACCAGTGCGGGCCCGAGAGCGCGGGGAGTGCGGCGCGGCGGCGCAGCAGCAGGTCGAATCCGACGGCGGCGAGGACCGCGAGCAGAAGGCCGAGGACACTGCGGCCCCGCCCGATGTAGTTCTGTGCGAACAGGGCGCTCAGCCCGGGCAGTTTCTGTGCCAGTGCCAGCGGCGGGCCGCCCAGGTAGATCAGTTCGAGCCAGACGCCGGTGGCGAGCGCGAAGAAGATCCCGGTGGCGCGCGGCAGCACGGCCCGTGCGCGCCGGGGCAGGGCGACGGCGACGAGGACGAGGACGACGGCGCCGGCGCCGAGGTAGGACATCGCCTCGATGAGGTTGGGCGGCAGGATGAACGCGGGTGGCTTCAGGGTGTTGACGGTGCCGAACAGCCATGGGGAGAAGCTCGTGAGCAGGTCGGTCGCGGCCAGGTGCGAGCCGGAGTCCTGAGCCCGGCCCTCGACCAGCCAGGTCGAGAAGAAGTCAAGGAAGCCGACGAGCTGGAACATGGCCAGCGCGAAGCCCGCACCGACCCCGACGGCCGCTCCCACTCCGCTCAGCAGGAGTCTGCGCAGTTCCCGGGGGCGTTCCGCGAGCAGCCTGACCGCGACGTACGCTCCCGCGGTGAGCAGCGCGAATCCGGTGACGGAGGGGAAGCCGCCGAGCAGCATGCAGGCGACCGGCACGGAGATGAGCGCGGCGTCGCGCAGCCGCCGTTCCTGGAGGAACCGCTCCAGTGCCCAGAAGAGGGCCGGGATGAACGCGGCGGTCCTGGTCTGCGGGAAGCCCAGCCAGACGATCATGAAGGCGCTGCTCGCGAAGACCAGGCCGCCGGTGACGGCGGAGGGCCGCGAGAGTGTGAGGCGGCGCAGGAACAGGTAGCAGGCGCCGGCCGAGACGATGATCTCCAGCAGCCGTTCGTAGGCCGGGGCGAGCCAGGTCGGCAGCAGGTAGTAGGTGGCGGTCAGCGGTGAGTACAGCGCGTTGTTGGGCACGGCGCCGAGCGCGCTGCCGCCCGCGCCGTAGGGATCCCAGCCGGTGCCGTGACCGTCCAGCAGCGACTGCCTGAACAGGATCGTCTCCGGGAGTTCGGAGGTGATCGTGTCCGCCAACTGGTAGTTGGTGGAGCCGGTGTTCAGGCCCGTCTCCTGATAGGGGCTGGACGTGGTCAGCTGGTTGGTGGCGGTCAGGCTGCCGGTGCCGAGCAGCGGCGTACCGATGCCCCACAGGGCGAAGAGCAGCACACCCAGCACGGCGACCACGGTGAGCGAGCGATGCGCCGGCAGCTGTGGTGTCGCGAGCGGTTCGGGGCGGAAGGTCATCGTCGTCCGTAGCGTGGGAGCTCGGGGCCCCGCAGGGGCCGGGCCGCAGGTCGGTTCGCGGTAAGGGCGAGCATAAGGGCCGGTAATGAGAACCGGCTGAAGAGCATCGGGGTTTGTCGCCCGGGCCGCCCGCCTGGGAAGAACCTGGGAACTCCCTGGGAGGCGGGGAAACAGGCAGAACTGGAGATAGCCAGCAGATGAAGTCGCAGGCTAACGTGATGTCGCCGCGACGGGGGTATGGCAGCATGCGCGTCACCGCACTCTCTGCGTCTATTTCGCCGAGGGATCTTCGAGAGGAATCTGCAGGCGTGATTTCCACGGACCCCGGACTTCCCGTAGCCACTCGCCCCATGGCCGAGGCGTCCGCCCCACGGGCGGACGGCGAGCCTCATGTCTCGATCGTGCTGCCCTGTTTCAACGAGGAGGCGCACCTGCTCCTCGAACTGCAGCGCATCACACGAGCGATGGACGAGTCCGGCTACAGCTACGAGCTGCTCGCCTTTGACGACGCCTCCACCGACGGCACGCTCAAGGTTCTCCAGGACGCGGAGCTGGAATTTCCGCACCTGCGGGTCATCGCGTTCCGCCGCAACGGCGGCGCCGGGACGGTGCGTCGCATCGGCTCCCAGATGGCGGCCGGCGAGATCGTCGTCTGGACCGACGCGGACATGACGTATCCCAACGAACTGATCCCCGAGCTGGTCCGCCAGCTCGACGAGGACCGCAGCATCGACCAGGTCGTCGGCGCCCGCTCCAGCGAGGAGGGTTCGCACAAGCTCCTGCGGGTCCCGGCGAAGTGGCTGATTCGAAAGATCGCCGAGAAGCTGGTCGGAGAGCGCATTCCGGACCTCAATTCCGGTCTGCGGGCGATGCGGCGGCAGGTCGCACTCCCGTACCTCCGCCTTCTTCCTCCTGGTTTCTCCTGTGTCACCACGATTACTCTGGCATTCCTGTCGAATCAGCACGACATCAGCTACATGCCGATCTCGTATGCGAAGCGCGCCGGTAAGTCGAAGTTCAAGTTCGTCAAGGACGCATACCGGTACATCCTCCAGGTTCTTCGCATGGTGATGTACTTCAACCCGCTCAAGGTGCTCATGCCGCCGGCCCTCTGGCTGATCGGCATCGGCACGGCCAAGGCCGTCTACGACCTGGTGGAGCACCCACTCCGTTTCGCGATCAACACCGTGCTGATCGTCCTCACCGGACTGATCATCGGTTCTCTCGCCCTGCTGGCGGACCTCATCGTCAGGTCCCGTCACGACTGATCCCCTCCGCGGCCCGGATACTCGACCGGCCCAGGTGCTCGACCAGCGGTCGGACCACCTGGGCGGGGGAGAACCGGTCCTGTGCCGCACGGCGGGCGGCGTCCTTGTAGCGGGACAGTTCGGAGCGGTCCTGATCCAGCAGCAGCAGCGCCCTGGCGAGGGCCTCGGCGTCGCCGGGCGGCACCAGCAGCGCCGCGTCGCCGAACTCCCGGCGCTGCGGCGCCGTGTCGGAGGTCACCACGGCGCAGCCCGCGGCCGCCCCCTGGAACACCTTGTTGGGCACCACCCGCAGGGCCTTGGGCCCGGCACCGAAGATCCCGAGGCAGACGTCATGGCCGGCGACCACCGCGGGGAGTTCGGTGCCGGGCACCCAGTCGATCCAGCGGACAGCGGGATTGGCGGCGGCGACGCGCCGGGTCTCGGCTTCGTCCTGCCCCTGGCCGATCATGGTGACCTCCACCCGGGCGCCGGCCAGCGCCGCCAGAGCAGCACCGATCACCGGGGTACCCTGCAGCGGGGTGTAGAGGCCGAAGAACACGACCCGCAGCGGGTCCTCCACTGCCGGGCCGTCCGCCGACGGCACCGTTTCCGCCGGGCCGGCCGCGAACCAGGCGTCCGGCGCACCGACGGGCACCACCACTGCGCGCTCCCGGTCACGTTGCGCCAGCACGTCGCGGTGCTCCTCGGTGTCGACGACGATGACGGTGGCAGCGCGCAGCGCGCCCGAGTCGATGGCCCTGAGCATGGCCTGGCGGAAGCGTCCCGACAGTTGACGGTCCCGGGCGGTGTCGCTCGCCCCGATCAGATGATCGAGCACGATCGGCGTCCGACGGAACAGCAGCCGCGCGAGCCGGACGTCGAAGTGGCCGAGGTAGCCGACGACGACGACATCGGGCCGGGGCAGCCTACGGGCCGTCCTCGCCAGCTGCCACCAGCAGCGCGCCAGGCGGAGCACCAGCAGCGGCACCCGCCAGGGCTGGGCCAGCATGGCGACACGGGCCGCCGTGTCCAGGCCCAGCGGCACGTTGCACTCCTCCACCTCCCAGCCGTGCGCGCGCAGCCCGGCGGCCAGAATCCCCACCCGGGGGTGGGCCGAGGTGTCATAGGTCCCGAACATCAGAATCCGCATGGAAGGACACGGTAGAGGTGCGAGCTGAGAGTCCGGACACGAGCGCGCTGTTCGCTCGGATTCACCGCATATGCTCAGCGCATGCCTGAGCGGACCGCCGCGGCCGACCCGGGAACGGACCCCGTCGGCGCACCATCCGAACCGCCCCCCTCGATGCCGGGGAAGCCTGGGACGCTCGGGCGGCTGCTCTCGGTCCTGCGCGGCCGATTCGCCCGCGCCGGGTTCGTCCTGACCGCGCTCGGGCTCTGCGGCTACACCGTGGCCGAGCAGTGGACGCAGGTCAGGAACGGATTCGCCGGGATCGGCTGGGCCACCTCCGGGCTGGCACTGCTGACCGTTCTGGTGGCCTGGTTCGCCATGATGCAGGTGTGGCGGGTGCTGCTGGCCGCTCTCGGTTCGCCGTTGCCGCTACGGCCGGCCGCCCGGGTCTTCTTCATCGGCCAGTTGGGCAAGTACCTGCCCGGCTCGGTGTGGTCGGTGGTGGCCCAGATGGAGCTGGGCCGGGCCCACCAGGTCCCCCGACGGCGGTCGGCCACCGCCGCCGCGCTCACCATGGTGGTCTCGCTGCTCGCCGCGCTGCTCACCACCGCGGTCACGCTGCCGTTCTTCTCGGACGGCACGACCGGCGGCTACAGCTGGGCGTTCCTGGCTGTGCCGGTGGTACTCGCGTGCCTGCACCCGCGCCTGCTCAACCCGCTGCTCGACCGGTTGCTGAAACTGGCCCGGCAGCCCGCGCTGGAGCAGCGGATCCCGGGGCGGGCCATCACCCGGGCCGCAGTCTGGGCCCTGCTCTCCTGGATGGTCATCGGCCTGCATGTCTGGCTGCTGACCGTGCGGCTCGGGGCGCCCCTGGCGCGCGCCCTGCCACTGTCCCTCGGCGGTTTCGCCTTCGCCTGGAGCGTCGGCTTCCTGGTGATCCTCGCCCCGGCCGGGGCCGGCGTGCGTGAAGTGATCCTGGTGGCCGCGCTGTCCCCGGTGCTGGGCGTCGGCGAGGCCACGGCGGTGGCGCTGGTCTCCCGGCTGCTCACCGTGGCGGCGGACCTGGTCGCCGCCGCTGTGGCCACCTGGTTCGGCCGCCGCCCCGCCCCGGTGCCGACTGCGGACGGCCGGAACCGGGGCGGCACGACGAAACCGGTTGGCGAGGCCTGAGAGCTGGTCAGGCTCGGCCGGTCCGGGCGGGCGGTCGGCTACGGCAGTGCGGGCGGGGCGTCGGCGGGGCCGGTGCCCCAGGGGGTGTCGGGGGAGCCGGTGAGGGTGAGGTCGAGGCGGTCGGCCGTGGCGGCGGTCCAGGTGGCGGTGCTGGGCCGGCCGTCGCGGGTGAGGGCGGAGATGTAGCCCCCGGTACCGCTGGTGCTGACGGTGAGGTCGGCGCGGCCCGGCCGGTGCACGACGGCGTGCGGGAAGAGCGGGGTGGACAGCACCAGCCGGGGCGCGCCGGGGGTCTGCGGGTACAGCCCGAGGGCGGCCCAGACGTACCAGGAGCTCATTGCGCCGAGGTCGTCGTTGCCGGGCTCGCCGCCGGGACGCAGACCGTAGAGCTGGTCCATGATCGCGCCGACGACGGCCTGGGTGCGGGCCGGGCGCCCGGTGCTGTCGTAGATCCACGGGGTGCCGAAGGCGACCTCGTTGCCCTGCCAGTGGTAGGGCTCGCCGTTGCCGGCGTTCAGACGGGTGAAGTACGTGTCCAGGCGGGCGTTGGCGGCGTCCCGGCCGCCGACGGCGTCGATCAGCGCGGGCAGGTCCTGCGGGACCATCCAGGTGTACTGGGCGGTGTTGCCCTCCTGGAAGCCGTCCTGGTCCTGGCCGTCGTGGGTGTCCACGGCCGGGCCGGCCGGGAACGCGCCATGGCCGTCGCGGGGGCGGATCCAGCCGGTGCGACGGTCGAAGAGGTGGGCCCAGTTGTGCGAGCGGGCCCGGAAGCGGTGCGCGGTGGCGGTGTCGCCGAGCGCGTCGGCGAGGCCGGCGACGGCGTAGTCGGCGTCGGCGTACTCCAGCGTGGTGGAGGCTCCGTTGCGGACGTGGGCGGTGGAGTCCTGGTGGATGTTGGGGACGTAGCCGCGGGCGAGGTACTCGCCGGCCCACGGGCGTTCGACGTAGAAGCCCTGGCCGGGACGGCCTCGGGTGTCCTCGGCGCCGTGGACCATCAGCCGCAGCGCGCGCCGGGCGTCGAAGCGGTGGTCGCCGAAGGCGTAGATCCCGGCCAGGATGCCGTCGGCGGGGTCGCCGTTCATCACCGAGGTGTGCGCGTTGGCCACCGGCCACCGGGGCAGCCAACCGCCGCCCTGGTCGGCGTCGTTGAGCAGCGAGGTGGCCATGTCGTCGGCCGCGCCCGGGGCGATGGTGGCCAGCAGCGGGATCTGGCAGCGGTAGATGTCCCAACCGGAGAAGTCGGCGTACTGCGGGTGGGCGGGGTCGGTGCGGTGGATCCGGCCGTCGAAGCCCGGGTACCGGCCGTCGGCGTCGCTGAAGACGCTGGGATGCAGCAGGGAGTGGTAGAGCGCGGTGTAGAAGGTCGCGCGCTGGGTCCGGCTGCCGCCGGTCACCTGGATCGCGTTCAACTGCCGCCGCCAGCCAGCCCGTTCCTGTGCCGCCACCTGTCCGACGTCCCAACTGTGGGCCTCTGCCGCCAGGTTGGACTCTGCCCCCTGGGTGCTGACATAGGACAGGCCGACCTGGACCCGAACCGACGGGTCGTGGCGGGTGTCGAAGGTCAGCGTCGCGCCGTGGGCGCCGGGCCAGAGACGGGCCTCGCGCAGCGGCCGGTCGAAGCGGGCGGCGAAGTAGACGGTGTAACTGCTGGGCGCCCCGCAGAAGTGACCGCTGGTCACCTGTCCGGTGACCTCGCGGTCGCCGGAGATCCGCAGCCGTGCCCCCGAGCTGCGGGTCGCGCTGCCGGCCGCGTTGATCAGCAGCTGCGCGGCGGCGCCCGGCGGGTAGCTGAACCGGGCCACGCCGGTGCGCGCGGTGGCGCTGAGCTCGGTGCGGACCCGGCCGGCCGTCACCGCGTAGTAGCCGGGACGGGCGAGCTCGGTGTCGTGTCCGAACGAGGCGGTGGCGTGCTCGGGGACGGCCGGGACGGTGCCGGCCACCGGCAGGAACGGGAAGTCCCCGGCGATCGGGCAGCCCGGCCCCGACAGATGGGTGAGACTGAAGCCGGTGAGCGCCGAGTCGGCGTAGTTGTAACCGCCGCCGTCGGGGCGCGAGACGGTGTCCGGGCTCCACTGCACCATGCCGAACGGAGCGGTCACGCCGGGAAAGGTGTCGACCTGCCCCACCCACCGGCCGCCGTTGCCGGTACCGACCATCGGGTCGACCAGCGCCGTCGGGTCCTCGGCGGTGATCGCGTCGGCGCTCAGGGCGGCGCGGTGCGCGGTCTCCCGCGGTCCGGCGCTGCTCCAGGCCCCGCTCAGGGTGACGGTGAGCGCGACGCTCAGCGCCACCGCACCGGACAGGCACACACGACCCCACATGCCGCCACCTCGTCGCTGTCTCCCCGGGCGAACCCCGACGACCCGGCGCGGGTCGTGATCACGCACGCTAGTTCGGTACCCCCGGCCGATCGCGGCAGCGGGCCCGGCCACGGCCCGGTTTCACCCGCCCGCAGCAACTCCGGGCCACCCCGGGGTACGCGTCCCCGCCCGTCAGTGGCATCCTCGGGCAAGCAAGTAAGTGACCAGTCACAACCTTGAGTACCAGGAGGGGCCATGGAGACTGCCCAACGCTTCCGCGCCGCGGTGGAGCGGCGCGATCTCGCCGCGCTGGAGGGCCTGTTCACCGAGGACATCCGCTTCTACAGCCCGGTGAAGTTCACCCCGTTCGAGGGCAGGCCGATGGTGCTGGGGCTCTTCGGGGTCCTGCTGCGCACCTTCGAGGACCTCCGGTACGTCGGCCGGTTCGAGGGCACGGCCGAGACCAGCACCGACGGGGACGAGGCTCCGTCGGCGATCCTGCTCTTCCGGGCCACCGTGGACGGCAAGCAGATCCACGGCATCGACATGCTCCAGTTCGACGACACTGGCCGGATCAAGGAGTTCACCGTGATGGTCCGCCCCCAGTCGGCCGTGCACGCCCTGGGGCAGGCGGTACTCGCCGGCCTGGTGGCCGACGGACTCGCCCCCGAACCCGTCGACCACCCGGCGTAGGCGCCCGGGGCCTCGCCTGACGGTCAGTCATGGTTCGGCTGTCGGCCATACGCAGGCCACGCGTGCTGGCTACTGTCACCTCATGTACATGGCGGATAGGCCGCCTGTCCTGAGGGAGGCCCCATGTCGCACCTCCGCACCGCCGTGATCCGTCCCCGTCGTGTCCTCGCCGTCGCTCTGGCCGCGGTCGCCTGCGTACTGCCGTGGTCGACCGCGGCCTCCGCCGACACCGGCGGGCTGTCGCTGACGCAGGGCACGTCGGTCGGGATCCACAACACCTACGACGACACCAGCCAGTTCCCCTTCCTGGCCAACGCGCTCGACACCGGGGCGTCGCTCATCGAACTCGACACCTGGGTGGACCCGTTCACCCACGAGTGGAAGGTGAGCCACTCGAACCCGCTGGGGAACAAGAACAACTGCGTCGACGCCGCCACACCGGCCGACCTGTACCGGGGCGGGGCCAACAAGGACCTGGGCAGCTGCCTGGACGACATCAGGATCTGGCTCGGCGCCCATCCCGGACACCCGCCGGTGATGGTGAAGCTGGAGATGAAGGCGGGCTTCGACGCGACGGTGGGTCTGGGCCCGGCGCAGCTGGACGCGCTGGTCCAGGCGCATCTGGGCTCCGACGTGTACCGCCCGGCCGACCTGCTGGGCGGCTACCCGTCGCTGGACGCGGCGGCGCGGGCGGGCAACTGGCCCTCGCGCGCGTCGCTGGCGGGAAAGGTGATCCTGGAGGCGATCCCCGGCACCTTCGAGATGAACAACCCCTTCGACCACCTCTGGACCGACACGGAGTACGCGCGGTACCTGAACGGTCTGCAGGCCGCCGGGAACCTCGGCGCGGCCCAGATCTTTCCCTCGGTGCTGGGCGCGGCCTCCGGTGACCCGCGGACGCGCTACCCGGACCCGACGCTGCGCCAGTGGTTCGTGGTGTTCGACGGTGACGCCCACGCGTACGTCGACGGCGGGATCGACACCTCCTGGTACGACGCCAACCACTACCTGCTCGTCATGACCGACGCGCAGAACGTCAGCCCGGCCCTGTCGGACACCGCCCCGAGCCAGGCCGACGCGACGGCCCGCGTCGCCCAGCTGGCCGGGGCCCACGCCTCGTTCGTCTCCTGCGACTGGACCGGCCTTCCCGCCGTCCTCGGCGAGCAGCTCGCGCGGGGCTAGCGCGGGGGGCCGGCGTGCGGGGCCGGGGGGAACCCCGGCCCCGTTCGCGCGTTGGGCCGGACGGTGGACCGGGTCAGGGCGGTCCGGCCGGTCTCCGGACGCGCGGCGCCGCGAGGCGTAGGGTGACGGGCATGATCAACGGCGCTCACCTGATCATCTACAGTCGTGACGCGGAGGCGGACCGGCTCTTCTTCCGTGACGTTCTCGGCTACCCCCACGTCGACGCCGGCCACGGATGGCTGATCTTCAAGCTGCCTCCCGCCGAGGTCGCGGTGCACCCGGCCGAGGCCGACGGGGCGGAGCGGCACGAGCTGTTCCTCATGTGCGACGACGTCAACGCGACGGTGGACGAACTGACGGCCAAGGGCGTGGAGTTCACCGAGCCGGTCAGCGACGCCGGGTGGGGGCTGCTGACCGCGTTCCGGCTTCCCGGCGGCGGCGTGGTCCGGCTGTACCAGCCCCGCCACGCCAAGGCGTACGAGCTGTAGTCCGGGTCCTCAGGCGTCCAGGTTCACCGGGCGGGGTCCGATCGGTTGCTCGGCGGCCTTCCCGCCAGCATGACGCTCTGGCCCCGGAACTCGGCGACGATCATTCCCGCGGACTGACGGACGGTCACGTCGTAGATTCCGTTGCGGCCCGAGCGCACCCGCTCCACCGCCTCGGCGACCAGCTCGTCGTCGACCGCGGCCGGGGCCAGGAAGGTGACCTGTGCCGCCTGTGCCACGGTGACCGGGCCGTGGCTGTTGCACGCATACGAGAACGCCGCGTCGGCCAGCAGGAAGAGGTAGCCCCCGTGCGCGATACCGTGGCCGTTCACCATGCTCGCGCTCACCCGCATGCGCATCAGCGCGCGCCCGGCGGACACCTCGTCCAGGGATATGCCCAGGGTCCGGCAGGTCCGGTCGCGCTGGTACAGCGCCGCGATCCTGGGGTCTCCCGCGCCGGCCGCGCCGGCCGTACCGCTGTCCGTGCCCATGACATCCTGTTCTTCCTCGTGAGCGGCCCGGGAGGGCGGCCGCGCCGTGTGTCGGCTTCGACGGCCGGAACGAGGCCGCGCCACTCCTGCCATGGGGAGCGGCGCGAGCCCCGTTCCGGTGGTTCACCGCGGCTGTGTCAGCCGCGTACCGCCGTCAGGATTCCGTCCCACAGGCGGACCCGGGCGTCGAGCGCCGCGTTGACGGTCTCCTCGCACTCACGCCACTTCCCCTGGTCGGTGCCGCACAGGTCGGCCAGCATCTGCATGGCCATCGGCGTGTGCACCTCGCCGTCGACCTCGATGTGCCGCTCCAGGTAGTCGATGAAGGACCGCAGTTGGCCCCCCTCGTTCTTGTTGACCGCGACGACCTTGTCGAACATGTCGGGGATCAGGTCCTCGCGGCCGAAGGCGAACGCGGCGGCCTGGCAGTGCACCGGCGCGTTCTCGATGAAGTCCCAGGTGGTCGTGGTGAACTCGACGGCGGGCGCCGGCGCGCCCGACTGCTTCAGCGACGGCAGCACCGGGTTCCCGGCGCGCAGCAGCTCCATCAGGGCCAGGATCGGTCCGGTGTCGGCGCCGGCCTCGGTCATGCCGCGCAGGTACAGCTCGAAATGGCTGATGAAGCCGTCGCCCATCTCGTCGCTCTCCTCGACCAGCACGATGTCGTTGATGAGACGGCGACTTGAGGTCGGACCGGTGGGGATCCAGGGCACGGTGGTGCAGGTGAGCTGCTGCTGGAGGGACTTGAGCAGGGACATGAAGTCCCACACCGCGAAGACGTGGTGCTCCATGAAGGTCGTCACCGAGGTGAGCGTGTCCAGGCTGTGGTACACCGGGTGCGACACCACTCGACCGCGGGCGGCGTCGACGGCCTGCTCCAGGGTGGCGATGCCCGGGTTGTCGATCTCCCAGTTGTAGCGCGACATGGCTCTCTCCTTGATCTGCGTTGGGTGCGGGAGTTGGAGCGGATGTGAGGTCGTACCGTCGGTACCGGAGGGCATGGGCATGGCGACCGTCCTCGTATGTGCCCGGTGGAAGGCGGGTCATGCCCGGCGGGTCATGCCTGTTGGGTCATGCCTGTTGGGTCATGCCTTTTGGGTCACTGCGCGGGGCGCTCGTCGACCACCTGCTGGAGCTTGCCGGTCCGCGGGTTGGTGACCAGCTCGGACCGGGGCACCCACTCGATGACGAGGTGGTGGATGGCGCCGGACGCCACCTCGGCCGGGTAGAGCGGGCGGGCCGCGTACACGGCCTCGACGAGCCGGCCGCTCAGGTCCGGCGGAGGTTCCTCGGTGCGTCCCAGACGCAGGATGAGGCCGTCGCGTCCGTCCCAGCGGCGTTGCACCAGCTGCATGCCGGAGATGAACCGGTCCGGGTCGGCGGCCAGGAGCACCGCGCGGATGTCCTCGGTCGGCATCGCCACCGTCCCCACCCGGGCACCCTCGGCCGACCGGCCGACCAGCCGGAAGCGCCGGCGCTCGGGGTCGACCCACTCGGCGCGGTCGCCGGCCGGGTAGCGCAGGATCGGCATCAGGGTGCGGAACAGGTTGGTGACCACGACCCGGCCGGGCACGCCCACGGCCGTGATCGGCTCACCGGTCACGTCGTCGACCAGCTCCACCAGCGTGCGGTTGGGGAACGCCTCGTGCACCCGGACGTCGTCGCCGGGGACGGGTCCGGCGACGAGTCCGGCGTCGACCGAGGCGTAGCCGATCGACGAGACGGCCGCCTTGGGGAAGGCCCGCGACAGGATCGGCCGCAGGTCGTCGAAGAGCAGGTCGCCGCCGAAGAGCAGCAGTTCCACGCAGTCGGCGACCTGCCCGCGCTGGACCAGGCACTCGGCCACCTTGCTCAGCTTCATCGGCTCGCCCGCCAGCACGTGCACGCCGAAGCTGCCGATCAGGTCGGCGATGTACGCGTCGGACGCGGCGCCGCCGACCGGGAGCCGGACGTTGTCCACCGGCGCGTGGTGCAGGGCGTTCTCGATGTAGAGGAACCCGCCGTAGAGCTCGCCGGCGCAGAACAGGTTGGCCACCCGGTGCCCCGGCTTCAGGCCGGCCTGCACCATGCCGGCGCCGAACGCGGTCACCGAGTCGGCGTGCTCGGTGCGCGTCCAGGGGGAGAACTTCGGGGCGCCGGTGGTGCCACCGGTCTTGTAGACACCCGCGTCGGTGAGCGGTCCGGTCAGCAGGCGGTTGTCCGGCCAGGTGTTCGCGGCCCAGAAGGCTGCCTGGTCGATGATGGGGAGTTCGGTGATGTGCGAGATCGTCCGCGGTACGTCGCGGTACGCCTCCGCGTAGAAGGGCGAGTGGGTCCGGGCGTGGTCGACCAGTTCCTGAAGCGGTTTCGCGGGCACTGCTTCTCCCATGCTCTAGCGGCCTGAATCCTCAGGGCCTGATGTCTCGTCGCCTGGTGTCTCATAGTCTGCGGGTCGCCCGATCCAGGTACGGGCGAGGGTCTGGACGGTCGAGCCGTCCCGGTCGGTCAGCTTGTGGTCCAGGTACTCGGCGGCCCACTGGTTGGCCGGGACCCGGAAGGCCGGGTGCTCGGCCCGCAGGGTCCGCACCACGACCTCGGCGACCTCCTGCGACAGTTGCCCGGCCGCTTCCCAGCCCTGACTGCCCACCCAGTCGAGGTAGTCGGCGAAGGTGGCCGCGTAGGGTCCGGACGCGGCCTGGACGGTGGCGCGGTTGACGTCCGGGAAGATCCCGAAGGAGGTGTCCGGGACAAAGCCGGGCACCACCACGGACACCTTCACGCCGTGCGCCCCGGCCACCGGGGCCAGGCTCTCCATGAACCCCTCGACGGCGAACTTCGCCGCGCAGTAGGCCTCGTTGAACGGCTGGCCGACCACTCCGTGCACGCTGCCGATGGTGACCAGGCGCCCGTGGCTCGCCCGCAGCAGCGGCATCGCGGCCCGGCTGACCGCGATCACGCCGAAGAAGTTCACCTCCAGGTTCGCCCGCAGCGCCGCCATCGTCGACATCTCCAGGGTGGGGTCGAAGTTGGAGATGCCGGCGTTGTTGACCACCGCGTCCAGCCGCCCGTACTCCTGCCGCACCGCTTCGACGCAGGTCGCGACGGACTCGGCGTCGGTGACGTCGAGTCGGCGGACGTCCACGGTCACTCCGGCGCGGTCCGCCGCGTCACGCAGTGCCTGGGCGCGACCGGGATCACGCATGGTCGCCACCGTGGTGAACCCGGCCCGCGCCGCGGCGACCGCGGTGGCCAGCCCGATGCCCGAGGAGGTCCCGGTGACCAGTACCGTCCCGTGGTCCGTCGTCTGTCCTGTGGTCATGACGCGCTGTCCGCCAGTTCCGGCTCGGTACCGGTGGGCGGCTCGGTGCCCTCGGCCTGCGCCGACTGCCGCTCGGCGGCGTCGAGCAGCGGCTGGACCCGCACCGCCGAGAGGAAGGAGAACGCCGCCAGCAGGGTGCCGCCGGTCATCGTCACCCGCGCGGCGTCGAGGATCCCCAGCGATCCGGTCAGCAGGGTGACGGCCAGACCGCCGACGAGCGCGGCCACCGGGATCACGCCCCAGGTCACGCTGCGGAACGCCGCATGGATCACGCCCTGGTTCTGGGCGGAGATCCGCGACTGCCGGATGGGTGCGCTGCACACGTTGATGCAGGACATGAAGAAGCCGTAGCAGCCCATCGTCACGGCGATCACCGGCCCGGACGACAGCGCCGGCGCCGCGAGCACGCCGAGCCCGACCAGGCAGTGCAGCAGCAGCGCCCAGGCCAGCGCCCGCCCGATGCCCAGCCGTTCGCTGATCTTCGGGGCGACCACGGCGCCGATCAGCGCGCCCACCGCCGCGACCGACATGGCCGCGCCGAAGATCCCGACCGACAGGCCGAGTCCCCGGTAGGCGAGGATCGGCAGCACGGTGACGAAGACCGGGCCGCCGCAGTTGAGCGTCACGGCGGCCACCACCACCCGCCGCAGCACCGGGTCGGCCCAGTTCAGCCGGAAGCCCACGGTCAGCCGCTCCCAGACCGAACCCGGAACGATCGTTCGCTCGCCCCAGGGCCGCATGGAGCGGAAGCACACGGCCGAGACCAGGTAGCTGGCCGCGTCCACCAGCAGGGCGGCCACCCCGAACGCGCTGTAGAGGCCGGCCGCGATCGAAGGACCGGCCACCTCGGCCACCGAGCCGCTGCCCTCCAGCCGGGAGTAGGCGCGGACCAGGTGCTCCTGTTCCGACACCACGGCGGGGACGGCGACCAGGTAGCCGACGGTGAAGAAGATCGTCGCGCCGCTCACCACCGCCACGCAGCCGAACAGCAGCGGCGTGGACAGCCAGCCCTGCCAGTACGCCAGCGGGATCACCGAGACCGCCACCAGCCGGACGAGGTCGCAGGCCAGCATGGTCCAGCGCTTGTTCCACCGGTCGACCAGCACACCGGCGACCGGACCGAGCAGGGGGATGCCCAGGTACTGGGCCATCGCCACGATGCCCACCTGGAGGGCGGACTCGTGCAGCACGAAGATCATCAGTGTCGGCACCACGAACACGGTGACCCGGTCGCCGACCATGCTGACCGTCTGGCCGATCCAGAACAGGGTGAACCCGCGCCCCAGGGAGACCGGCAGTCGAGGCTTCACGAGTCCTCCCGCACGACGAAGTTCGCGGTCTTGCCGGTCCGGTCATTGCTGATCAGCGCGTCGACCGCGCGCACCTGGAAGGCCTCCGGATCGTGCTGGAAACCGGTGCTGAGCGTGAACGTCGCCGCCAGCAGCTCCTTGCGCAGCCGCTCCAGGTCCGGCGCGGCGTCCTGACCGGCCGTCAGCAGCAGGACCTCCACCCGGGTGGCGCGGCCCTGCCTCTCGGTGATCAGGACCTGTGCCCCGGAGACGCCCGGCTCCCGTTCCACCTGCGCGACGACCTCGTCCACGTGCAGGCCCAGGCCGCGCACCTGCACCACGTTGTCCCGGCGGCCCAGCACCCGCATCGCCCGGCCCGGCCGTCCGCACGGGCATGCGACCAGCCGTCCGGCGTCGCCGGTCCGGTAACGCAGCACCGGGTTCAGCATCTCCGGGTCGAGCGTGGTGAAGTCCAGCAGCTCGTCCGGGCCGACGTGCACCAGTTGCTCGGGGAGCGGGTGGAAGGTGTCGGCCGGACACTCCGGGGTGTTGGTGCCGACCACCCAGGTCTCGGTGCTGCCGAACATGCCCCAACGGCGGGCCTGCGGCGCGACCACGGCCAGGTCGGACTCCAGTTGCGGCTGCCACGCCTCGCCGAGCCAGAGCACCCGGCGCAGCGCCGGCAGCGTCAGCCCGGCGGCCCGCGCGTGCGCGAACCACAGCCGGAGCACGCTCGGCGTCCCGCCGATCGCGGTCACCCCGCGCGCGGCGAAGAACGCCAGCCAGTCCGGGTACTCCTCGCCGGTGACCGAGCCCACGGCGATGACCTGGCAGCCGGACAGGTCGGCCAGCGCGGCGGCGAGGAAGTGCGCGCCCCACATGCGCCCGGCGCCCCAGGCGTTGACGAAGACGTCGTCGCGGTCCAGCGGCTGCCACCGCGCGTGGACACCGGCCATGTAGAAGCCGGTGGGTGCGTAGCCGAGCTTGGGTGCGCCGGTGCTGCCGCCGCTCTGGAACAGCCAGGTGGCGCCGTGCTCGGCCTTGGGCTCCAGGTGCGCCAGGGCGGTGTTGAGGTCGTCCTTGAGCAGGGGTGGCAGTGCGGCGACGTCGTCGAGGGTGAGCACCGGGGCGTGGCCGGCATAGCGCGGTGCCAACTCCGGTACGGTCGTCAGCCGTTCGAGCGATCGCCGGGCGACGCGCAGCAGCGGCTCGGCCGCCCGGGGCGTCAGCGAGAACAACTCCGTCATCTCGATTCCGTCTCTGCGGTGGCTGCGGTGGCTGCGGTGGTCGCCGCGGTCGCGGCGGGAAGGGCGGTGTGGGCGCCGCCGTTGGCCAGCCACTTGGCGTGGGCGTCGCGGTAGGCGGTGAACCGGGCGCGGGTGATGTCCCGCTGGACCGTGCGGTGCGGATCGTGGAGGTCCGGGGGGATCACCCCGTCCGGCTCGATCTCGGAGAACCAGAACCGCTCCCCGTCGAAGAGGAAGTCCACGCAGAAGAAGGGGATCGGCAGCCGCTCGGCGAAGTAGGCGGTGGCCTCGGCCAGTTCGTCGGGTACCGGCGCGAACTCCATGGTGCCGCCGCGGCTGCCGTTGGCCACCAGCCCGCCGGGCTCCGGGGTCCGCTTCAGCACGCCGTACGGCTTGCCGTCGATCACGTACACCCGGTAGTCGACCGTGCCGTCGCCGAGGTAGGGCTGGATCACCAGCGTGGTGTCGCCGCCCTGGGCCAGGCTGGCCAGGCCGCGGATGTCCTCGGAGCTGCGGGCCAGGTTGATCCCGCCGCCGCCGCACCACCCGGACGGTTTGACGATGGCCGGGTAGGTCAGGTTCTCCAGCGCCACCTCGTAGAGGTGCTTGGCGGTGTCCCGGCCGGTGCCGATCCGGATGGACGGGATCGGCGGCACCGGGGAACCGTCGAGGAAGAGGAGGGTGGCCAGTTTGTCGTTGCCGATCAGCGACACCTGCGCCGGGAAAGGCAGGTAGAAGCCTGCCTGTTCGAGCACCGCGTACAGCGCGTACTGGTTGAAGATGTCCATCGACTGGTAGGGCAGCGAGTAGAGCGCGGTGACGAAGAGCGTGTCCTGCGGGGTGACCGGCTCGTCGTCCACGTAGATCCGGGGCCGGCCGCGGACCGAGCCGTCCACCGTCACCGCGTCGGGGGAGTGCCTGGTCCAGCTCATCCCCGCGTCCTGGGCGACCTCCGCGTACAGGTCCCAGAAGTAGTGCCGCCACATCGCGGTGGTCCGGGTCGACTCCCGGTCGGGGAAGATCCAGCACATGCGGCGCAGCGGGCCGGTGGGGAGCGTCGTCGAACCGACGGGTTCGCGCATCGTGGTGGGAAGGGTCATCGTGCTCCTCACAGGGAAGCGGACTGCTCGGACCACCAGCGGCGGCCCGGCTCCGGAAGGGTGTCCACCGGGTCGTAGTACGGGTGGCGCCGGTCGAGCAGGGCGTCGAGATCGGCGCCGCCGGCCTCGCGGGCCTCGGGTTCGGTGCGGTAGTTCTTCGTCCAGTACGAGATGCCGCGTTCGCGGTCGTAGGCCACCGCCTGGTGCACCCAGCGCTTGCCGACCTGGGGCACGTCGCAGACGATCCGGGGGGTGGCGTAACCGGGCAGGTAGCCCATGATCGCCTCCTGGAGCAGCTGGGCCTGGTGCACGGGGGTGCGCCAGTGCTCGGCGTTGGGGATCATGTCGCAGAGGTAGAAGTAGTAGGGCAGGATGTTCGCTTCGCCCTGGAGGGCGAAGCACAGGTCCAGCAGGTCCTGGGGAGTGGCGTTGACGCCGCGCATCAGCACGCCCTGGTTGCGGACGTCCCGGACCCCGACGTCCAGCAGTGCCCTGGCCGCCTCGGCGACCAGCGGCGTCACCGACTGCACATGGTTGGCGTGGGTGTGCACCGCGAGGTTGACCGAGCGCCGGGCCGCCACCGCGGCCACCCGGCCCAGCCCTTCCAGCACCTTCGGCTGCAGCCAGTGCTGCGGCAGGCCCACCACCGCCTTGCTGGCGAGCCGGATGTCCCGCACCGAGCCCAGCTCCAGCAGCCGCAGCAGGAAGGCCTCCAGTTGCGGCCAGGACACGTTGGCCAGGTCGCCGCCGGAGACCACCACGTCGCGCACGGTGGGATGGCGTTTGAGGTAGTCGAGCATCTGCTCCTGCCGGTCGGCCGGCCGCAGCACCAGCCGGGCTTTGGTGAACTGCGGCGTGGAGTTGCCGACCAGGTCCATCCGGGTGCAGTGGCCGCAGTACTGCGGGCAGGTGGCGACCAACTCGGCCAGCACCTTGGTGGGATAGCGGTGGGTCAGGCCCTCCACCACCCACATCTCGGCCTCGCGCAGCGAGTCGCGCTCGGCCCTGGGGTGGCTCGGCCAGCGCGGGTGCCGGTCCGCGCGTACGGGCAGCATGTAGCGGCGGACCGGGTCGGCCAGGAACGCCTCGGTGAACGCCTGCGGGACGGTCGGGGCGTGCGGAGCCAGGGTGTTGAGCATCTGCGGTGGCAGCAGCATCGACATGGTGGCGAACTGCGCCTGATCGGCTGCGAGTTCCTCGAAGAACCGGTCGGTGAGCAGCTCGCCGGCCACGGCCCGTAGCTGCCGCGGGTTCTTGACGCAGTGCGCGCGCTGCCACTGGGCGTCCCGCCACTGGAGCTCGGTGACGTCGCGCCAGCCCGGCAGCCGCCGCCAGTCCGGCTCGGCCAGAGGGGTCCGTACGTACTGGTACGGCTGCCGGGTCAGGTGCTGGTCCATCGGGTGCTACTGGCCGGTGAAGAGGGTGGCGAAGCGGGTCCGCAGTTCACGCTTGAGCACCTTGCCGGTGGGCCCGAGCGGGTAGTCCTCCGGCGTCCGGGCGATGCTCACCGCCGCGAGCGCGGCCAGTCCGGCCTGCGCCAGCGCCTTGTTGGCGGCCTCCTGGACCTCCTCGGCGCCGGCCTGCGCGGCGTCGGCCTGCAACCGCACCACGGCGACCGGCCGTTGGCCCTCGCCGGGAGCCCCGGGCACGCCGAGCACCGAGCAGTCCTGCACCAGGTCGGCGCAGTCGGCCAGCAGCACCTCCTCGATCGGCAGGCTGTAGACCGGCCCGGCGGCGGTGTCGATGACGTCCACCGTGCGGTCCAGGTGGTAGAAGGCGCCCTCGGCGTCGCGGCGGGCCACGTCACCGGTGAGCCAGTAGCCGGCCAGTTCGAAACTGGCGGTGAGCCGGGGGTTGTTCCAGTAGCCGGGGGTCCGCGACGGGGTGACCACGCCGAGCATCCCGACCGTGCCGTCGGGGACCTCGGCGCCGTTCTCGTCCAGCACCGCGGCCTTGAGCACCACCTCCAGCGGCTTGCCGACGCAGCGGTCGTCGCGGGTGGTCTCCGGCGTGGTGACCTGGCCGAACAGGGCCATGCCCATCTCGGACGAGCCCAGGCCGTCGATGAACTGCGAACCGGGCAGGGCCGGTTGTTCGGCCTGCTGCTGCGGCAGCAGCCACGGCTTGATCAGGCCGGCCGGCCGCTCGCCGAGCGTCACCAGCCGGCGGATGTGCCCGTAGTGCGCGCTGTCACCGGTGTTGAACCAGGAGTGCACCTTCGCCGCGCCCCGGACCGGCAGTTCGCCGGTGGCCAGTTCCACGAAGGTACGCGGGAAGGAGGCGATCATGGTGGGCTGGAAGGCCTCCATCACCGGTTCCACGACCGCGCGCCGCCAGTCGGACATCACCACGGTCGGCAGCCCGAGCAGGGTCGCGGTGAGGAAGTAGCTGAGGCCGCCCGCGTGGGTGTGCGGCATCAGCGACATCAGCCGGTCGTAGGGCTCGGCGGGGAAGCGCACCATGCGTGGCTGCTTGCCGTCCCAGAACTGACGGTGTGCCAGCATGGTGGACTTCGGTGTGCCGGTGGTCCCCGAGGAGTGGATCAGCGCGACCACGTCGTCCGCGGCGTGCCGGTACGGGTAGACCTCGGGCCGGGCGTGCGCGGCGTCGAAGGCCCCGCCGTCGAAGGCCCCGGTGTCGAAGGCCTGGAGTTCGGCCGCCAGGGCGATGAAGCGCGGGCGGCGGCGGGGGTCCTCGCGGTAGGCGGCGGCGAGCCGGGTGGGGTCGTCCGCGACGATGCCGACCACGCCCACGTGGTCGAGGTAGCGGACCATGACGTCGTGCCGCATCGCGTCGTTGACCAGGGCGGGGACGGCGCCCAGCGCGGCCAGCGCGAGGAAGTGCAGGATCGGCTCCAGGCCCTCGCCGACGACCACGCCGACCGGCTCGCCGGGGCGCACGCCGTTCGCCCAGTACCAGGCGGCGTAGCGGTCCCGCAGGGCGGCGAGGTCGAGCAGGCTGTGGCCGCGGAGGACTACGGCGCCGCGGTGGTCGGTGTGGTGGCTGTAGGCGAACGGGACCGCGCGGTGCGGGTTGACCGCGATGGCGTGGTCCAGGAAGTTGCCGGCGCCGAGGGTGGGCTCGGTCATCAGCCGCTCTCTGGCGGCGAGGGGTGCGATGGGACTCTGGTCGCTCATGGCGCTCTCCCGGGGGGACGGGTCGCCCGGCCCGCGTTCTCGTGGAACCGGTGCCGGTGAACTCGGTCGAAGAAGGCCAGTCCGCGGCGGACCGGCTTGGAGCGGACTCGGTTGGAGCGAACTGGGTTGGAGCGGACCGGGTTTGGCGGGGACCGGCTCTAGGTCCGGGCGAGGATCTCCGCGACCACGCGCTGCCCGGAGCGGATCGCGCCCTCCATCAGCCCGAAGTACTCGGTGCTCGTCTCGGTTCCGGCCCAGTGCACCCGCTGGTGCGGCGTGGTCAGCGTCGGGCCGTGCCGGAGCCAGTCGCCGGGCCCGAACAGCGCCGCGTAACAGCCGCGGCTGTACCGCTCGTTGACCCAGTCGGTGACATGGAAGCCGATCGGCGCCGGGAGCATCGGGAACAGCCGGGCGGCCTGCCCGACCGCCGCCGCGCGCTGGTGCTCCGGGTCGAGCGCCGCGAAGCGGTGCGCCTCGGCGCCGGTGACGAAGCCGGTCAGTACGCCGACTCCGCCCTCGGCCGGCGAGTCGTCCACCGTGGACAGCAGCGGACCCTCGGCGTTGACCGACCAGCCGGAGAGCCCGTGGTCGCGCCAGACCGGCTCGGGGTAGACGAGTGTCGCCTTGACCGCGCAGCCCCGGGCGGTGCGCCCGCTCGCCCGGCGCACCGGCAGCCCCGGCCGGTACTCGACGGCGTCGGCCAGCAGCGGCGGCAGCGCCATCACCGCCACGTCCGCCCGGTATTCGCCGAGGTCCGAGTGGACGGTGACCCCGTCGGCGTCCTGGCGCACCGCGAGGACCGGCTCGCCCAGCCGGACCCGCGCGCCCAGCCGCTGCGCCAGCCGCTCGCACACCTGGTGGGCGCCGCCGGCGATCCGGTCCTGCTGCGCGCCGCCCTCGAAGGCGTTGAGGTAGCGGATGCCGCCACCCGAGCGCAGGTAGAACGCCAGGTGCAGGACCGACACGTCAGCCGGGTCGGCGGCCATCATCTCGCCCAGGAAGAGCGGGAAGAAGAGCAGCGCGTCCGGATGGGTCAGCCGCTGTTCGGCCCACGCCGCGGCGGTCAGGGTGTCCAGTCGCGCGGCGTCCGGGGTGAGCCATGGCGCCTCGGGCCGTACGGCCCTGGTGAGTTCGTCCAGCTGCTCGAACATGTCGCCCAGCGCCACGGCGTTGAGCGGCGGGAACCGCCCGTCCCGGGTGGCGTCCTCGCCGCCGAGCGCGAAGCGGCTGGCGCCGAGCATCGTGGTCGGGGTGGTCTTGAGACCCAACTCGCCTAACAGCGACAGCAGTTCGGTGTGTCGCTCGCCCAGGTAGGCGGCGCCGGCGTCGACCTGGCTGCAGGGCGCGACCCGCAGGCCGTGGGTGCGGCCGCCGACCCGGTCACGGGCCTCCAGGACGGTGACCTCGATCCCGCGGGCCGCCAGGCCGGTCGCGGCGGTGAGGCCGGCCAGCCCGGCCCCGACCACGACGGCGGTGGTGGCCGCGCCGTCGGCGGGGTGCAGGGCGGCGGGTGTGAGTGCGGCGGTGACGGGGGCAGCGGGGGAGTCGTCGCGGCCGTTCATCGGCCGGCCGTTATCTTCTCGGCGAGGCCCTCGGGGGTGGGGGCGAGCAGGAAGTCCTCGAAGGACAGCTCCACTCCGTAGCCGCGCGCGATCGCGCTCAGCACCCGGGTGGCGATCAGCGAGTCGCCGCCGAGCAGGAAGAAGTCGGAGTCCGGCGCGACGTCGGCGGCCTCCAGCACGCGACGGAAGATCACCACCACGCCCTCGACCTCGGCACCGGCACCGGAGGCCGGGCCGGCGCCGGGTCTGCCGGTAGCGGCGGCGGAAGGGGTGTCAACGCTCATCGAGGTCTCCTTTGACCTGGTCGTGGGACGCGTGAAGGCGGTGTGAGGCCGCGCGGTCGACTTTGCCGCCGGCGGTGAGCACGAGCCGGGGGACGACGGTGATCCGGCTGGGTACCAGATGGCCGGGCACCCGTCCGCGCAGGTAGGACCGGACGTCGGCGTCCAGGGCCGGGACGGTCGCGTGCGGGCGCGGCACCACGTAGGCGACCAGGGCGGACCGGCCGGCGACGGTCGCCCCGGCCACGGCCACCGCGCACACGTCGGGGTGGCCCGCGATATGGGCCTCGACCTCGGCGGGGTCCACCCGGATGCCGCGCACCTTGACCTCGTGGTCCAGCCGGCCCCGGTGGGTGAGGACGCCGTCCGGTGCACTGCTCACCCGGTCGCCGGTACGGAACCAGCGTTCGCCGTCGAGGACGGTGAACCTGGCCTCGGTGGCCTCGGGCAGTCCGAGGTAGCCCAGCGCGACACCGGGCCCGCCGATCAGCAACTCGCCCTGCTCGCTGATCCGTTGGACGACGTGCGGCAGGGCCCGGCCGATCGGCGCCCGGGTCGTGCCGTCCCAGTTCCGGCTGGGGCCGGGCGTCCGGGGGCCGTGCAGGTCGACGGCATGGGTGACCAGGGTGGTCTCGGTGCAGCCGTAGGTGTTGACCAGGCGGATCCGCCCGGTGTCCAGGCTGCTCCAGTCGGCCAGCCGGGCCGGGCTCGCCGGCTCGCCGCCGATCACCAGCAGCCGGACGCAGTCGGGCAGGGTCAGCCGGTCCTCGGTGAGGTGCAGCACCAGCTCGTGCCAGAAGGCGGTGGGCAGGTCGAGGACGGTGATCCGCTCGCGCCCGACCATCCGCAGGAAGCGGGGGAACGAGCCGGAGTGGGCCTCGTCGTCGAGGACGAGGGTGGCTCCGGCGCTGAGCGTCGGGAGGATCTCCTCCAGGCAGGTGTCCCAGTTCAGCGAGGCGAACTGCAGCACCCGGTCCTGGGCGGTCAGGCCGAAGAGGTCGCGCAGTGCGCGCACCGCGGCGGAGATGGCCCGGCGCGGTGTGACCACAGGCTTGGGACGCCCGGTGGATCCGGAGGTGAAGAGGATGTAGGCCGGGTCGTCGGGGCCTGGCGTCGCCGTCCGGGAAAGGCTCTTCGGCGCGGTATTCGGCGCGCTCACGGAGAGTTCCGCGAGAGGGTATAGCTCGGGTAAATCCAGCCCGGGCCGGGATGCCGGACCGGTGTCCGTGCCGACCATTGCGCGACAGTCCACCGCCGAAAGCATCGCCTGCCGGCGTTCGAGCGGGAATGCCGGATCGAGCGGCAGATAGACGCCCCCGGCCGCGAGTACACCGAGGAGTCCGACCACCGTTTCAGGGGAGTGCGTCGCCTGCACGGCGACCACGCCCGGATCGGCACCCAGGCCTGTGGCCAGGGACTTCGTCAACTCGTTGAGCCGACGATAGCTTATGGCGTGTCCATGATGGACAATCGCCGGATGCTCGGAGAGAGCATTTTTCGTGAACACGTCAAACAGGTCGGAAGTGGCATCGCTGATGCTGGGGTTCTCTGACATGCCCGCCTCAAATAATGCGCGCGAGCGCCCCGTCCGTGCTCGGCAAGCCGGGACTCTACCTTCGAACTTGCGTTGCCACAATGGTGATTGAGGCTATTTGCCGGAGAGGGTGTGGCCGAACTGTGAACGGGATCGGCTTGCTGTCATGCCCGATTCGGAACGGCCGACTCCGGTCCCGTCGCGGCTACGCTTCGGGACGTGGACAGCTGGGGAACGCAGACGGGAACCGACAACGGCGCCGCCGGCGGGGCCGCGCGGGCCACCCTTGTCGTCGGACATCGGGGCGCTCCGCGCGTGGCCCGCGAGAACACCCTGCCGGCGCTGCGGGCCGGCATCGACGCCGGTGCGCACTGGCTCGAAGTCGACGTCCGCCTCACCCGTTGCGGGACGCCCGTCCTGCTCCACGACGCCACCCTGCACCGCCTGTGGGGCGACCGGCGGACCGCCGCGTCGCTGACGGTGGACCAGATCGCCCAGATCACCAGGACCGCCCAGGCCGGCGGCCCGGGCCGGGAGCGGATCCCGACGCTGTGCCAGGGCCTGGAACTCGCGCGGGACGCGGGCCGGACGCTGATGATCGACCTCCCCACACCCGCCGAGGCGTACCCGGCTCTGGCACTCGTCCGCGAGTTCGGCCTGCTCGGTGAGGTCGTCTTCGCGGGCAACCGCACCGCCCTGGGTCTGGTCCGTGCCGAGGCCCCGCGGGCCCGGATCGCGCTCAGCTGGGAGTCGCCCCTCCTGCCGGGCGCGCGGGTGCTGGACCGGACCCGCCCCGACTACCTCAACGTCGAGCACCACCGGCTCTCCCGCGGCCTGGTCCAGCGCGCCCACCGGCTGGGCCTGGGCGTCAGCGCCTGGACGGTCGACCGCGCCCGGCGCATGGCCCGGCTCACCGCCCTCGGTGTGGACGTCATCATCACCAACGACCCGGCAACCCTGGTCCGGGTGCTGGCCGACCGCGCCGACGGATGACCCGGCCCACCCTTCGGTACGCCGTTTTCCGAGGTCACGGGTGTCGACCTCACGTCTGACACTCCGTCGGCGGAATCCGACGCACCCGAATGATCGCTAAGAGTGCATGGGCCCCGAGGTCTGTCTATCGTCGGATTCATGCGTGCAGAACGGCGTCTGATGTTGCGAAGGGTGGCCCAGGTCGCCCTGGTGGGCGGTGTCACGGCCGTGACGGCGAGGGCCTCCGCCGCGCCGACCGCGGTTCATCCGCACGCCCGCAGTCCGGAGCGGCCCGCGCCGGTCGCCGTGCACTGGATCGCGGCCCAGCCCGGGATCGTCGCCCGCAGGGACTGGGACACCTCGGCGAACGCCGGGACTGCGGCGAATCTCAGCCATCTGCCCGCGCCGCGCTACGCGGACGCGGTGAAGGCCGCCATCATCCATCACACGGACAGCGGCAACTCGTACAGCGCCCACGAGGTGCCGGACATCATCGGCAGCATCTCCTACGACCAGACGGGCCGGCGCGGCTGGGACGACATCGGCTACAACTTTCTGGTCGACCGCTTCGGCACGGTGTACGAGGGCAGGCACGGCGGGATCGACAAGCCGGTGATCGGCGCCCACTGCAGCGGCTTCAACCTCGGCACCGTCGGCATCGCCGCGATCGGCACCTTCACCGCCGGGGCGGAGGTCTCGCAGCCGATGCTCCAGGCGATCAGCGGCCTGATCGCCTGGAAGCTGAGCCTGCACGGTGTCGACCCCCGCTCCTCCACCACTCTGACCTGCACCGACTCGCTCAGCCGCTACCACGCGGGTGATCGGGCCACCCTGTCCGTCGTCTCCGGCCACACCGACGCCGACTGCACCTTCTGCCCGGGCTCCTCGCTGTACTCGGCGCTGCCGATGATCCGGGTCGAGGCGGCCCGCATCCAGCTGAACACCCGCCGGCCGGTCACCCAGATGCCGGATCCGGTCCTGCAGCCGAGCCCGCTGCCGACCGCCTGCGCGACGGCCTCCCCGACGGCCTCCCCGACCCCGGGCCGGCCGTCGTCCCGGGCCCAGCCGTCGACGACGCCGGGCCCGGCCCCCGAGTCGTGCGGGTGATCAGCCGCGCGGCCGTGATTGACGCGGCATCGGATACGGGATGCATGCACCCGGGGACGCATCCACGCCGTCCGTCCATCCGCCAGCCCATCCGCCCCTTCATCCGCCCCTTCATCCACCCCTTCATCCGCCCGTTCACCCGCTCAGCGCCGGACGAGGAAACGCCATGATCGACAACGACGCCATCGCCGCCGCCGATGCTCCGCGACGCCGTCGGCTGCTGCCGTGGAAGCGCGCACGCGACCTGACTCCTGCTCAGCGGCGCCGGAGGCGTATCGCGACCCGGAGCACGCTCGCGGTGGGACTCCTCTGCACCGGCTGGCTGGGCTGGTCGATCGGCCAGGCCCTGACCTATCCGGGCAGGGACGGCGTCGAGGCCCGGCTCGCCGAGTGGGGCCGGGACCACCACATGGGTCTGGTGATCAACCAGCTGGAGGACTGGCAGTACCAGCTGAACCCGCCCAGGGTGGGCGGCTCGCTGTCGACCGCGGCCCTGGCCCGGATGAAGGCGACGGAGGGAACCAGCGGCGTCGGCACGGCGGTGCCGCTGCTCGCCCCGATGCCCGCCAGTATCACCCCCCGGCTCCCGGGCGAGGGTGTCTGGCGCGCGCTGGTCAGCTACCACGGGCTGCCGCTGGTCCAGGGCACCTATGTCCGCCCCGACACCGAACACTCCTCCTACGAGGCCGCGGTGGCGTGGATCAGCGCCGGCCACGCGCGGTTCGAGCTGCATCCCGGCTTCCGCGAGCCGGGCGGGACCTTCGCGGTGCCGCCGACGATTCCGGTCGGTCAGCGCACCGGTCTGATCGCGACCTGGAACGGTGGCTTCCGCATCACCGACGGCACCTCGCACGGTGGCTTCTACCTGGACGGGCGCACCGACTCCACGCTTCGCGACGGCGCCGCCTCGGAGGTCTTCTACCGCGACGGCTCCATCCGGATCGGCACCTGGGGCCGGGACGTGAGCATGACGGCGGACGTCGTCGGGGTGCGCCAGTGCCTGACCCTGATGGTCGACGGCGGCCGGATCGCCGACAACATCGACGTGCCCTACGCCTACGGCTGGGCCTACCAGGGCAAGAAGTACGTGGAGCGGTCCGGGGTGGGCATCACCGCGAAGGGCGACATCATCATGGTGGTCGGCCAGGCCCTGTCCGCCCGTACCCTGGCGGAGCTCATGCAGCACGCGGGCGCGGTCCGCGCGATGCCGCTGGACATGAACGGCGCCTGGCCCTCGTTCATGAGCTACGACGCGAGCGCCGATCCCGCCAACCCCAAGCCGGCGAACATCCTCGACTTCGGCGAGGCGGCCGACCGCTACTACAGCCAGGCCACCCGGGACTTCGTCGCCGTCTACGCCCGCTGACGCCCGCTGACGGCCGGGGACGGGCGGGTGGACGGGTGGCAACGTCCGGGCCGGCCGGTGCGGCCGGCCCGGACGTGACGGGTCAGACGAGGTCGAACCGGTCGAGGTTCATCACCTTGTCCCACGCCGCGACGAAGTCCTTGACGAACTTCTCCTTCGCGTCGTCGCTCGCGTAGACCTCGGCCAGCGCGCGCAGCTCGGAGTTCGAGCCGAAGACCAGGTCGGCGCGGCTGCCGGTCCACTTGACCTCGCCGGTGGCCGCGTCGCGGCCCTCGAACGTGCCGGCGTCCGCCGACGTCGCCTGCCAGGTGGTGCCCAGGTCCAGCAGGTTGACGAAGAAGTCGTTGGTCAGCGAGCCGGGGGTGGTGGTGAGGGCGCCGAGCGGCGACTGCTGGTGGTTCGCGCCGAGCACGCGGAGGCCACCGACCAGGACGGTCATCTCGGGGGCGCTCAGGTTCAGCAGGTTCGCCCGGTCGATCAGCAGGAACTCGGCCGGCAGCCGGTTGCCCTTGCCCAGGTAGTTGCGGAACCCGTCGGCGGTCGGCTCCAGCGCGGTGAACGACTCCACGTCGGTCTGCTCCTGGGTCGCGTCCGCGCGGCCCGGCGTGAAGGGGACGGTGACCTGGAAGCCGGCCTCCTCGGCCGCCTTCTCGACGCCGGCACCGCCGGCGAGCACGATCAGGTCGGCGAGGGAGATCTGCTTGCCGCCGGACTGGGCCGCGTTGAACGCCTGCTGGACACCCTCCAGGGTGCGCAGCACCGTCGCCAGCTCGTCGGGCTCGTTGACCTCCCACCCGCTCTGCGGCTGCAGGCGCACGCGCGCACCGTTGGCGCCGCCGCGCTTGTCGCTGCCGCGGAAGGACGAGGCCGAGGCCCAGGCGGTGGAGACGAGCTGGGACACCGACAGGCCGGAGCCGAGGATCTGGCCCTTGAGGGCGGCGATGTCCTTGGCGTCGACAAGCGGGTGCGTCACCGCGGGGAGCGGGTCCTGCCACAGCAGCGGCTCGGACGGGACCTCCGGGCCGAGGTAGCGCACGACCGGGCCCATGTCACGGTGGGTCAGCTTGAACCAGGCGCGGGCGAAGGCATCCGCGAACGCGGCGGGGTTCTCCAGGAAGCGGCGCGAGATCGGCTCGTAGACCGGGTCGAACCGGAGCGAGAGGTCGGTCGTCAGCATCGTCGGGGCGTGGCTCCTCGACGGGTCGTGGGCGTCGGGGACGGTGCCCGCGCCGGCGCCGTCCTTCGGCTTCCACTGGTGGGCGCCGGCGGGGCTCTTGGTCAGCTCCCACTCGTTGCCGAAGAGGATCTCGAAGAAGCTGTTGTCCCAGGCGGTCGGGGTGTTGGTCCAGGCGCCCTCAAGACCGCTGGAGATCGTGTCGACGCCCTTGCCGGTGCCGAAGGAGCTCTTCCAGCCGAGGCCCTGCTGCTCCAGCGGGGCGGCCTCCGGGTCCGCGCCGACGAGGTCGGCGTCGCCCGCGCCGTGGGTCTTGCCGAAGGTGTGGCCGCCCGCGATCAGGGCGACGGTCTCCTCGTCGTTCATCGCCATCCGGCGGAAGGTCTCACGGATGTCGCGGGCCGCGGCGAGCGGGTCCGGGTTGCCGTTCGGGCCCTCGGGGTTGACGTAGATGAGGCCCATCTGGACCGCGCCGAGGGGGCTCTCCAGCTCGCGGTCGCCGGTGTAGCGCTCGTCGTCGAGCCAGGTGGTCTCGGGACCCCAGTAGACGTCCTCGTCGGGCTCCCAGACGTCCGCGCGGCCGCCGCCGAAGCCGAAGGTCTCGAAGCCCATCGACTCCAGGGCGACGTTACCGGCCAGGATCATCAGGTCGGCCCAGGAGAGGCTCTGGCCGTACTTCTTCTTGACCGGCCAGAGCAGCCGGCGGGCCTTGTCCAGGTTGACGTTGTCCGGCCAGCTGTTGAGCGGCGCGAAGCGCTGCTGGCCGGCGCCGCCGCCGCCGCGGCCGTCGCTGATGCGGTAGGTGCCGGCGCTGTGCCAGGCCATGCGGATCATGAAGGGGCCGTAGTTGCCGTAGTCGGCCGGCCACCAGTCCTGCGACGTGGTCAGGACCTCGGCGATGTCCTGCTTCACGGCGGCGAGGTCGAGGGTCGTGAACGCCTCGGCGTAGTCGAAGTCCTCGCCGAGCGGGTTGGCCACGGCGGGGTTCTTGGCGAGGATCTTCAGGTTGAGCCGCTCCGGCCACCACTGGCGGTTTCCACCACCCTGGGTCGGGTGCGGGGCGCGCCCGTGTACGACCGGGCAGCCTCCACCCTCAGTCTTCGCGTCTACGGCGATTGCATCGTGGTTGTCAGACATGGGAATCCTTCCGGACCAGGCGGATCACTGTGCACAGGAACTGCGGGCGGTGGAACAGTCGGGGCACAACCCCAGTAGATACCCCGGCCCCGGCGATCGAGAAGCCGCGGTGGTCGGCCTCCGCCTGCTGCCGCGTACTGGAGTCTTCCTGTCCCTTGGCTATCGCCGGAACCGATCCTACGATGGACAGAGTCCAAGTCAAGAAGGGCACCAGCCCCGTATCGATTCGGAACCCGGACTTCCGCTGGTAATCTTTCGAATGACCACCCGAGGCCTGAATAGGTGAACCGATATGAGTGACCTGCTGGAGCGACTGCGAGGGCGTGGCTGGCGGATGACCTCCCAGCGGCGTGTCGTTGCGGAGGTCCTCGACGGCGACCACGTGCACCTCACGGCCGACGAGGTGCACGCCCGCGCGGCCGAGCGGCTGCCCGAGATCTCCCGGGCGACCGTCTACAACACCCTGGGCGAGCTGGTCGCGCTCGGCGAGGTGATAGAGGTCCCCACCGACGGCCGCGCCAGGCGCTACGACCCCAACGCGCACCACCCGCACCAGCATCTGGTCTGCTCCAACTGCGGCACCATCCGCGATGTGCACCCGACCGGCAATCCGCTGGCCGACCTCCCGGCGGCCGAGCGGTTCGGTTTCACGGTGTCCGAGGTCGAGGTCACCTACCGCGGTCTCTGCCCGGCCTGCGCCTAGCACCGCGACCCGCGGCCGGTCAGGCGCCGACGTAGGTCGCCAGGTGCTCGCCGGTGAGGGTGGAGCGGTCGGCGACGAGCTCGGCCGGGGTGCCCTCGAAGACGATCCGGCCGCCGTCGTGGCCGGCGCCGGGACCGAGGTCGATGATCCAGTCCGCGTGCGCCATGACCGCCTGGTGGTGCTCGATGACGATGACCGACTTGCCGGACTCGACCAGCCGGTCGAGCAGGCCGAGCAACTGCTCGACGTCGGCCAGGTGCAGGCCGGTCGTCGGCTCGTCCAGGACGTAGACGCCGCCCTTCTCGCCCAGGTGGGTGGCCAGCTTGAGCCGCTGCCGCTCGCCGCCCGACAGCGTCGTGAGCGGCTGGCCCAGGCTCAGGTAGCCGAGCCCGACGTCGGCGAGCCGGACCAGGATGGCGTGCGCGGCCGGAGTGCTCGCCTCGCCGGCGCCGAAGAACTCCTCGGCCTCGGTCACCGACATCGCCAGCACCTCGCTGATGTCGCGGCCGCCGAGGTGGTAGTCCAGCACCGATGCCTCGAAGCGCTTCCCCTCGCACTCCTCGCAGGTGGTGGCGACGCCGGCCATCATCGCCAGGTCGGTGTAGACGACACCGGCGCCGTTGCAGTTCGGGCAGGCGCCCTCGGAGTTGGCGCTGAACAGGGCCGGCTTGACGCCGTTGGCCTTTGCGAAGGCCTTGCGGATCGGGTCGAGCAGCCCGCTGTACGTGGCCGGGTTGCTCCGCCGCGAACCGCGGATCGCCGCCTGGTCGATCGCGACCACGCCCGCGTCGGCGCCCCCGGACCCGTGCACCAGCGACCCGTGCACCAGCGAGCTCTTGCCGGAGCCGGCGACCCCGGTGACCACGACCAGCACCCCGAGCGGGATGTCGACGTCGACGTCCCGCAGGTTGTGCGCCGTCGCGCCGCGGATCTCCAGCGTGCCGGTGGACTTCCGCACCGTCTCCTTCACGGCGGCCCGGTCGTCAAGGTGACGGCCGGTGAGGGTGCCGCTGGCCCGCAGCCCCGGGACGGTGCCCTCGAAGCAGACGGTGCCGCCCGCCGTACCGGCGCCGGGTCCGAGGTCGACGACATGGTCGGCGATCGCGATCGTCAGCGGCTTGTGCTCCACGACCAGCACCGTGTTGCCCTTGTCCCGCAGCCGCAGCAGCAGGTCGTTCATCCGGTGGATGTCATGGGGATGCAGGCCGACGGTGGGCTCGTCGAAGACGTAGGTCACGTCGGTGAGTGACGAGCCGAGGTGGCGGATCATCTTGACGCGCTGCGCCTCGCCGCCCGACAGCGTGCCCGACGGCCGGTCCAGCGAGAGGTAGCCCAGCCCGATCTCCACGAACGAGTCGAGCGTCTGCAGCAGTGTGGCGAGCAGCGGCGCGACCGAGGGTTCGTCCAGGCCGCGGACCCAGGCGGCCAGGTCGCTGATCTGCATCGCGCAGGCCTCGGCGATGTTGATGCTGCCGATCCGCGACGAGCGGGCCGCCTCGGCCAGCCGGGTGCCGTCGCAGTCGGGGCAGGTGGTGAAGGTGACCGCCCGGTCCACGAACGCCCGGATGTGCGGCTGCATCGCCTCCTTGTCCTTGGAGAGCATCGACTTCTGGATCCGCGGGATCAGCCCCTCGTAGGTCATGTTGATGCCCTCGATCTTCATCCGCACCGGCTCGCTGTGGAGGAAGTCGTGCATCTCCTTCTTGGTGAACTTCCGGATCGGCTTGTCCGGGTCGTAGAAGCCCGAACTGGCGTAGAGCCGGTAGTTCCAGCCGCCCGCGGTGTAGCCGGGGATGGTGATCGCGCCCTCGGCGAGCGACTTGGAGGCGTCGAAGAGCTGGGTCAGGTCGATGTCGGAGACCGTGCCCCGGCCTTCGCAGCGCGGACACATGCCGCCGGTGATGCTGAAACTGCGACGCTCCTTCACCGTCCTCCCGCTGCGTTCGACGGTGACCGCACCGGCGCCGCTGATCGAGGGGACGTTGAAGGAGAACGCCTTGGGCGAGCCGATGTGCGGCTTCCCGAGCCGGCTGAAGAGGATGCGCAGCATCGCGTTGGCGTCGGTGGCGGTGCCGACCGTGGACCGGGGATCGCCGCCCATCCGCTGCTGGTCGACGATGATCGCGGTGGTCAGCCCCTCCAGGACGTCGACCTCGGGACGAGCGAGCGTCGGCATGAAGCCCTGCACGAAGGCGCTGTAGGTCTCGTTGATCAGCCGTTGCGACTCCGCGGCGATCGTGTCGAACACCAGCGAGCTCTTGCCCGAGCCGGAGACCCCGGTGAACACCGTCAGCCGGCGCTTGGGGATCTCGATGCTGACGTCCTTGAGGTTGTTCTCGCGCGCGCCGTGCACACGGATCAGATCGTGGCTGTCGGCACCGTGCAGCGCGGGCGACTGCGTGTCCGTCCTCGTGGCCATGCTTATCGTCTCTCCATCTGGTTGGGAGGGGTCGCGTTCGTGCGGTCGATTCGCGGTCGGTACGACGTGGCCCGCGCACGCGGGCCACGTCGTTGTGTGACCGCAGCCGGCGTGCGCGGGAGGAGGGCCGGGGCTCACCTGTCCGGCCGGGACTCACCTGTCCTGAAGCAGCCCGAGGATGTTCCCGTCGGGGTCGGCGAAGGTGGCCACCAGCCGGCCGCCGCCGACGTCGTGCGGGGACTCCTTCACGATGGCACCGGCGGCGGTCACCTCGGCCAGCTTCGCCTCGATGTCCGGCACATGCCAGTAGGTCACCGGCGAGGTCATGCCCTGCGGTCCGCCGCCCGGCACCAGCCCGATCTGCTGGCCCTCGGCCTCGAAGCCGACGTAGTACGGCGAGTCGGCCTGCGGCTCCACGCCGAGCAGCGCCGCGTACACCGCCTTGGCCTTCGCCAGGTCGGAGACGGGATGCAGGACGGTCTTGATCCCCTGGGTGGAAGAGCCGGTCATGGTCACTCCTGACGTCATGGGTCGCGTCGACCCGGTGGGACTGCCGGGGTTGCGGACGATCACGCGGATCCGTGTCGTCCATGACCGTCACACTAGGGGTGGCCCGCTGACCGCGCTTCTCGATTCGTGACCGGTCCGCGCACCCGTTTCGCGGCCCTCGACCGCCGATCCCTCGCGGACCCCCGAACCAGGTCCGCCGAGTGGGATCAGGGCTTCCGTGCGGGCGCGGGGGGATCGTCCCCCAGCCGCCGCAGGCCCATCAGCACGCCGAGCAGACCGGCCTGCTCCGGGCTGAGGCGGCCCACCGCGTCCAGCATCGACATCGGCGCGGCCGAGGCCTCCCCGGCGTCGAGTGCCTCGGCCGGCTCGGGCTGACCCGGCACATTCATCGCGTTCACCATGTCGTTCTCGTCGGGCGCCGTTCGGGCGGATCGGGATCGTCGCACCCTACCTGCGCGTAGTCGTCGGGTGGAAGCCTCGCCGGCACCGGCTCGGCGCTGAAGTTCACCGAGTAGCCGCCTGCCGCTCAGTCGGGAGAGTGTCGGCCCACGGTCCGCGGCCCCTACGGTACGGCCAAGGCGGTGCGGCGCCGGCCGGCAGCCGCCCGCTCGCGCAGGCCGCCGCATGGTGTCCCGCACCCCCTACCCCCCATAAGCGACAGCGTCCCCGGCCGTACCGAGGCGGGCGCTCCTCGTCGAGCGGAAGATGATGCACGCTCTGCAGCAGGCCCCTCACGACACCTCCCGGAGCAGCTCCGAACGCTCCGTCGAACGCACCGTCGACAGCACTGTCGGACGACATGGTGCCGCGCGCGGTGCCGACCATGGTGCCGCAGCGCCGGCGGCGGAACGGCCGTTGCGCGCGCTGGTTATCACGGGCAGCGTCGGCGCGGGCCACAACGGCGCCGCCGCCGAACTCGTGCGGCGACTGGACGCGCTCGGCATGGAAGCCACCTACCGCGACTACCTCGACGCTCTGCCGCGCCGGTACCAGCGGCTGCTCCAGGACGGCTACGAGTTCAGCGCGGGGCGCACCCCGCGGGTGTTCGAGTGGCTGTTCCGCAGCGAGGAGCACGACTCGGTGGTGCGTTCGCTCACCCTGTACCTGTGCCGGCTGGCCGCCCGCGAGATGGCGCGGTGGGTCGGCGAGGGGTACGACGTGGTGGTGACCACCTTCCCCTTCGCCGCCCAGAGCCTGGGGATGCTGAAGGACGACGGCACCCTCGCCGCGCCGACCGTGTGCTACCTCACCGACCCCGCGCCGCACGCGCTCTGGGTGCACCCGAGCCTCGACGCGCACCTGACGGTCACTCAGGCCACCGCGACGGAGGGGAGCGAACGGTACGGCGTGCCGATGGCGGCAGCCGGGCCGCTGGCCCCGGCCGCGTTCGCCGAGCCGACCGACGCCGCGGACCGGCTGGCGCTGCGGGCCGAACTCGGGGTCCCGGCGGACCGGCGGATGGCGCTGATGATGACCGGCTCGATGGGCCTGGGCGACGTGATGGCCGGAGTCCGCGCGCTGCGGGAGGTGCAGCACACGGTGCCCGTCGTGCTCTGCGGCAGGAACGAGCGGCTGCGGCTGAGGATCGCCGCGCTGCCGGGCGTGGTGGCGCTCGGCTGGCGTACGGACGTGCCCGCGTTGATGGCCGCCGCCGACGTCCTGGTGCACAACGCGGGCGGACTGTCGCTGACCGAGGCGATGGTCGCGGGGCTGCCCGCGGTCAGCTACGAGGTGCTGTCCGGCCACGGGCGCGCCAATGCCGCCACCCTGGCCAGGTCCGGGCTCGCGCCCTGGCCGCGCGACCCGGAGCGCCTGGCCGAGGCGGTCGCCCAGCAGGCCGCGCGCGGCCGCGTCCACCTTCCGCCGCTGCCGGCCGAGCAGCAGGCGGCCTGCGTCGTGGCCGACCTGGCGCACCGTTGGCGCGAGGAGCGCCGCCTGGACCCGCGCCGGGCCCCGGTCGCCGTGCGCCCCGGGCGCTCCGGCCCGACCGCCCGCGTCACCGGTACCGTCCGTGCGGGGCTGGCCCGGTTGCCGCTGCGGCCGGTCGTGCCCCGGCGACGGCCGTCGGCGATCGCCGAACCGGCTGCGAACGCCGAGCGCCTGGGCTGACGCGCGCGCGGGGACCCGGCCGGTCGGCCGATCGCCCAGCCGGTCCGCCCGGCCCGACCGTCCCGGCTCGACCGTCCCGGCCCGACCGCTCGGGCGGTCGCTGCAGGGGGCACTCTGGAGGGGCGGCGCTCAGTGCTGCGGGAACGAGGACGACCTGGCGATGGGGCTGACCGGACGCGGCGTGCTGATCCTCGCGGTGGTGATCACCGTGGCTTCGGTGATCGCGACCGTCTGGCTCTGGCCGCGTCTGGCCGCGCGCAGCCGGCTCGCGGTGCTCGCCCGGCTGGGCACCATCGTGGTCACCCAGCTGGCACTGCTCTGCACCCTCGGGCTGCTCGCCAACGACTACTTCTCGTTCTACAGCACCTGGTCCGACCTGCTGGGCACCGGAGCGAAGGGCCCCGTTACCGTCGGTGCCCCGGCGCCCGGCGGCAGCGCCCGCGTCCACGCCGGAGCGGGCGTCCAGGCGCTGGGGACGGTCACCTTCGGCGGCGCGGGCATCGGCGTCCGCGATCCCGCGCAGGTCGGGCGGCTGGACCGGGTACGGATCCCCGGCACGGTGACCGGGCTGACCACCGACGGCTATGTCTACCTGCCGCCGCAGTACTTCCAGCCGGCCTTCGCGGGGGACCGCTTCCCGGTGGTGGTCGTCACCACGGGTTTCCCCGGCGACGCCAAGAGCCTGATCACCAAGCTGCAGTACCCGTCGACCGAGCTGCAGCTGATCCAGCAGGGTCGGCTCAAGCCGCTGGTACAGGTGCTGATGCGTCCCTCGCCGTCGATGCCGAGGGACAGCGAGTGCGAGGACATCCCCGGTGGTCCGCAGGCGGAGACCTACTTCACCGCCGATGTGCCGTTGGACGTCGAGGCCTCCTACCGGGTGCAGGCCGGCGGCCGCGGCTGGGGCGCGATCGGCGACTCGACCGGCGGCTACTGCGCGCTCAAGCTCGCGATGAGCGACCCGGCCGCGTACACCACGGCCGCGTCGCTGTCGGGGTACTTCAAGGCCGCGCAGGACATCACCACGGGCGACCTCTTCGGCGGCAGCGCGCTGCGCCGCGACGAGGCCGACCTGAGCTGGCGCCTGCTCCACCTGCCGGCGCCGCCCGTCTCGCTGATGCTCGCCAGCAGCAAGCAGGACGGCGATTCCTTCGCGCAGGCCCGCGCCTTCGCCGCGCTGGTCACCCCGCCGACCACGGTCGCCGAGGCGACGGTCGACACCGGCGGGCACAACTTCACCACCTGGGTGCGGCTGCTGCCGGCCTCACTCACCTGGCTCAGCGACCACCTCGCCGCCCCGACGCCGTGACCGCGCCGTCGCCGGCGAGGTGCCGCCGATGGCGCCGCCTAGGCCACTCGCCACAGCGCGGCGGCGAAGACGGCTGTCACCCAGGTCCACAGGACCGAGAGACCGACGTGGGCGGCGGTGCGGAAGGGGTCGCCGCGCCAGAGCCTGGGGGAGAAGACGGCGAACTCGAGTCAGAGCCTGTTTCCCCGCGCGGGCACCATCATGGCGCACACCCTTGAACGTGTTCAACTTATTTCTTGAACATGTTCAACTCTCTCCCTGTTGCTCAGCCTCAGGCGATCGACTCCGTGGAAGAGGCCTGGGGCGTGGGGCTCTTGGGAGCTGTGTGACTCGTGGGAACGATGGGGCGCGGCCGTCGCCCGGATGCGCCGTACGAGTGGCGGAGCGGCCAGAACCCCGCACGCTGGTGAACAGGCCGCCGCAGACGGCCGCCCGTCAGGGCGTATCTCGCACCAGTAGTCAGCACCCGGAGGCACCCGATGGCCCGCGCCATGTCCGCAAGCACCACACCCGTTCCCAGCGATGGTCAGGCGATGGCCGGGCCTGCGGACGTCGGCGGGGGCGGCTGCACGGGCCCCCTGCTCTACGCGGTGGCCGTCCAGCGGCCGACGAGCGAGCTGATCCAGCTGGTCTCGATCCTGAACGAGAGCCGGCAGCTCGCGCACGCGCAGGAGATCCTCGACACGGCGGCGGTCCTGCGTCCGGTGCAGGACGTCGCCGAGATGGTCCCGCTGCTCCCCGAGTCGCAGGCCCTGCAGGTGCTGCACGTCGCAGCCGCCCGTCGCCCGGTCGAGGAACTCGCGCACCTGGTGACGCTGTTCACCGGGGCGGACCAGTTGTCCCACGCGCAGGAGATCCTCACCACGGCGGCCACCCTGCGTCCGGTGCAGGAGGTCGCCGCGATGGTCCCGCTGCTCGGTGACTCCGGGCCCGCGGCCGCACTGCACGCCGCGGCCGCCTGCCGCCCGCTCGGGGAACTCGCCGAACTGGTCGGCCACCTGGACAACCTGCCGCAGGCCGCCCCCGACACCCGCCAGCCCCGCAGGCGCCTCCGGCGCTGACGCGTCCGCCACCGACGCCCGCGCGGGCCGGACCTCCGCCGGTCCGGCGCGCCGACGCGGGCGTCGTGGGTGACGATCGTGGGCAGAGGCGACTGCCCCCCGGCACCGGGCACGGGGCGGTGGCATAACGGCGCACAGGAGGGCCGGTGGCCAGGTGATCGGGTCGGGGCAGCCCCGCGACGGGCAGGTGCGGCGAGGCCGGGGATCGCGGCCGGGCCGGCCCCGCCCCCGACCCCGCAGCTGGTCCGCACCCCTGCGTGCCGCCGGCAGGCCCCCGGCCGGAGGACCGGACGCGCCGGGGTGGTCGGCACGGGGCCCGGGAACGGGCCCGGGAGCGGGGGTGCAGCCGGGGCTGCGGATCGCCGCCGCGTACGCCTGGCGGGTGCTGGTGGTCGGCGCCCTGTTCTGGTTCGTCTTCCTGGTCGCCCGGCGCTTCGTGCTCATCGCGGTGGCGGTCTTCGCGGCACTGGTGCTCACCGCGCTGCTGCGGCCCCTGGTGGGCCTGCTCGCGCGGGCCGTGCCGCGAACACTCGCGGTGCTGTGCGCGTTCGTGATCGCCCTGGTGCTGCTGGCCGGACTGCTGTCCCTGGTCGGGAACTCGGTCGCGGGCGAGTCCGGGCGGCTGTCGGCGCAGTTCCGCGGTGGCGTGCACCAGATCGAGACCTGGCTGGAACGGGCCCCGTTCCACGTCAGCCCGGGCACGCTGACCGGCCTGCAGGGGAAGATCACCGCATTCCTGTCCGCCCACCGCTCCGTGCTGATCAGCCATGCGCTCAGCAGTGCCAGCCAGGCGGTCGAGGTGATCACCGGCGTCGCGCTGGCGCTGTTCTGCTCGGTGTTCTTCATCCACTCGGGCGAGGCGATGTGGCGTTTCGTCGGCGGCCAGCTGCCGGCGGCGGCGAGGGACAGGTGGGACCGGGCCGGGCGCGCGGGCTGGCGGGCCTTCGCCGGCTACACCCGCGGTCTCATCATCGTGGCCGCGACCAACGCGGTCATGGTCGGCATCGCCCTGCACTTCCTGCAGGTCCCGCTCGCCCTCCCGCTGACCCTGCTGGTGTTCCTGGCCAGCTTCGTCCCGCTGGTGGGTTCACCCATCGCGCTGGCGGTGGCCACCGTGGTCGCCCTGGCCAGCCGCGGGCCGCTGACCGCCGCGGTGGTGCTCGGGCTGATCGTCGTCATCGGCCAGATCGAGGGCCATCTGCTGCACCCGCTGGTGATGAGCTGGGCGGTGCGGCTGCACCCGGTCGTCGTCGCCGTCTCGGTGCTGGCCGGCACCACCGTGGCCGGCGTCGTCGGCGCGGTGGTGGCCGTCCCGGCGGTGTCGGTGCTCTGGGCCGTGATCCGGGAACTGAGGGCCCGTCCGGAACCCGGCTGATCCGGACGGGACCCGGGGGAGTCCTACTGCTCGCGGAGGCCCCACGGGGAGTCGTACGCGACCAGCAGGTCCAGGAACGGCTGGGGCGGGAAGCCCTCCGGTCCGATGACACCGCTGCCGGACCAGGTGCCGGAGGCGAGCAGTTCGAGAGCGATCACCGGGTTGATCGCGGTCTGCCAGACGACCGCCTGGGAGCCGTACTCCCGCATCGACCACTGGTTGTCCACCACGTGGTACAGGTAGACCTCGCGCGGCAGGCCGTCCTTCACGCCCTTGACCCAGGTGCCCGCGCAGGTCTTGCCGTGCATCCGGTCGCCCAGGCCGGCCGGGTCGGGCAGCGCGGCGGCGACCACGTCACGCGGGGAGACCCGGGCCGGGCCCAGGTCCGAGGGAACGGTCAGCGGGGCGGTACGGTCCAGGCCCAGGGCGTGGAGCGTCTTGAGCTTGGAGATGAAGTCGTCGCCCAGGCCGTACTTGAAGGTGACCCGCTTGGCCTCGACCCAGCGCGGGACCAGCAGCACCTCCTCGTGCTCCACGTTGACGCACTCCACCGGGCCGATGCCCTCGGGGAAGTCGAAGACCTCGGGCTCGCTGAACGGCTCGGTGGTGTACCAGCCGCGCCCGGCCTCGTAGACCACCGGCGGGTTGAGGCACTCCTCGATCGTGGTCCAGATGCTGAAGGAGGGCGCAAAGTCGTAGCCCTCGACGGTGAGGTTGGCGCCGTCGCGGATGCCGACCTCCTCGATCTCGTCGAAGAGCTCGTCGGCGGCGTAGCGGGCGAAGACGTCCGAGAGGCCGGGCTCCACGCCCATGCCCACCAGAGCCAGCAGACCCGCCTTCTCCCAGTGCTCGGCACGGGCGAACTGGTCGTCCCCGAGCTTGACGCCGCACAGCTCGTGCGGACGCTCGGGATGCGGTTTGGACAGCGACATCGCCATGTCCAGGTAGTGCGCCCCGGCCGCGAGGGCGGCCTCGAACAGCGGCAGCACGAAGCGCGGGTCGGTGGCGTTGAGCAGCACGTCGCAGCGCTGCTCGGTGAGCAGCGCGGTGACCGCGTCCTGGTCGGCGGCGTCGATCCGCACCGCGCTGAACCGGCTCTCCGGCCCGCCCAGGGCGGCGACGGCGGCGTGGGCGCGGGCCAGGTCGTAGTCGGCGACGACCATGTGGTCGAAGAAGGCGCGCCGGGCCGCGATCCGGGTGATCGCGGTGCCGACGCCTCCGGCGCCGACGAGCAGGATGCGCATGGGGAGCTCCGTTCGCTTGAGGGGATGTCTCCATCGAACGCCCGCCCGGCACTCAAGGTCAACCGCGTTGGCATAAGGACGCCAACGCCGTAGGCGTAAGCTCGGCGCATGGCCAAGACGGTGGTAAGGGACGAGGCGCGGCAGCGCCGCAGACGGACCAAGCAGGGCGCGGTGCTCACCCATGCGCAGATCGTCGAGACGGCCCTGCGGATGCTGCGCGAGCACGGAGCCCAGGGCTTCACCGCGCGCCGGCTGGGCCTGGCACTCGGCGCGGACGCGAGCACGGTCTACCGCTACTTCGCCGGGATGGACGAGCTGACCCTGGCCATCGCCGGCGAGCTGATGCGTCGCGCGATGGAGCACTGGCGGCCGGTCGGCGCCTGGCGCGCGGACCTGCGGGCGCTCGGTCTGAGCATCCACTCCGCCTATCTGGCCCACCCGCAGGCGGCCGTGCTGACGGCGAGCCGGGTCAGCGGGCGTCCCGAGGAGATCGCGGCCGACGAGGCGGTCCTCGGGCTGCTGCGCGAGGCGGGGTTCCCGGACGCCGCGGCGGTGCGGATCTACCACGTGTTCATCGACCAGACCCTGGCCTTCGCCGCGCTGGACGCCGCCTCGCTGGCGCTCCCCGAGGCGGCACGGCAGTCGGACGAGGAGATGTGGCAGGCCACCTACGCCACCCTGCCCCAGCAGACGCACCCTCATATCTCGGCCACGGCAGGCCTGTTGATGGCCCGGATGAACTCCAGCGCCTACCCGGCCGCGCTGGACCTGCTGCTGTCCGCCGCCGCGGCGGAGCTGTCCACGGTGGCGGAGGGCGCCGCCCCGAAGCCGCGTGACGGGTGCTGAACGCGGAGGCCGCCCCCGCCTGGGCCGGTTTCCGTGGGGTGTGCCGGGCGGTTCCGGCAGCGGGGCGGGTGTCGGCAGCGGGGCGGGTGGTCAGTCGAGGTCGCCGCGCGGGCGCATGCCGGCGGCCCGGTAGATGTCGTCGATCAGGCCCATGGTGACCACGGCGTCCTCCGCGGAGGTGAGCACCGGCCCGCCGTGCAGGACCGCCTCGGTGAAGGCGCGCAGTTGGTAGGTGTAGGTGTGCCCGCCGTGCACCCGCTCCCTGCGGGTCCCGGCCGCGGTCGTGACGGTGAGCCGGTTGAAGACGTGCGGGGCAAGGTAGTTGGTGACCTTGAGTTCGCCGCGGTCGCCGCGGACCCTGGCGGTGAAGTCCAGCAGCCGGCGCGACCACAGGGAGGCGGTGATCCGGCCGCTGGCCCCGCCGGGGAAGCGCAGGTCGGCGGTCATCGCACGGTCGATGTCCGGGTCACGCCGGGTCGCCACCGCCCCGACCACCTCGGGGGTGCCCTCTCCGAGCAGCCGCAGCAGGTGCAGGGCGTAGCAGCCGCCGTCCATCAGCGCGCCGCCGCCCAGCGGATAGCTGTACCGGATGTCGCCGAACACCGGCAGCGGGAAGCACATGGAGGTCTCGACGGAGCGGACCGTGCCCAGCTCGCCGCTGTCCATGATCTCCCGCATCCGGGCGGCCATCGGGTGGTAGCGGTAGTGGAACGCCTCCATCACGACCAGTCCCGAGGCGTTCGCCGCGTCCGCCACGGTACGGGCCTCGGCGGCGTTGGAGGTGAAGGGCTTCTCGCACAGCACGTGCTTGCCCGCCGCGAGCGCGCTCAGCGTCCATCGGGCGTGCAGGGCGTTGGGCAGCGGGTTGTAGACGGCGTCGACGTCCTTGTCGTCGAGCAGTTCCTGGTAACCGGCGTGGACGGTCGGTATGCCGTGTTTGGCGGCGAACCGCCGGGCCCGTTCGGGATCCCGGGCGGCGACGGCGGTGACCACCGCCTCCGGCACCTTCGCCGCCGGCCGCACCAGCGCGGAGGGTGCGATGCGGGCGGCGCCGAGGAGACCGATCCGGAGCTGCGTCATGCGTGACCCTCGCAGTGCGTCGTGTGGCTCGGCCGGGCGTCACAGCCCGGCCGACGGTGGCGTTCCGCGCCCATGCTGCCAACCGCAGCCCCACAACGCCATGCCTTCGCCCAGCCGTCCCGGTGGTCAGCGCCGGGGCAGCGGACGCCGCAGAATGGCGGCACGGCGTCGGCAGGCCGTCGCCGCTGGTGCGTCACCCGGTGTCGCCCTGACGGTCGGCTCGTGTTCGTAGCGGTGTCACGCACTCCGCATATACTCTGACCGCCCATAATGGTCGGTCACGGGCCGACTGGCACCACCACGAGGAAAAGGCCGGAACCATGGCTCCGCGACTGTCCGTCGTCGTCCCGATCTACAATGTCGAGTCCTATCTGCAGGAGTGCCTGGACTCGATAGCCGCTCAGACCTTCGACGCCCTCGAATGCGTCATGGTCGACGACGGCTCCACCGACGGGTCAGCGGCGATCGCGGAGGCGTACGCCGAGGCGGACCCGCGCTTCCGCCTGGTCCGGCAGGAGAACCAGGGCCTGGGCGCGGCCAGGAACACGGGATGGCGACACGTCGGCGAGGGCACCGAGTACCTGGCCTTCGTGGACAGCGACGATGTGCTGCCGCCCAAGGCCTACGAACTGATGATCGCATCGCTGGATGCGACCGGCTCGGACTTCGCCGCCGGCAACGCACTGCGCCTGCGCGTCGAAGGCCTGGTTCCCTCGCGCGTGCACGAGGAGCCGTTCCGCCAGGACCGCCCGGCCACGCACATTTCCCGGCATCCGGCCCTGGTGCGGGACCGCACCGCGTGGAACAAGGTGTACCGCCGCAGCTTCTTCCAGGACGCAGGCCTGCTCTACCCGGAGGGCATGCTCTACGAGGACGCGCCGGTCAGCATCCCGCTGCACTTCCACGCCACCAGCGTCGACGTACTCCACGAGCCGATCTACTACTGGCGGATCCGCGAGGCCGGGGACCTTTCGATCACGCAGATGCGCACGGACCCCAAGGGCCTCATCGACCGGGTCCGGTCGATCGAACTGGTGCGTGAGTGGCTGCTGGCCCATCCGCAGCCCGGGGGCCAGGGCTACCTGCACGCCTACGACAGCAACACGCTGCGCGAAGAGCTCCCGATGTTCTTCTCCTGGGTCTGCCGGGGCGACCGCGCCTTCCGTCGGGCCTACCAGCAGCACGTCAGCCGGCTGCTCCAGCAGATCGGCGACGACGAGATCAACGCGCTGGGCGCGCCGATGCGACTGAAGTACCGGCTGACCCTGAACAACCGCATCGGCACTCTGGTACTCGTCCAGCGCCTGCAGGAGCGCTACTGGCGCCTGCGCCGCCGGCTGAGCGGCGGGGCCCCCGCCACGCCGGTGCCGGTCACCACCTGAGCCCTGCTCGTACAAGGCGCAGCGCCGGTCGGCGCCGGCCGTCCGCTGTTGGCATGAACGGAGAAATAAACCGGATCCAGCCCTTCGAACCCGAGGGTAACTAACGTACCGTCAGTTCAACGTGCGTTCGGGTAGAAGGAAGGAACCGGCATGCGGCGACTCACTGCATGGCTCAGGGCGGTGGCCGGTGCCACCGCCCTGGTGACCGCGATCGGCTTGGCGTTACCGGGAAGCATGGCCAGCGGCGCGGCCCGGTCCGGCGCCGCCGCGGCCAACGACTACTGCGGCGGCCAGTGCAACGACATCCTGCCGCCCGGTGAGAACGGCAACGCCACCCTGGCGGACATCCTGGCGAACCGGGTGTTCGGCACCAGACCGGCCCACACCGACGACCAACTCGGCCCGTACAGCTCGCTCGTGGACGGTTACACCGGGCTGACCGACGCCGGCATCGGCGCGTACTTCGACGACGCCTCGTTCGGCGTCCCGCCCTCCCAGGTGGAGAGCAGCATCAGCCCGCGCGGTGACGTCACCATCGTGCGCGACAAGGCCACCGGCACCCCGCACATCACCGGGACCACCCGCTACGGCACCGAGTTCGGCGCCGGCTACGCGGCCGCGCAGGACCGGCTGTGGGTCATGGACCTCTTTCGGCACGTCGGCCGCGGTGAGCTGAGCAGCTTCGCCGGCGGCGCCGCGGCCAACCGCCAGCTGGAGCAGAGCTTCTGGCAGGCCGCCCCCTATACCGAGGCGGAGTTGCAGCAGCAGATCAACAGCGTGGCCGCCGAGGGCGGCGCACGCGGGCAGCAGGCCCTCGCCGACGCGCAGGCCTACGTCGACGGCATCAACAACTACATCACCAAGGCCTACAACTCCCGCACCTTCCCCGGCGAGTACGACCTCACCGGTCAGATCAACGCGATCACCAACCAGGGATCGATCCAGCCCTTCACGCTGACCGACATGGTGGCGCTCTCCTCCGTGATCGGCGCGCTCTTCGGCTCCGGCGGCGGCAACCAGGTCCAGTCGGCCCTGGTGAAGGAGGCCGCGGACGCCAAGTACGGGACGACCGTGGGCGACCAGGTGTGGGAGTCCTTCCGCGAGCGCGAGGCCGGGAGCGCGGTGACCACGCTCCACGACGGCCAGAGCTTCCCCTACGGCCAGGATCCGGCGAACCCCCAGGGCGTCGCGCTGCCCGACCCGGGCTCGCTCACCCCGCAGCAACTCGTCTTCGACCCGACCGGATCCGCTGCCGCCGGCACCACGGCCTCGGCACGGACCACCGCGAGCAGCGCCACCGCGAGCAGCGCCACCGCGAGCCGGGCCACTGACGCCGCCGTCGCCGCCAAGGCGCCGGCCCGGCTGCGGCCGCTGGCCGGGGTCTTCGACCAGGGCGTCCTGCCCGGCAACCTGCTGACCGCCAAGCACGGCATGTCGAACGCCCTGGTGGTCTCCGGCCAGTACACCGACGACGGCCACCCCATCGCCGTGTTCGGCCCGCAGACCGGCTACTTCGCCCCGCAGCTGCTGATGCTGGAGGAGATCCAGGGCCCGGGCATCAGTGCCCGCGGCGCCGCCTTCGCCGGACTCAGCTTCTACGTCGAACTCGGCCGCGGGCAGGACTACTCCTGGAGCGCCACCAGCGCCGGCCAGGACATCACCGACACCTACGCGGTGCGGCTGTGCAACACCGACGGCTCTCCGGCCACCAAGGACTCCAACGCCTATCTGGACAACGGCGTCTGCACGCCGATGACAGCGCTGGAGCGGGACGACGCGTGGAGCCCGACCACGGCCGACAGCACGCCCGCGGGCTCGTACAAGCTCATCATGTACCGCACCGCCTACGGTCTGGTCACCGCCCGCGCCACGATCGGCGGCGCTCCCGTGGCCTACACCTCGCTGCGCTCGACCTACATGCACGAGGCCGACTCGATCATCGGCTTCCAGATGCTCAACGACCCGGGCGCGGTGAACTCCCCACAGACCTTCCAGCAGGCGGCCCAGCACATCGACTTCACCTTCAACTGGTTCTACGCCGACTCCGCGCACACTGCCTACTACAACTCCGGCCTCAACCCGGTGCGCCCCGCCACCGTCGCGCCGGACCTGCCGGCCTGGGCCGACCCGCAGTACACCTGGCAGAACTTCGACCCGGCGGCGTACACCGCGGACTACACCCCGCCCGAGCAGCATCCGCAGAGCGTCGACCAGGACTACTACGTCTCCTGGAACAACAAGCAGGCCACCGACTACGCCTCGGCCAACTTCGGTGACGGGCCGGTGCACCGCGCCAACCTGCTCGACGACAGGGTCAAGGCCCTGGTCGCCGGCGCCGGCAACGGCCAGAAGATCACCCGGGCCACGCTGGTGCAGGCGATGGAGAACGCGGCCGTCACCGACCTGCGCGGCCAGGACGTGCTGCCGGACCTGCTCGCCGTCATCACCAGCTCCCCGGTGACCGACCCCGCCCAGCAGGCGCTGGTCGCGGAGCTGCAGGGCTGGCTCGGCAGCGGAGCACAGCGCAGGGAGACCTCGCCCGGCAGCCACAGCTATGCCGACGCCGCCACCATCCAGACCTTCGACGCCTGGTGGCCGCTGCTGGTGCAGGCGGAGTTCCAGCCCGGTATGGGGACGGACCTGTTCACCGCCATGGTCGGGGCCCTGCAGATCAACGAGTCGCCGTCGGGCGGGCAGACGGGCCCGAGCGCGGGCCCGGTCGACGCCAACGAGTCGATCCCGCACAAGGGTTCGTCCTTCCAGTTCGGCTGGTGGTCCTACGTCGACCTGGACCTGCGCGGCGTGCTGGGGCAGAACCCGACGGACGGTCTCGCCCAGTCGTACTGCGGCGGCGGCAACCTCGCCCAGTGCCGGCAGATCCTGCTGAGCACGCTGCAGCAGGCCGCGGCGGAGACACCCGCCCAGGTCTACCCCGCTGACAGCACCTGCTCCGCGGGCGACCAGTGGTGCGCCGACTCCATCGTCCAGCGTCCGCTGGGCGGCGTGACCGATCCCAACGCGAACTGGCAGAACCGGCCGACCTACCAGCAGGTCGTGCAGTACACGGCACACCGCTGACGGCAGAGTGCTGGCGGCGGAGCGCTGACGGCTTCGGCCGACGGTGGTGACGACCGATGGGCCGCCCGGTCCGGTGACCGGGCGGCCCTGGCACGGTTGCCGGGGGTCGGCCGGGAGGGCAGTATGTGCCATGCATACGTGTCATGAGCACAGCGGGTCAGTTGCGATGAAAGACGCTCTCCCACGCGCCTCGCCTCCGAAGGGAACACGCCCCCGTGCCCTCCGCCCCTCTCGCCCTCACCCTGGCCAATCTGCTGCTCAGGCCGGGCTTCGCCTCCCGCCGTACGCCGGACCGGACCTTCGACCGGCTGGTCGCCACGACCGGGCAGGCGGACGGGGACCAGCGGTTCGTCGATGACTTCCGGTTCCTGCTGCGCCACTGGGCGGGGGACGAGCACCTCACCCCGGTCGGCTGGATGTCCGCGCAGACGCACGTCCGCAGGCATCTCGCCGGCCGGGCCCGGATCCGGCGGCTGATCGCCGAGCAGCCCGCGATCGAGCAGGAACCCGTCGAGAGGCCGGTGTTCGTCGTGGGCCTGCCGCGCACCGCCACCACGCTCACCCATGGCGTGCTGTCCCTCTCGGAGCAGCACCGATGTCCCCTGCTCTGGGAACTGCTCACCCCCGACCTCGAACTACCGCCCAGGCAACGGCAGAAGGCGGTCACCACCGCGCGCCGGATGGTCGGCGACATCGACCGCTTCGCCCCGGGCTTCCGCGACATCCACCCCCTGCGCGCCGAGGGCCCGGACGAGTGCACGTTCGCGCTTCCGCACACGGTGATGCCGCTGTCCCAGGCCCGCATCCCCGCCTACCGGGCACGGCACTACGAACGGGACTTCGTCCCCGACTACCGCTACCTCAAGCAGGTCTTCCAGGTCCTGCAGTACGGCCGTCCCCGCCGCCGGTGGATGCTGAAGTCGCCCATGCACACCGAGAACCTCGACGCGCTGCGCACCGTCTTCCCCGACGCGACGATCGTGTGGACCCACCGCGACCCGGTCGCCGTCGTGGCGTCGTTCTGCAGCCTGGTCGAGCACGGCATGGCCATCACCGTCCACCCCGTCGACCTGCACGGCATCGGCGCCACCTGGCTCGAACTGCTGAGCCGCTCCACCGCGCGGGGCCTGGCGGCCCGTGCCGCGATCCCCGGCGAGGCGCTGGTGGACGTCCCGTACTCCTGGCTCGGGTCCGACCCGGCTTCGGGCGCCCCGAAGCTCTACGCCTCCATCGGTGCCCGGTGGACCGACGCCGACGCGGCCCGGCTCCCCGGGGTCACCGCCCGCCCCAGGGGCACCCACCCGCACCGCTACGACCTGTCCCGCTACGGCCTGACCCGCGCCGACGTCGAGTCGGCGTTCGCCGACTACAACGCCCTGCGGGCGGAAGTCGACCGCGTCTGACGGCCGTTAAACCAGCCCGGCGGAGCACGAGAGGCCGGCCACGTCCGGCGACTGTCGGCGGCGGACGTGGCCGGTCCCGTCAGCCGGCGACGCCGTTCGTGTAGCCCTTCATGTCGTAGGTGCCGAAGCCGTTCTGCACCGGGTCGCCGCTGTTGTTGATGCAGTGCAGGATGCCGCCGCCGCCCGGGCCGTTGAGGCAGACGGTCATCAGGTCGGTGAAGACGACGCCGGGGGTGTCGGGGACCTCGTAGGCGCGGTCGGTGTAGATGCCGGCCTGCAGGTCGAAGTAGCAGTAGCTGCCCAGTCCCCAGGCCCGGTGGTCGGTGACGGAGTCGGCGACCTTGTAGGCGGCGTAGCCGTTGGTACTGCCGTGGACCCAGGCGGACTGGGTGGGCACGTCGTACGGGTGCTCGTTCTGGAAGAAGTAGGTGCGGCCGTGGTTGCCGCGCCAGAGTACCTCGTACTTCTGGTAGTGCTCGACGGCGAGGCCGTAGGCGGTCACCCGGTCGCCGTTGACCAGGAAGCCGGTGTCGGCCGGGTTGACCGCCCAGCCGACGGTGCCGTCCAGGCCGTGGTCGGCGCGCCAGAGCCAGAGGTTGTCACAGATCACGTCGTTGCTGTCGAGCTGGACGCTGACCGTGGCGCCGCCGGCGACCGCCCCGCCGATACGGGCGTAGACGTCGAACAGCACGGTGGGGTCGGCGGCGTGGCTGGTGCGGCTGCGGCCGTGACCGACGCGGAGCAGGCAGGGCGAGTCGGCGGAGGCGGCTTCGAGGAGCACGCCGGCGACCGAGACGCCGTCGACGTCGGCCACCTCGATGAGTGAAGTGCCGTGCGTGGCCTGGAGGGTGGCCAGACCCAGGCCGAGTACGACGGTGCCCGGGCGGGACACCCGGATCGGGGCGGAGAGGGGGTAGACGCCGGGGGTGAGCAGGAGGTGGCGGCCCTGGGCGAGGGCGTGGTTGATGCTGTCGGCGGAGTCGCCGGGCCGGGCCACGTGGAAGCGGGACAGCGGGATGCTGTGCCCGGCGGCCGGGCCGGACGCCCAGGTCGTTCCGGCGCAGTCGCGGCGCAGCGCCGGGACGAAGACGCGGTACGAGCCGTCGGCGCCGAGGGTGAGGAAGGGCTTCTCGCGGACGGCCGGGGTCCGGTCGACCGTCGTCCAGGCCGGGGTGGGGAAGCTCTGGGCGGGAGCGCCCTGGGTGCCGACGAAGACCATGTTCCAGTTCGAGCCGGTCCAGCTGCCGAAGCTGTCGTTGCGCGACAGCCACTGCTGCTGCGATCCCGAGTCCACCTGGCCGTCCACCACGCTGTCGGCCAGGAATCCGCCGCTGGACCAGCGGTTGCCGGGCGGGCTGGGCCACAGGGTCAGACTGCCCCGGACGTGGGTGCGGCGCATCGGCCCTGCCTGGGCGACCGCCCAGCGCTCCAGGCCGTCCGGCGGGACGATGCACAGGTTCTCGGCGGCGCGCCAGAAGTTCTGGGTGCCGTTGCCGCCCAGCCACTGGGCGTCGACGGTGACATGACCGTTGATCACGACATCGTCGGGGGAGGCGCCGAGCCCGAGCACATGGGTGTAGAAGCCGACGTTGACGTCGACGTGGTAGACGCCGGGCCGGAAGGCCAGCGCGTACCGCTCGGTGCCGAACTGGTTGGACTGCTGGGTCTGGAACACGGCGTCGACCTGGGCCTGGATCGCGGCGTCGCCCATCGCTGGGTCGAACACCAGGACGTTGGGGCCGAGGGAGTCGCCGCCGCGGGCGGGTGAGGCGGCGACGGCGGTGCCGGGGGAGAGGACGCCGGCCAGCGGCAGCGCGGCGGCCAGAGCGGCCGAACCGCGCAGCAGAGTACGGCGGTTGGGGGTGAGGGACATGGCACTCCCGGGAGGTGGTGGGCGGGGAGGGCGGTGCGGACAGCAGTTCTGAAGGCAGTTCGGAGGGTGCGAGAGAGCGCTCTCTCTGATGAGGGAGTGAAGCACCGGGGCTGTCGCAGCGTCAAGACCGCCCGGGCAGGGGCCCGTTGGATGCCACCTCGGCGTCCGACGGGCCCCGTCCTGCTCATGCGCTAGCTCAGGGTGAGGTCGTCCGCGTAGACGTTCCCCTGGGCGTACCAGCCGTGAACGAAGACGGTCACGGTCCCGCCGCTGCCGGTGCTGAAGTTGACCGTCAGCTGGTTCCAGTCGGCGTTGCTGGACCAGGTGCTGGCACTCGCACCACCGCTGACGCCCAGGTAGGCGTACGAGCCCTGGACCCAGCCGCTGAGCGTGTAGCTGTGGTTGGGCTGCAGGGTGACCGTCTGGTCGCACTCACCGGTGGTGCTGGAGCCCGGGGTGACCTGGAGCGCGTGGCTGCCGGAGTGGACCGGGCCGGAGACCACGGTGCTGCCGCTCTGGCAGGTCCACGGACTGAGGCTGCCCGACTCGAAGCCCCCGTTGCTCAGCGAGCCGCCGCCCCCGCCGCCGCCCCCGCCGCTCGCGGTGACGCTCAGGGAGTACGTCGCGGTGTGGCTGCCGGAGGCCGCCGTGCCGGTGACGCTGATCGGGTAGGTGCCCGGGGCCACCGAGGAGCCGACGGTCGCGGTCAGCGTCGCGCTGCCGCCGGAGGTGACCGAGCCCGGGCTGAACGAGACGGTGACGCCGGAGGGCGCACCGCCGGCGGACAGGCTCACCGACTCGGCGGTGCCGGCGGTCACCGCCGTGCTGACGGTGGCGCTGCCCGACCCGCCCTGCGCGACCGACCCGGAACCCGGGGCGAGCGACAGCGAAAAGTCGCTCGCGCCGCCGCCACCTCCGCCGCCACCGCCCGAGGTGCCCTCGTACGGGACGAACGCGTCGGTGAACGCCAGCGCGTTCTGGCTGATCTCGCTGCAGGTGGACAGGGAGTTGGCGCTGCCGCTGCACGGCTGGTCACGGTTGGCCGACCAGAACGCCAGACGGCCCACGCCCTGCTGGGCGGCGAAGTTCTCGACGGTCTGGGCGTCGGCCACGGTGAAGGTCGAGCCGTCGTCGTTCTTGCCGATCATCGGCGTGATACCGAGGTTGGCGTAGCCGTACCCGGGGTCCACCGCCCGCATCTGTGCGAGCGTGGCCTGGGCCGCGGAGACCGCCGCGGAGCCCATCTCGGTCGAGGTGCCCGCGTAGTAGTCCATGGTCATGATGTTGACCACGTCGATGCGGATCCCGGCGTTCTTCGCGGCCTGCAGGATGTTGACGCCGTCCTGGGTGAGACCGCTGGTCAGCACCGGCAGGGTCATCGAGAACTGCAGGCTGGGGTTGGCCGCCTTGAGGTCCTTCATCGCCGTCATCTGGCGCGCCGCGGCCGCCGTGTCCGCGACCGCCGCGCCCTCGACGTCGAAGTCGAGCCGGTTGACGCCGTAGTCGTTGATGACGGCCTGGTAGCCGGCGTCGATGCTGCTCTGCGTGGAGCAGGTCCAGGCCAGCGGCTCACCGCTGGCACCACCCGAGGAGATGATCACCGACGCGCCCTCGGACTTCGCCCTGGCGATCTCGGGGTCGGTGTAGGAGTCGGCACCGATCGGCAGGGTGTCGCCCCAGATCTGGTTGCAGCCCTCGCCGAGCACGAAGGCCGCGGTGTAGGCCTTCAGGCCGTGCTGGGTGATGGCGGTGTCGAGGAGCCCCTCCTGACCGTTCGACATGTCGGTGTAGGGGGCCACGGAGTAGACGCTCGATGCTGCGGAACTGCTGGTGGGCGCGAACGCCCCGACGGCGCCGGTGACCGCCAGCGCCAGAGCGCCGGCCGCAGCCGCGAATCTCGCCATATGCATGACATAGATCCCTTCGGGGGTGCCCGACGCGGCATGGGGGTGGGCACGTCGAACGGGCCGACGGTGTCGACGGTGACAGGTGCCGTCGGCGCCGCTCGACTTCGCTGTCGTCGGGCAGTGGGGGTGTGGGGGTCGTTCCGGCTCAGGCCTGGCGTGACCACTACCAAACAGCGTTCATGAGCATGCGTCAATAGGACTAGACCAAATTGCGGCCGCTGGGTCAGCCCGCCTTCGGCGCGGCCTGCTGGACCACCTCGAAGGACCACAGGGTCGAGCCCGAAGCGGCCGGCCTGGGCTGCTCGGCCCCGCCGGCCGCGCCGCCGCCCCGGTGCGCGGCCTGCATGGGCCCGGACATCCACGCCTGGAAGTCCTCCTCGCTGCGCCACCGGGTGTAGACGAGGTACGAGTCGGTACCCTCCACCGGGCGGAGCAGCTCGAACCATTCGAAGCCGTCACTGGACTCCACCGCCCCGGCCCGCGCACCGAAGCGCTGCTCCAGCACCTCGCGCTGCTCGACGGGGACGGTCAGCACATTGATCTTCACTACGCTCATGCGCCCATCATGCCCGAAGGCCTTCCCGTGGCGGCCGATCACCCGGCCGGCGGCTGAGGGGGTGGCACGGGTGGCTCAGCCCGCGGCGACCGGCACGTCCCCAGCGGTTAGCGTGGTCGCATGGGGCACTGGGTCACCGTCAAGACCACCGCGGTCGGGACCATCGCGGCGGAGGTCGCCGCGTCCGGGACCACCGCGACGCGCCGGAGCCGGCCGTGACCGTGGGCACCACGCGCAACGGAGCGGTACGGATCGCCTTCGAGACGCTCGGGCCCCGGGACGGCCGCCCGCTGCTGCTGGTGATGGGCCTGGACTCGCCGATGCAGTGGTGGCCCGACGGATTCTGCACCCTGCTGGCCGAGCACGGATTCCTGGTCGCCCGCTTCGACAACCGCGACAGCGGCCTGTCCGGTCGGTGCCTTTCGCGGTACACGGCGATGGACATGGTGGACGACGAGGCCGCCGTACTCGATGCCCTGGGCTGGCCCAGCGCGCACGTCGTCGGGGCTTCTCTCGGCGCGAGCCTGGCACTGGGTCTGGCGGTCCGCTATCCGGAGCGGGTCCGGACGATCGTCACCCTCATGGGTCTGCCCGCCGGGTTCGGCGCCGTCGCACGCCAGGTCCGTCCGTTCGGCCTGCTCCGGCTCGCGCTCCTGACCGCGCGGCATCCGGCCACCGCCCAGGAGGATCTGCGACTCCAGGCCGGGATGGCCAGGATGCTGGCCTCGCCCGCGCACCCGTTCGACGAGCAGTGGGCGTTCGCCACCGCGCGGGCGGTACGGGCGGCCGCGCCCGGCGATCCGGGCGCGGCCCGGCGACAACTGGCCGCCATGGGCCGGGGCGCCGGGCTGCTGCGGCGTGCCGGTGAGGTCACCGCACCGCTGCTGGCCGTCCAGGGCGCGGACGATCCGCTGATCCGGCCCTCGGCCGCGGCGGCCCTGGTCCGCCAGGTGCCCGACGCGCAGTCCGTGCTCTACGCCGGGATGGGCCACGAGATCCCGCAGCATCTGTGGGCGGCGATCGCCGGGGAGATCGCACGCCACGCCGACCGCCCCTGGCCGGCCGGGTCCAGCACGGCCACCCGGCCGGTGTCCCGCAGGGTCTGAGCCGAGCGGTCCGGGCCGTTCGTGGGCGGCCGATGGCCGCCCCGCCGACCGTGTTCCCCGGTTCCCGGAGTTGTCCGACACCGCCGCAGCCGAACCCGCCGATGAGCTGGTAACCTCTGCCGACCCTGAGCGCGCTGACGACAGCCGCGGGGCATTTCAGCAGTTCATCAGATGGGGTGGGGACATGGCCATTCGTCGGGCCAAGCAGAAGCAGCAGGTCATCGAGAAGCTCTCGCAGGTCGCGCCTCCCGGAGAGGTTTTCATCGCCTGCGTGCACGTGGAGACCGGCCCGAGCCCGTGGCTGAACGCGGTGTTCGACGAGATCCCGCTCCTCGGGCTGATCATCGCGCTGACCCGCAGGATGTACTTCCTGACGCTGACCAACACCTCGGTCGTGGTCAACTCCGCGAGCCGCTTCACCAATCGCCCCGGCGACGTGGTCGCGGTCTTCCCCCGCGAGATGTTCCCGGTCAGCCAGGTCAACCGGGCGCGGGTGTGGAGCAAGCTGTACGTCGTCTTCCCGAACGAGAGCAAGGCGACCCGCCTCAATGTGCACGCCTTCTGGCGCGGCGAGTTCGACCAGCTGATCGCCACCTTCCCGGCCGCCGCGTTCGTGGACGGCATGATTCCCGCGCAGGCGCAGGCCGCCCAGCAGGGCCAGTCCGCCACGTTCTGAGGTCTACTGACGGCCCGTCAGCCGAGCGCACCCGCCGGCTGGGGTGCGCCGGCCCCGCCCGTGGGGGCCGGCTCCAGGAGTTCGGCCAGCCGCTCGACCTGGTCGCGCTGCGTGGCGAGGTCGAGACCGGCGATCCGGCACACGACATGCCGGGCCCCGGCGGCCCGGTAGCGGCCCAGCGCGGCCGCCACGTGGTCGGGGGTACCCGCGATCAGTGTCTGGATGGTCTCCAGGGTCTCCAGCGGCATGCCGTAGTTGACCCTGCTGTACTCCGCCAGCGCGCCCCGGCCGCCGTCGGCCGCGTCGGTGACCAGCACGGTCGCGAACAGCGCCGAGGTGACCGCCTCGGAGGTCCGGCCGGCCTCCGTGGCGGCCTGCCGGACCGCGGCCAGGCCGGTGCGGTAGTCCTCCGGGTCCGGCGGGTAGGGCAGCCAGCCGTCGTAGTGGCGACCGGTACGGGCCAGCGCGGCGGGCGTCGCGCCGCCCAGCCAGATCGGCGGACCGCCGGCCCGGAACGGTGCGATGCCCTCGGGGAGGGCGTCGAAGTTCAGGATCTTCCCGTGGAACGCCCGCTCCCCGGGAAGGCCCGGCCCCTGGGGGGACCACAGCCCGCGCCACAGCTCCACGGTCTCGTCCAGCCGCGTGAAGCGCCGTTCCCAGGGGACCTCGGACAGCTCGTGCAGCGGCTGTCCGAGCCGACCCGGGAAGCCCGCGCCCACCGTCACCACCAGCCGCCCGCCGGAGAGCAGGTCGATCGAGGCGAGCGCCTGCGCGGCCTGCACCGGCCGGCGCAGCACCGGCATCAGGGCCGCGGTGCCCAGGGTGACCCGCTCGGTCACCGTGGCCAGGGCGGAGAGCATCGTCAGCGCCTCGATGCGGGGGCTCAGCAGGGAGTCGTTGACCCAGATCGAGTCGAAGCCGAGCTCCTCGACCCGGCGCGCGAAGCCGATCAGCTCTCGCGGATCCGCCCCCGCGCCCCACTGGGCCCTGCCGGTCGGAAGGAGCACACCTGTACGCATCTCGTTGTCCATGCCGTCAGCCTGCTTCGTGCCGCTCACACCGACAATTCCCTGGAAGGAATCGCGGACACGCCCAGCAGGGACTAGAACGAAGGCATGGACTTCCCCACGGCCCTGCGCGGGCACCGGTCCCGCAGGCGGCTCAGCCAGCTCGACCTGGCCCTGCGCGCCGGGACCACCCAGCGCCATCTGAGCTTCATCGAGAGCGGCCGGTCGGTCCCCGGCCGCGACATGGTCGTGCGGCTGGCGGAGTCCCTGGAACTGCCGCTGCGCGAGCGCAACGACCTGCTGCTCACGGCGGGCTATGCCCCGGCCTATCCGCAGAGCGGCCTGGACAGCGGGCGCCTCGCCCCGGTGCTCACCGCCCTGACCCACATCCTGACGGGGCATCAGCCCTATCCGGCCCTCGTCATCGACCGCCGCGGCGACCTGGTCGCGGCCAACGACGCCTTCGGACTGCTCACCGCGGGTGCCTCAGCAGACCTGCTGCGGCCACCCCTGAACGTCTACCGGCTCGCCCTGCATCCGCAGGGCCTGGCTCCGCGCATCGCGAACTTCGCCGAATGGGCCCGCCACGTCCTGGACGGCCTGCGGCGGGAGACGCTGCGCAACCCCGACGCCGCGCTGGCCGAACTGCTGACGGAGCTTCAGTCCTACGTCCCCGACCAGGAGCCGGGCGGCGACCACCTCGGCTTCGCGGTACCACTGCGCCTGAGCTCCCCGGGCGGGGAGCTCAGGCTGATGACCACGATCAGCACCTTCGCCACCGCCGTCGACGTGACGGTGGCCGAACTCAGACTTGAGGCCTTCCTTCCGGCGGACGAGGAGACGGCCGCGCTGCTCGCAGGAAGCGCCTCAGCACGCTGACCAGCGGGCCGGACTCTGCCTGGAACGACGCGGCCGCATCGACCGCGGGATCCGCCCTCACCTGGTGGTCAGGGCAGGGTCCAGTTCTGCGCGTTGGTGGCGTTGCAGGTGTAGATCTGGAGCTGGGTGCCGGGGACGGTGCTGGATCCCGGGTCGTCGAGGCACTTGCCGGAGGCCGGGTTGACCAGTGATCCGGCCGCGCCGGGCTGCCAGGTCTGGGCGCCGGTCCCGTTGCAGCCGTACCACTGGACCTTGGTGCCGTTGCCGGTTCCGCTGCTGGTGACGTCCAGGCAGCCGCCGAGGGCCCGCAGCGTGCCGTCGGTCCCGACGGTCCACTGCTGGGCGCCGGTTCCGTTGCAGGTGTAGAGGTCGACCGGGTTGCCGTTGCTGGTCGCGCTGTGCAGGTCGTCCACGCAGAGGCCGGCGGAGACGCCGGAGACGATCGGTCCGACGTGCGCGGTGACGGCGGCGCCGAAGCCGATCGCGAAGACATGCAGCCCACCCGTGCCGACGTCCGAGGGCAGCCGTACGCTCGCGACGGTCTTTCCCGCCGTCAGACCGACCGGCGCGGAGGCGAACAGGTAGGTCTTGACGGCGTCGGAGCCGGCGCCGGCCTGGTTGCGATAGGCCAGGGTCGCCGCGACCGTGCTGCCGGGCAGGGCCGTTGCCGAGCCGCCGTTCAGGGTCCAGTCGGAGAAGGCCAGCGGCACGGACTGGCTGCTGCCGTCGGTGTAGACGACGGTCGCGGTCCCGGAGGACGGGCCGTTGCTCGCGGCGCCCAGGAAGGAGATCGAGCCCGACCCGGACGCCGGAACGCTCTGCCCGTTGGCGAGGTAGTTGTCGGGCTGGCCGGGGGCGGGCGCCGGCCAGGTGAAGGAGGTCCCGCCCGCGCTGACCGTGCTGCCGGGGCTGATACCGGCGTCGGACAGCGCGGTGGCGGAGTAACTCCAGCCGCCGCCGTCGAAGTTCGCCGTGGCGGACGCGGCGTCGGCCGAGACCCCGGCGTCGGTGTAGGTCGGTGCGCCCGGGTAGGAGGGCGGTGCGGCCGAGGCGGCCGAGGCCCAGGAGGTGTTGGCGGTGGTGCCCAGGGTGAAGCCGAGCGTGCCGCCGTCGCTGATCGCGCCGGTCGGGGCGTAGGCGTTGTTCCAGGCCGCGCCGTTCCAGGTGGCGGACTGGACATAGGGTGCGTTGTCGGCCGCGCCGTTCCCGTTGACGGTCAGGGTGCCGCCGGAGGGCAGGGTGACCACGGCCTGGGTGAACTGCGGTGACCCGAGCGCCAGGTCGGCGGTTCCGGGGGTCTCCGGGTACATGCCCAGCGCGGACCACACGTACCAGGAGCTCATCTCGCCGAGGTCGTCGTTCCCGGCCAGGCCGCCGGCGCTGTCGGTCCAGATCTGGTCCTGGACCTGGCGCACCACCTGCTGGGTGCGGTACGGGCGGCCGATGTAGTCGTACTCCCAGGGGATGTCGAGGCTCGGCTCGTTGCCCAGATCGGTGTGTCCACCGCCGCCGGTGAACGAGGAGAGGTCGGTGTCGAGGAAGGTGCCGAACGCGGCGTCGCCGCCCATGGCGCCGACCAGGCCGTGCAGGTTGAACGGCACCATCGCGGTGTACTGCCAGGAGTCGCCCTCGACGAAGTTGTTGCCGGAGGTCGCCGAGAACCCGGAGGTCCACGGGCCGCGCTGGTCGCGCGGCTGGACGAAACCGCTGCCGTAGTCGAAGAGGTTGCGCCAGTCCTGCGCGCGGTCGGCGAAGGAGCTCTGGTGGGCGGTGTCGCCCAGGGCGCCGGCCAGCGCCGAGATCGCGAAGTCCGCCGAGTTGTACTCCAGGGTGGTGGAGGCCGGGCCGTAGAAGTTGCAGCAGCCGTAGCTGCCGTCGCTGGGCAGGTAGCCCAGCTGCTCCAGGTAGTTGAGGCCGGGGCGGTTGTTGTTGGCGCCGGTGCCCTCGGCGACCATGTCGGTCAGCGCGGTGGCGGTGTCGAAGTTCGTCGCCCCGAACGCGTGGTAGTCGGCGATGATCTCGTCGGCCGGATCCCCGACCATCACATAGCTCTCGCCGTTGTTCTCGGACCACTTGGGGAACTGGCCGGTCTGCGCATAGTCGTCGATCATGGACTGGGCCGTGTCCGAGGCGGCCTGCGGGTCGACCAGGGCTTCGAGCTGGGCCTGGGACCGGTAGATGTCCCAGCCCGAGTAGTTGGCGTAGGCGGCACTGTGGCCCGCGTCGACGGTGTGGGTCTTCGCGTCGAAGCCGGGGTACTGGCCGTTGCTGTCACTGACCACGTTGGGGTGCAGCAGGGAGTGGTAGAGCGCGGTGTAGAAGACCGCCTGCTGGGCGGCGCTGCCACCGGCCGTGCTGACCCGGCCGAGCAGGGAGTTCCAGGAGGCGAGTCCGGCGCTCCTGACGCCGTCGAAGTCCCAGTTCGGGTTCTCGGCGGTGCGGTTGGCGACCGCGTCGGCCGTGGAGACGTAGGAGATGCCGACCTTGGCCTGGACGACCGCGTCGGCCGTGGTGTCGAAGGTGACATAGCCGTCGTTCGCCGCGGCCTGCGGGGCGGCGGGCCTGGAGCTGCGGGGCCGGGCGCCGTGCAGCACCGGCTTGTTCTTCGCCTCGGGGACGTGGGGCGAGACCCCGGTCTGGGGCGGGGTGCTGCTGGGCGTGGCCCGCACGGCCGCTGTGCCGTGGCCGGCGAAGGGGTGGTCGAAGACCATGTCGAAGTAGACCGTGTAGGAGTTGCCCGCGCCGCAGAACTTGCCGCTGGTGACCTGGCCGCTGACCTCGCTGCTGTTCACCGTCGTGAACTGGGTGTTGGAGTCACCGTTCTGACTGCCCGCCAGTTTGAAGACGAGATTGGACTGGGTGGAGGAGGGGAAGGTGAACCGGGCCATGCCGCTGCGGGTGGTGGCGGCGAGTTCCGTCTTCACCCCGTTGCCGAGCGACACCGTGTACGAGCCGGGGGCGGCCGACTCGCCGGTGTGCGAGAAGGCGTCCGTGGCGCCGGTGTCGATGGCGCCGACGGTGGGCAGCACGGGGATGTCGCCGCCGGCGCCGCAGCCGGGCCCGGCGAGGTGGGTGAGGCTGAAGCCGGTGATCGAGGAGTCGTTGTACTCGTAGCCGCCGCCGTCGGGACGGGACGGGGTGTCGGGGCTCCACTGCACCATGCCGAACGGCAGGTCCGCACCGGGGAAGTCGTCGGCGGAGTTGGAGGTGCCGATGAACGGGTTCACCAGCGAGGCGGGTGCGGTGACCAGTGCTGCCGGCTTCGCCGAGGCCCTGGCGGGTGCCGCGGCGAGGGCGGGAGCTGTGGTGGCGCCGGTGACGAGCAGGGCACCGGCTGTCAGCAGGGGTAAGACGAAGCGGTGGGTTCCACGCGGTTGGGGGATCATGCTACCTTCCTGACAACGTTGTCTACGTTCAGGACATGCCAACAAGCTGAACCCAACGCGTCACTCTGTCAAGACACTTCGCACTGATTTCAGCGCGGAACGACCCCGGCGTCGCTCTCGTCCCGGCGGCCCGGGCGGCACCGGGGACGGCGGGGAGCCTGCCGCGGGCGTGGAATGATCGCCCGTACGTCCGTGTTGGCAGTACCAGACACCATCGGTTTGAGGAGGTAGTGGCCGTGCAGACGCAGAAGGCTGTTCTGGCGGGTGGCTGCTTTTGGGGGATGCAGGATCTGGTCCGCAGGCAGCCGGGGGTGACCGCGACCCGGGTCGGCTACAGCGGCGGCGACGTGCCCAATGCCACGTACCGTAACCACGGCACGCACGCCGAGTCGATCGAGATCACCTACGACCCCGCCGTCACCGACTTCCGCGGGATCCTGGAGTTCTTCTTCCAGATCCACGACCCCAGCACGAAGAATCGCCAGGGCAACGACGTCGGCAGCAGCTACCGGTCGGCGATCTTCTACCAGGACGACGAGCAGAAGCGGGTCGCGTACGACACGATCGCGGACGTCGACGCCTCGGGGCTGTGGCCCGGCACGGTGGTCACCGAGGTGTCTCCCGCCGGGCCCTTCTGGGAGGCCGAGCCCGAGCACCAGGACTACCTGGAGCGTTACCCCAACGGCTACACCTGCCACTTCGTCCGCCCCGGCTGGAAGCTGCCGCGGCGACAGGGTGGGACGGTGGAGGGCGCACGCTGACAGCGGCGGAGGCCCGCTGATCGGCTGATGACGCGGACGGCGCCGGCGACGGCGTCGTCCGTCACTGCGTCGGGCCAGGTCGGCGGCGGAGCCGGCCGACGACTGAGCGGGCTACGGCGGAGCCGGCTACGTCGGCTGCGACGAGGCGAGGTACTCCTTGGCCAGACGGGCCGGGGCGCGGGTGAGCCAGGCCTCGACGATGAGCTCGTCCAGTTCCGCGACCTCGATCAGGTCCAGCAGGACGAGGACGGCCGGGAAGCCGTCGAAGTGCGGGATCGTGAAGAAGACGTCCGAGTCCTCGGCCAGTACGGCTTCCTTCACCCCGAGGTCCGCGACCCGCACGCCGATCACCGGACCGTCGGGTGCGGCCTCGCCGAGGGCCTCGCGGTCCACCCGGTGGAGCGGTCGTTCCCAGACGAAGTTCCGGTCCCTGACACGCCAGTGCGTGGTTCCGCGTGAGGACTGCTCCGTCGTCTCGGGGAGCGCCAGCGCGATCCGGCGCACATCGGTCCAGGTGGCCACAGTCAGATGATAGGCCGGGCGCGGCAGGACGGCGCGTTCCGTGCATCGCCGGGGCGGGGGGGGGGCCCCCCCCCCCCCCCGGGGGGGGGGGCCCCCGGGCCCCCCCCGGCGGGGGGGGGGGGGGGGCCCCCCCCCCCCGCCCCCCCCCGCCCCCCCCCCCCGCGGGCGGCCGGCGGGGGGGCGGCGCGGCGGGCCCCCCCCCCCCCCGGGCCGGCCCCCCCCCCCCCCCCCCGGGGGGGGGGCCCCCCCCCACGGCTCTGAACCCGGTCAGGCGTGTCTGAAGACCAGCACCCCGGCGAGCCAGACGGTTCCGGCACCGGTCAGGAAGGCGGCGTTCGGCCTGGTCCCCGCGGCGGCGATGGCGTCCTCGACGTAGAGCTCCATGTCGCCGGTGGGGAAGACGCCGGCCCGGGCGGTGAATCCGGAGCCGTGACCGAGCGTGTCACCGAATCCGGAATCGGCGTAGAAGCCCAGCGCGAGTTCCCCGTCGGCGGCCGTGGCCGCCGCCGGTGCCCCCGATGAGACGTTCACGGCCGCCGACCCCGTGGTGCCGGTGGCGTGAGCCTGCACGTCGAGGGCGCCGGTGCCGGGCGCCGTCGACAGACCGGAGTACTCCAGGGCTGCGACGCCGATGTCGGCCGGTGCGCTGGCGGTGGCCGAGACGGTCAGCGGCGTGCCCGTGGCCGCGGAGAGCGGGGCGCTCCAGACGCTGGTCTCGGTTCCGTCGGACGCGGTGGAGTGCGCGAACTCCGTGTAGGTGTTGCCCGCGGAGTCCGTGACCGCGCTGGTGGTGGCGGAGGTGGAACTCCAGACGCCCACCTCGACGACCATCCGGTCGCCCACGGTGACGGGCTTGCCCAGCGAGACCGCTGCCGAGGACGCGGAGCCGAGGTGGGTCGTCGCCTGCTGGACGAAGGCCGGTGTCGGCGCCGTGGCGGACGGTGTCACGGTGTTCGAGGCCGTGGACGGCGGGGATGTTCCGTTCGCGTCGGTGGCCGTGACGGTGAAGGTGTAGCTCGTGCCGTCGCTCAGCCCGGTCACCCTGGTGGAGGTCGCCGCCGGGTTGCCGGTCACCGTGGTGGCCGGCAGGGCGACGCCGCCCGCGGAGGGCGTCACGGTGTAGGACGTGATCGGCACGCCGCCGTCGCTGGACGCGGTCCAGGCGACGGTGGCGGACCCGTCGCCGGGCGTGGCGGTGACGCCGGTGGGAGTGCTCGGGCCGGTCCCCGACGCCGGGGCGCTCACATGGATGGTGTGCGCGACGGACGGCACGCCGTTCCTGGTGACGATGAAGAGCATGTAGTCGCCGGGCGGAGCGTAGGCGCCGGACTGCGGCATCGTCACGTTCAGCGTGCCCGGGGCCTGGCCGGCGGTGAACGAGAGCGGCACGAAGTGCTGGTCCATGTCCGCCTGGTGGGTGTCCGCCCCGAAGGAGACCAGGTTCACCGCCGAGACCGACGCGGCGTCCGGGGTGACCACGGTCTGGACGTCACCGTAGTGGGCCGAGGCGGCTGCCGAACTGATGGTCGGACGCGGGCCGTTGAAGAGGTACGAGGGCGAGTAGACCTGGGCGGAGTACTGGCCGGGGTCGCTGCTCGACTCCTCGTGGCCGCCACCCGCGATCAGGACCGTGCCGTCGGGCTGGAGGACGGCGGTGGAGTGGTAGTTGCGGGCCGTCGCGATCGGGCCGATGGTGGTCCACTGTCCGGTGGCCGGGTCCCAGATCTCGGCCGGCAGCACACCGCTGGTGACCTGCGTCTGGGACGAGGTCGGCTCGCCGCCGACCGCGAGCACCCGGCCGTCGGGCAGCATGGTCAGGGTGTGGTAGACCCGCGCGTAGTTCATCGGCGCGATCGGTTTCCACACCGGGTTGGGGGCGTTCAGGTCGATCGTCGCGGCTCCGGCCACCGACGGGGTGGTGGCGGTGACGCTGGGTGCGCCGCCGCTGTAGAGGATTTTGCCGGGCTGGTACATCACCGACGAGCCGTTCCTGAGGCCGCTCTGCCCGACGGGGGTCCAGGTCTGGGCGTTGGCGTCGAGCCAGTAGGAGACGTCCTCGGACGGGCCGATGGTGAAGACCTTGCCGTTCGGCGCCAGGTAGGAGAAGGGATACTCCTCCTCGTGCACCTGCGAGGTGCTGATCGAGGTGAGCTGGGTCCAGGTGTTCCTGACCGGGTCGTAGACCTCGGGGGTGTCGGACCAGGTGGACGAGTCGGACGAGTTGCCGCTGATCGCCACGTAGCGGCCGTCCGCCAGCTCGGTGAGGTCCGGATACCAGCGCGGCTGGTGCATGTCGGCCACCTTGGACCAGGTCTGGCTGGCCGGGTCGAAGATGTTGGTGTCGACGATGCCCAGCTTGCCGGTGCTGGTCTGGCCGTAGCCGCCGGCCACGAGCACCCGCCCGTCCGGCAGTTTCGCGTTGCCGGCGCAGAAGATGCTCGACGGTGCGGTGACGGTGGTGAAGGTCTTCGCCACCGGGTCGTAGACCTCGGTCGGCTCCGGGGTCTCCCAGCCGTCCCACTGCAGCAGTTTGCCGCTGTCCAGCACGATCGAGTGCACCGCCACCACCGGCCAGTTCTGCAGCGGTCCCCACACACCGTTGGCTGTGGCGCTCGGGGTGACCGGTTGGGACGGTGCCGACGCCGGCCCGCTGCCCACCGCGTTGGCGGCGCCGACCGTGAACGTGTAGCCGGTTCCGTCGGTGAGGCCGGTCACCACGGTCGACGTCGCGGGCGGCGACCCGGTCAGCAGGGTGGCGGGCTGGGCGACGCCGCCCGCGTACGGGGTGACGGTGTAGGAGGTGATCGGCGAGCCGTCGTCCGGGGGCGCGGTCCAGGAGAGCGTCGCCCTGGTGTCACCCGGACTCACGCCGGTGATCGTCGGGGCTCCGGGGGCCGAGGGCGCGCCGCCGGCCTGGGACTTGAGCACCACGGTCGTCGCGAGCCAGACGGTGCCGCCGCCGGTGCCGAAGCCCGCGTCGGGGGTGGCACCGGCCTGGACGGTCTGGTCCTCGCCGAGGAACTCCACGTCGGAAGTGGGGGACACGTTCACCCGCTGGGTGAAGCCGCTCCCGGCGCCCAGGGTGTCACCGAAGCCGGAGTCGGCGTAGAAGCCGAGCGCCAGCTCGTTGCTCCCGGTCGCCGCGGGGGTGGCGCCCGAGGCGACCTGGTCCGCACCCGAGGTGGTCCCGGTGGCCTGGGCGTGCACGTCCAGCACCGAGGCGTCGGTGGCGGCCGAGAGGCCTGAGTACTCCAGGGCGGTCAGGCCCAGGTCGCCCCCCGAGGTGGTGCTCGCCGTGACGGTCGGTCGGGTGCCGCCGCCCGCGGTGACCGGCGCGCTCCACACGCTCAGTTCGGTGTTGTCGGACCCGACCACGTGGGCAAGCTCGGTGTATGTGTTTCCGGCCGTGTCGGAGACCCTGGCGGCTGTTGCCGAGGTCGCACTCCACACCGTCACGGCGACGACCAGCCGGTCTCCGGCGGTGACGGGCGCGCTGGGCGTCGCCGAGACCGAGGCGGCCCCGTCGTGGTGATGAACGGACACCTGCTGGACGAAGCCGGGTGCTGCGACGGCACCGTGGGCCGGTAACGCGGCGCCGCCGATGGACGCCGCCGCGAGGGCGGATGTCACCAGTAAGCGGGCGATGCGTGGATGTGGAACCGGAAGCAACTGTTCCCCCTGTGCGGGCTCGGTGAAGGCGGCCAGAGCCTATCCTCTGCGAAGTCATGTGGGAACCACGCGAGTTGGGCGATCCTCGCGGCCGGATGTTCAGGCAGACGGGCCGGGGTCGGTCAGTCTGGCGGCCCGTATGGCGAGATGGTGCCGCTCGGGCAGGCTGGCGGTGGCCCGGGAGGCGGCGCGGAACAGTTCGGCCGCCGCCGTCCGGTCACCGGCCATCTCCAGGAGATGGGCCCGCACCACGGTGACCCGGTGATGGCCCGTCAGGCGAGGGTCCGGCGCGAGGGCTTCCAGCGCGTCCAGGCCGGCCTGCGGGCCGTGCACCATGGCGGTGGCGACCACCCGGTTGAGCGAGACCACCGGGTTTTTCGAGATGCCTTCCAGCACCCCGTAGAGGGCGAGGATCTGCGGCCAGTCGGTGTCCGCGGCGGTGGCGGCCTCGTCGTGGACGGCGGCGACGGCCGCCTGGACCTGGTACGGACCCACCGGGCCCCTCGGCAGCGCGGCGGTGATCAGCGCGATCCCCTCGGTGACGGCCGCGCCGTCCCACCGTCCGCGGTCCTGCTCGGCCAGCGGGATCAGCTCGCCGCCGGGTCCGGTCCGGGCCGGGCTGCGGGCGTGGGTGAGCAGCATCAGCGCCAGCAGCCCGGTGACCTCGCTGTCGTCGGGCAGCAGCGCGTGGACGGCCCGGGTCAGCCGGATCGCCTCCCGGGACAGCTCGACCCGTTGCAGATGGTCGCCCACGCTGGTGGCGTAGCCCTCGTTGAAGATCAGGTAGAGGACGTGCAGCACCGCGTCGAGCCGCTCCGCCCAGCCGTCCGTCTCCGGCAGCCGGAACGGCACGCCGGACGCCTTGATGCGCTGCTTGGCCCGGCTGATCCGCTGTCCCATGGTCGCCTCGGGCACCATGAACGCGCGGGCGATCTCGGCCGTGGTCAGCCCGCCGACGCAGCGCAGGGCGAGCGCGAGGGCCGAGGCAGGGGCCAGCACCGGATGGCAGCACAGGAAGAGCAGGGTCAGCGTGTCGTCCTGCCCCGCCGTGTCGACGGTGTCCGCCGCGGGCGCCGCCCGCCGGTCGGCCGGTACCTGCCGGGCCACCCGGTCCTCCCGGCGGCGGCGGGCCTGCTCGCTGCGCACCTCCTCGGTCATCCGGCGCTGGGCGACCTGGATCAGCCAGCCGCGCGGGTTGCCGGGGATCCCCTCTCCGGGCCACTGGACGGCGGCGGCCAGCAGCGCCTCCTGGACGGCGTCCTCGGCGGCGGTGAAGTCCCCGAACCGCCGGGTGAGCACGCCGACGACCTGCGGCGCCAGCTCGCGCAGCAGGTCTTCGACGGGCGCGGTCTCGACGGGCGCGGTCTCGACGGGCGCCTCCGGATCAGTCAGGGGTCACAGCTCCTCGGTCGGGGCCGACATCACCTGGCGCACCTCGATCGGCATGTTCAGCGGCGCCCCGCCGGGACCGGGCGCCGCCGACACGGCGGCGGCGATCTCCACTGCCCGCTCGGGTGCCTCGCAGTCGACGATCCACCAGCCGGCCACCCACTCCTTGGTCTCCGGGAAGGGCCCCTCGGTGACCACGGGCGCACCACCACCGTGCGAGCGGACGATCCTCGCCGTGTCCGGCATCGCCAGACCCTGCGCGTCGACCAGCTCTCCGGCGGCGGACAGCTTGACATTGGTGTCGCGCATGAAGGCGATGTGCGCCTGGATCTCCTCAGGCGTCCAGGTGTCGATCGCCGGGAAGTCCACCGTCGCCGCACTGAACTGCATCAGCAGCATGTACTTCATCGTCCTGCTCCTCGGACTCGCGCGCCCACCGCCGGGGCGCTCTCACGGACTGGTAGAAGCACGCTCCGCGATTTCGACACCGGGGCGAGAACTCTTCCGAACTGTTGTCGCCACCGGCGAGCATAGGTGCCGCGACAGCGCGTCGGACGGCGAAACGACGGGCCGTCCTGGATGTTCTTCGGGCGGGCCGGCCTGCGACTACGGTGCGGGCCGGGCCGGGGGTCGGCGGGTCCGGGTCCAGGTGAGCAGTTCATGGGCGGTCCAGGTGGTGATGACGCGCCCGGGTGGGATGCCGCACTCCTCGGCCCGCGCGCAGCCGTGGATCTGCCAGTCCAGCTGCCCGGGCGCGTGGGCGTCGGAATCGATCGCGAAGAGGACCCCGGCCTCGTCGGCCCGGCGCAGCAGGCGGCGCGGCGGGTCGAGGCGATCGAGGCGGGAGTTGATCTCCACGGCGGTTCCCGCCCGGGCGCAGGCGGCGAAGACCACGTCGGCGTCGAACACGGATTCGGGTCGCTGCCGGTCGCCCACCAGCCGGCCGGTGCAGTGCCCCAGCACGTCGACGAGCGGATTGCCGACCGCCGCGACCAGGCGGTGGGTCATCGAGGCCCGGTCCATGCGCAGCTGCGAGTGGGCCGAGGCCACCACCACGTCCAGGCGTTCCAGCAGCTCGTCCTCCTGGTCGAGCCCGCCGTCGGCGAGGATGTCGCACTCGATCCCGGTGAGCAGCCGGAACGGTGCCAGCTCCTCGTTGAGTTCGGCGACGACGTCGAGCTGTTCGCGCAGCCGGTCCGCCGACAGGCCGCGGGCGATGGTCAGCCGTGGCGAGTGGTCGGTCAGTACCGCCCACTCGTGCCCGATGCCCCGGGCGGCGCGGGCCATGGTGGCGATCGGGCTGCCGCCGTCGGACCAGTCGGAGTGCAGGTGGCAGTCTCCGCGCAGGGCCGCCCGCAGCGCCCGGCCGCCGTCGACCAGTGGAGCCCGGGCCTGTTCCTCCAGGCCGGCCAGGTAGCCCGGCTGCTGCCCGGAGAGGGCCTCCGTGATCACCTGCGACGTGGTGGCCCCGATCCCCTTCAGGGCGGTCAGCCGCCCGGCGTCGGCCAGCACCCGCAGCTCCGCCGGGGTGAGCGGCGCGATGACCTCCACGGCGTGGCGGAACGCCTGCACCCGATAGGTCGGGGCCTGCGCGCGCTCCAGCAGGAATGCGATCCGCTCCAACGCCTCCACCGGTTCCATCCTCTGATCCTCGCAGGATTCCGGCCTTCGGGCCGGGCGACGCGGGGCGTCCGGGGGTATCGCGCGGGGGCGGGCGTGACATCGCGGGTGACATGCGGCCGGCTCACCTGCGACCCGAGTGGCGGTCGCAGGTGAGCCGGGGGTTCCGCTGGTTCAGTGCGGGGCGGTCAGGAGGCGTTCAGGGCGGTCTCGTCGACGACGAAGCTGGTCTGCAGGCTCGCGTCCTCGCTACCGGTGAACTTGAGGGTGACGGTCTGTCCGGCGTAGCTGGACAGGCTGAACGAGTGCTGTGCGTAGCCGGAGGCCGCGTTCAGGTTGGAGTAGGTCGCCAGCGTGCCCAGCACGGTGCCGGAGCTGTTGAGGACCTGGACCTTGAGGGTGTCGTACGCCGTGGTCCGGGTGGTCTCGGCGGTGTCGATGTGCAGCCAGAACGAGAAGGCGGCGCTGCAGCCGGCCGGGATCGCCACGGACTGGGCGAGGGTGTCGGTGTGGGTGGTGCCGTAGCCGTCGAGCCAGGCGTCCCAGTTGCCGGAGTGGGCCGGCTCACTGACGGTGTCGTTGTTCAGCACGCCCGCGGTCATCTTCCAGGGCGAGGCGCTGCCGGTCTCGAAGCCGGGGTTGCCGATCTTCTGGCCGGGGCTGGTGCAGCCGCCGCCGCCGGAGGTGCCGACGGTCCAGCTGAAGGAGGTGGAGCCGGACGCGGTGCCGGAGCTGGCGGTGACCGTGACGCTGCTGGTGGCGGCGGTGGTCGGGGTGCCGGAGATCAGGCCACTGGCCGAGATGCTCAGGCCCGCCGGCAGGCCGGTGGCGCTGTAGGTCAGGGACTTGCCGGCCGAGTCGGTGGCCTTGATCTGCAGGGAGGCGGCGGTGCCGACGGTGCCGGTCTGGTTGCCCGGGTTGGTCACCGAGACGGTCTCGACGCTGCTCGGGTTGACGGTCCAGCTGAAGCTGGTGCTGCCGGAGGCGCCGGTGCTGTCCTTGGCCGTCACCGTGACGCT